>JALHNS010000244.1 GCA_022843445.1 Gemmata sp.
GGCAGCGGCCCGATGCCCCCCGGCGGCGGGACCCCCAGCGCGCCCGCGGGCGAACACGAGCACGCGCGGTCCGTCGTGGTGGTGGTGCCCCTCGAAACCGAACTGCTCGAAGTGCCGCTGGACCCGAAAAAGGCGTACAGCGCCGAGCGGAACCCGCGGTACCGCAAGATCGCGGTCCCGCTCCACGGCACCACGCTCCGCGCGAACCTGTTCGTCGATAGTACCCAGATCCAGTTCTACGGCGAACTGCTAGCCGTGCCCGGGCCGAAGAAGACCCGGCTCACCCAGATGCGCGACAAGTACGCGCTCTGGCTCAAAGACAAGAAGGACCCGCAACTGCTCTACGACGCACTGCTCATGGCGCTGGAAGTGGGCCACATCCGCGAAACGGTGGTGCCCGTGGGCCAGGCGCCCAAAGACGCGCTCACCTTCGCCACCGAACTGCTCGCGGTCGCCGCCGAGAAGAAATTGACCCTGCCGCGCGACGCCCAAGCGTTCGTGACCGCGTGGGGCGCGGTGTCCAAGCAGGTGCTCGGCCCCGCGAAACTGCCCAGCGACGGGCCCGACTGGATGGCGAAACTGGACGCCAAGGCGAACCGCACCGAGGGCCACTACACCGTCGTTTCGTGGGACTCGTCGGAGCTCGAGATCCGCCGCCGCAGCCGCCAGTTGAACGACCACTTCATCGCGTTCTACCTGCTGCACGCCACCCGCGGCGTGGCGCTGCCGGTGCCGGAGAAGCCGCTGGTCGCGGTGCTCCCCGAGCAGACCGCGAACGTGCCCAAACTGCGCGCCGTGCTCGACGTGCTGCCCGGGCCCGGCGACGCCTTCTACGCGCCCGAGCACGGCGTGCTGCTGCTCGCCCCCGAGCGGTCCGACGACGTGGGCCGCACGTTCATCCGCCAGAACCAGCAGACGTTCGCCAAGGGGCTGAACCGCGACTCGATCCTCGCCGGCACGCTGCCGGACAAACTGGACGCCACCGGCAAAGACGGCGCGGCCAAGCCCGACGATGTGGCCCGGCTCAGCACGCTCGGGCTGATCGAGAAGCTGATGGCCGAAGAGGCCGAAGTGGCCGCCATCAGCCGCGAGGGGTCGCGCCAGTTGCTGTTCGCCACCGGCGGGCTGCCCGCGCACGTCACGCTCCCGGAATGGTTCGCGAACGGGACGGTGAACTACTTCGCGCGCCCCCGCGGCCCGCTGTTCCTCAAGATGGGCGACGACGACAAGCCGTACATGAGCGTCGCCATGGGCACCGGCTACGGCGTGCCGAACTACCTGCTCCAGCGCGCCCTGCGCGACCTCGACGAGCACAAGGAGCTGAACGCGGACCGCGCCAAGGTGCTCGAGAACGTGCTCACCGACGCGTACTTCACCGGCGCGAAAACCGCCCTCGACCCGGACCCGGCCCCGCCCAAGAAGAAGGTCGCGCCGAAGGGTCCGATCGGCCCGATGGGGCCGCTCGGCCCGATGGGGCCGGGCAGTTCCCTCGGGCCGACCGGACCGGGCAGTTCCCTCGGGCCGCCCGGGCCGGGCAGTTCCCTCGGACCGCCCGGCGGGCGCGACGGCGAAGGCCCGGTGGTCCCCGGCGCGCAACCCGGCACCGAAGACCCGGTGGTCGCCGCGCGCAAGGCGCGCGAGCGCCTCGAACTGAAAGCGCAAGCCACCGCGTGGTCGCTCTACTACTTCCTCGCCCGTGCCAAGCAGCCCGAACTGAAGGCCTATCTGGACGAACTGAACAAGTTGCCGCGCGACCTGCCCATCGACGGCAAGACCTCGCTCGCGGCGTTCGTTCGCGCGTTCAAACTGAGCAGCGTGCCGGGCGGCCCCGCGGACCCGGCGCGGATGAAGGCGCTGGCAGCGGAGTGGTTCGAGTACGCGACCACGATCCCGCCCGCGAGCATCGACATTCCCCTCGTGGCACCGGAACCGCCCAAACCCGGCACCGGGCCGACGGGGCCGGGCACCGGCCCGATGGGGCCGGGCGACCGGTAGCCCGCCGAATTCGCGCGCGATCGGTGCCTTGACGTTCCGCCACCGGGCTTTAAGATAGCGTGTAGAGCCGAGGTGGCGGAATTGGCAGACGCACTAGATTCAGGTTCTAGCGCTCGCAAGGGCGTGGAGGTTCAAGTCCTCTCCTCGGCACTCACCTGAACTGCACGCGCCCCGCGGCACCCAATTGAAGGGTGCCGCGGGGCGCGGTCGCTTACAGCCCTCCTACTCCGGCAACTCGTACAGCCACGCCGCCGCGCCGCGGTCCTTCAACTCGCACAGCCGCGGGCCGCGGGCGTCGAGGAGCTCGCGAATCAGCGTTTCCTCGTGCTTGTGCGGGTGGCTGAAGAACACCCACACGCGCCCGCGGAGCCGGGCCACTTCGGAGCGGTAGCCGGTCGGGTCGTCGCGGTGCTCGGTACCCAGTTCCACCGCCGCGGGCAGCGCGCGGGCGCGCGTGTAGAAGGTGAAGGCGGGCACCGCGCCGTAGTACACGTACGCCCGGTCGCCCGGCTTCATCTCGGCGCGGACGCGCTCCAGCACCGGCGCGAGCTGCTCCAAGCGCGCCGGGCGGCGCAGTACTTCGGCCGCTTGCCACGCCCCGGTGCCGACCAGAAGCACCACGAGTCCGACCGCCGCGAGCCGGTTGGCGGGCCGGACCGCGACGTACAGCGCCAACGCGCCGCGGGCCGCGAGCAGTACCGCGACGGGCACCGCGAACAGCGCGAGCCGTCCGCCGAACGGGTACTTGTGCAGCGCCGCGGCGCACAGCAGGAACGCCACCGGCCCCACCAGCGCGAGCGCCAGCCACCGGTTCGCGCGCGCGAATTCCACCAGCCCGACGAGGGCGAGTAGCGCCGCGAACCCCGCGAGCGGCACCGCCGGCCCGCCGAACCCGCCGGGCAGTTCGAATAGCGCGATCAGGTGGTCCACCAGCCAACTCGCTGCGCCGAGCGTGCGCGGCACGAAGTGGTCGGCCCAGTAACCGGTGAGGTACTCGTTCGCGCTGAGTTGCTTCAGGCACAGGAAGTAGCACGCGGCGAAGCTCACGAGCCACGCGCCCACCGAGAGCGCCGTTGCGCGCAGCTTCGCCCGGTCGCGGGCCGCCAGTTCCCTCAGCAGGAGCGCCGAGCCGAGGCCCGCGAGCACGAAGGCCGCCGGGTGCGAGAACCACACCGCCCCCGCGCCCGCCACCGCGAAGAGCGCGTACCGCCCGCGCCCGCCGGTGCCCTCCAACAGCGGTAGCGCGCACGCGAGCAGGCCGATGGCGATGCTCGCGTCGCTGGCGTACTGCTTGCACTCGGCCGCGTAGCTGATGAGGTGCGGCGACAGCGCGAACAGGGCCACCGCGAGAACCGCGCCGCCGTTCGCGGGCAGCAGCCGCCGCGCGAGCCACGCGAACCCGACCAGCCCCGCGAGCGACGCGCCGAACGGCACGAGGCGCAGCGCCCACTCGGCCGAACCGAACGCCGCGAGCGCGGCCTTCGACAGCAGCAGGAACCCGACCGGCGCGCCTTGGTTGTAATCGAGCGGTTGGAGCAGTTCCGCGGGCGACCGGGAAACGAGGTTCTGCGCGAGCATCGCCTCGTCGATCCACAGGCACCGGTCCGAGAGCAGGGCGACGAGGCGCAGCGCGGTTCCCAGCGCCACGAGCGCGACGAGCGGCAGCACCGCGGCGCGGGTCGGCGCGGGGGCCGGTTCCGGCGCGGTGACCACGTCCACGCGCTTTACTACGGGGGCGAGGCGGTTGTCCGGGGGCGCTTCGGGCGGGGCGGTGCGTTCGTCGGTGGTGTTCAACTCGAACCCTCTGGAATCGGGCCGGGAAATGGTACCGGGCGGCGCGCGCGCGGTTCAACCCCAACGCGTGCCGCGCGGAATCGCGCGCCGGAAAATTGTGCGCGCGGCGGGCGTGAGGTAGGATCAGGGCACGCCCCCGGAAGGTACAGTCGTGAACATTCGCACGTTCCTGCCCGGCGACGAGGTCGCGCAGGCCGCCGTCTTCAACGTCGCCGCGAACGCCCTACCCGGGTTCAAGCCCGCGGTCGCGGCCGACGTGCAGCGCCGCACCCGCGCGCGCGCGTTCGACCCGACCGCACGGTTCTACGCCGAAACCGGCGGCGCAGTCGTGGGCTATTGCGCGCTGGAGCCGGACCAAGGCCGCGTCAGCTTCCCGTGGTGCCGCAAGGGGCACGAGGCCATCGCCGGGCCGCTGCTCGAAGCCGCGCTGGGCGACGCGAAGCGGCGCGGGCTGGCCCGCGTCTTTACCGCGTACCGCGCGGATTGGGCGTTCATCCAGCACTACTTCACGGCCCGCGGGTTCGTGCGCGCGCGCGAGGTGGTGAACTTTTGCGCCGACCCGGTCGAACTGCCGACCCTGTTGAGCCGCAGCAAACTGCCGATGAACCGCATCCGGCGCGAAGACGTGCCCGCGATCGCGGAGTTGGGCCGCGGGGTGATCCGCCTGCCCGACGACAAACTCGAAGCGCACCTGTTCGCCAACCCGTTCTTCCCCGCCGAGGCACTGCTGCTGCTCCGCGACTCGCACGGCGCGCCGATCGCGTGCGGGTTCGGCTACGACTGCGCCACCTACGCGGACGTGAAGAAGGTGGACCCACTCGCCCCGTGCTTCCGGCTCGGCGCGTTCGGTACCGAAGGGCTGAACACGAAGCGCGTGAACGGAATGTTCAGTTACGTCGCCAAGCCGGAGCACGCGCTCACCGCTGGCCTCGCCCTCTTGGGCGAACTCTCGCTGGAACTGACCGAGGGCAGCGTGACGGCGCTCGCGGCGCAGTGCGGAACGGACGCCCCGCACCTGATGGCCTTCTACACGCGGTACTTCAAAGAACAGGGCCGCTTCCCGGTGCTGGAACTCGTGCTGTGAGCACGTTCGCGGTCATCTCCGACGTTCACGCGAACCTCGAAGCGCTCGACGCGGTACTCGCCGACGTCGCGCGCCGCGGAATCGTCAGCGTTTACTGCCTCGGCGACGTGCTCGGGTACGGCCCGAACCCGTGCGAGTGCCTCGACCGCGCGCTCGATTGGCACCTGACGGTGTTGGGCAATCACGACATGGCCGCGATGTTCGACCCGGACGGATTCGGGGCGAGCGCCGAGCGCGCGATCTTCTGGCACCGCGCGCGGCTCGAATCGGCGGACGAACCGCGCGCGGCCCGCGAGCGCCGGTGGAACTTCCTCGCGGAGCGCCCGCGGTCGCACCGCGCCGGCGACTTCCTGTTCGTTCACGGCTCGCCGCGCAACCCGCTGAACGAGTACCTGTTTCCCGAAGACGTGTACAACCAGCGCAAGATGGCGCGCGTCGGCGACCTCATGGAGCGCTACTGCTTTTGCGGGCACACGCACGTGCCCGGTGCGTTCGTGCAAACGGGCGACGACGCGGGCGCGTGGGAGTTCTTCGCACCGACCGAGGTTCACGACTTCTGGCGGTTCGACGGGCGGAAAACCATCATCAACGTCGGGAGCGTCGGCCAACCGCGCGACCAAGACTGGCGCGCGTGTTATGTCACGGTCGAAGGATGGGACGTGAACTGGCACCGCGTGCCTTACGATGTAGAGGCCACCGCGGCGAAGATTTACGCGGTGCCGGACCTCGACAACTTCCTCGGCGATCGCTTGCGCGAGGGGCGGTGACACTCCGACGAGCCGGAAGCGTGAGCGACGGTTCTTAAAGTGAAGTCCGTCGCTCGCGCTGCCGGCTCGTTGAACGTTACCAGTGCCCCGGCAGCTTCTCGCTGCGGAGCCACGCGTTGTACCACAAGTCCAGCGTGAACTGCGCGCCGGCGCGCACGCGGGCCAGCACGAACGCCCGGCTCTCGTCGGTCGGCTTGTCGAACGCGCCCGCGGCGTCCAGTTCGTAGCACTTCGGAATGTGCGTGTGCGACTCCGCAATGAACTTGTTCACATACGCCCACACGTCGTCGAGCTTTTTCGCTTCGAGCCCGCGGCACACTTCCTCCGGCGTAATCTTGTTCTTCTCCGGGAAGCCGTCGAGTTTCGCGTGAATGCCCTTCTGCTTCACCTCGCCGCCGGGCAGGTTGCGGCCATCGTAGTCGCGGGTGGTGTGTAGCGGCATCGCGGCGTCGCCGGTGTAGTGGGCGAGCGTGCCGCCGTACACGAGGCACTTCATCGGGATCGACGGGTTCGTTTGCGCCTTGCGGTAGTCGTAGAACCCGACCGTGAGGCGCTCGTAGTATTCCATGATCGCGTACGGCAACATGCCGACCTTGTTCGGCTCCTTCTTCAGTTCCGTGTACACCATCTTGAGGGCGTCGTAGCGGTGCGTGCCGGGGAGTTGCTTGCCGTCGAGGTCTTCGGTGTCGAGGAAGTGGTTGCCCTCTTCGTACCGCCGCAGGAAGGTCATTTCGCGGTTCTTCCAGCGGTCCGGGTCCACGGCGAAGTGCGCGAGGTGCTTGCCGCCGTTGCGGAAGAACGCGGGCAGTTCGTCCGGCAGGCGCGCCGCGGCGGCCTCGGCGACGGTTTCGTGCCCGCCTGCCCACCAGCCGCTCGCCAGCCCGCCCGCGAGCGCCGCGAGCGCGACCGACGCCAACCCAACAGCCTTCGTTCGACGCGTCATGTGAAGCCCCCGCGAGTGTGTTCTTCAAGTGTAGGTCGCTCGCTCCGCGAGCGACCATCCGCAGCGCGCGCAACCGACAAGGCGATAGCACGCGCCAATGGCCGCTCTCGGAGCGAGCGGCCTACACTTGAGACGGCGTTCCCCAAGCCGGTTATATTCGCGCACTTGCCCCGGCGCGCGCGTATTTCGTGTGAAGGTGCTCAATCGCGAGTGCCCGCGCGGTCGATGAGAACGGATGCCCGACAGGATGTCGGCACTCGGCACGGAGGTCGGATTCATGCCGCGTTCGGCGTGGCTCGCGGTGGCGGTACTCGCGCTGTGCGCGCCCGCCGCCCGCGCGCAGCTCGAACCGATCGCGCCCTCTCCACCAACCGATTTGCCGCCGGGCGAAACGGGCACGCCCGTTGCGCGCGACGCGCCGCCCGCGAAGCGCCCCTCGCTGTTGGGCGCACCGGTCGCCATTCAGGGCACCGCGCCGCCGCGCGCCGCCGAAGGGCCGCGCCCGGAACCGGTCGCGCCGGTCGGCTTCAACGACGCGCCGAAGGCGGACGCGCCGCGGGGCGTGCGGTTCGGCGCGCCGGTCTCCGCGAACGGCGCTGGTGACGAACAACCGGTGGTGCCGATTTCGAGCCGCCAAGTTCACGCGGCGGTCTCGCGCACCGCGCCGCAACCGAGCGCCACCGACCCGGTCGACGAGTTTCTGAAGAAGCGCTCGGACCTCACGGGCGAAGACAAGTCCCGCGGGCGCTCGTGGAAACTCGGCGACTTCGGCGACCGCATCAACGACATCATCGGCAACCGCAACGGCGGGCTGTTCAAGAGCGACCACCTGTTCGACGGGTTCATCTCGCCGATCAGCAACCCGTTCCTCGCGGAAGACCCGCGCTCGATTACCGAACTGCGCCCGCTGTTCATCTTCCAGCGCATCCCGAGCGACCAACCGGACTTCTTCGGGGGCCGCGTGAACTTCTTCGGCACGCAGGCGCGCGTCGCGTTCACCGACCGCTGGTCGCTCGTGTTTCACAAACTCGGCGGCATCGCGGTGAACACGAACAACGAGGCGCGGTTCCGGGACGAAACCGGGTTCGCGGAACTGTGGCTCGGGCCGAAGTACACGTTCTACCGCGGCGAGGAAACCGGCGCGGTTGCGGCCGGCGGCTTGCAGTTCCAGATTCCGACCGGCCCGAAGGGCGTGTTCCAAGACACCGGTTCGCTGTCGCTGGTGCCCTACGTGAGCTACGCGCAGAACTTCCTGCGCGATCTCCAGTACGGCAGCTTCAACGGCATCCTGAGCACCGGCTACTCGTTCAGCACGAACAAGGAGCGCAGCGACTACTACTGGCTGACCGCGCACTTGGATTTCGACGTGCTGAACCTGCACCGGTTCTACCCGGTCGCGGAACTGAACTGGTTCCTGACGACCACGAACGGCAACTCGCGGGCGGTGGGGGTGGAAGGGCGCGACCTGATCAACTTCGGCGGTCAGGCGAAGGGCACCGGGCTGCTGACCGGTGCGCTGGGCGGCCGCGTGAAGATCACGGAGAACGCGCAGTTCGGCGCGGCGTTCGAGATCCCGTTCGCCGGGAAGCGGGACATCTTCCGCAACCGGTTCACCATCGACTTCGTCTTGCGGTACTGAGCGCGCCGCGTCACGGGTCGGCGCGCAACTCGGCGACCACGAGCGTCACGTCGTCGCTGAGCGGGTGGCCGCCGCGGAACGCGGTGTGGTCTGCGATCAGCCGCTCGCACGCTTCCGCCGCGCCCGAGCGGCCGTGCGCGGCGAGCGCGCGCTCGAGGCGATCCGTGCCGTACCCTTCGCCCAGCGCGTTGCGCGCTTCCACCACGCCGTCGGTGTAGAAGCACAACCGGTCGCCGGGTTCGAGCTGTACGGTGCGGTCGCGGTACCGCTCGCCGGGCACGATGCCGAGCATGAAGCCCTGCGCCGCGAGCGGTTCCACCGCGCCGGTGCGCGCCACGAACCGCAGCGGGTACGGGTGCCCGGCGTTCGCGTAGGCGAACGCGCGCGTGCGCCGGTTCAGCACGCCGTAGAACGCGGTCACGAACCGGCCGTCGGCCAAGTCTTGCAGCCGGTCGTTCATCTCCGAAAGCACCTCGCCCGGCGACGCGCTCGCGCTCACCTCCGCGAACGCGATCCGCGACAGAATGGCGACCAGCGCCGCGGCGATGCTGTGCCCGCTCGCGTCCGCGACGAGCAGCCCCAAGTGGTCCGGGTTCGGCAGCGCGACGTCGTAGTAGTCGCCGCCGAGGTGGTCGAGCGGTGCGTAGTGAACGCCCCACGCGAGTTCGTCCCACGGGGGCGGCGCGTGCGGCAGCAGCAGCCGCCGCTGGAGCCGGCCCGCGGCGCGCAGGTTGTACGCCAGTTCGGCGTCGCGCGCCATCACTTCGTCGAGCGCGCGCCTGACCTCGCCCGTGCGAGCTTCCACCTGTTGGTTCAGGTGCTCGGCGCGCCGCGCCATCAGATCGCCGGACGTAACGATGCCGACCACGCGCCCCGCTTCGATCACGGGGAAGTGGCGCACGCGCAGCCGCACCATCTGCGCCGCCACTTCGTCCCAATTGCGGTCGGGCGAAACGGAGTGCGGGTTCGGCGTCATCCACTCGGCCACCGGGCACTCGAGCCAGTCCGCGGGCGCGCCGGTCACGCGCCGCAACAGGTCGCGCTCGGTGAAGATGCCGACCAGCGCGCCGGCCGCGTCGCGCACCAGCACCGCGCCGATGCGGCGCTCGTTCATCACCGCGAGCGCGCCGCGCACCGGGCACCACGGGGCCACCGCCACCGGGTTCGGTTGCATCACCTCGCGAACGGTCAGCGCACCGGTCATTCGGCCCCTTTCGCGGAAAACCGGCAGGCGCGATGAGGCGGCGCGTGCCGAATTGAGGGGCGGCGCGAGCGCCGCGGGCGGAATCGCCGGCCCCCGCGCTTGACGCGCACACCGGTTACGGGCCAAGATAGGGAAGTCCCCTCCGCACGGAACCGACCACATGCCGAACTGGGCGCGTCAGGCCGCGGTGGTACCGGTGCGCGACGGGCGCGTGTGCTTGGTCACATCGAGCAGCGGGCGGCGCTGGGTGGTGCCCAAGGGCCAGATCGACCCCGGGCACACCGCGGGCGAAGCGGCGCTGGTGGAAGCGTGGGAAGAGGCTGGCCTCGTCGGAGCGCTCGCGGGCGAACCGATCGGCACCTACGCCTACGAGAAGTACGGGCGCGAGTTGCACGTGCTCGTGTTTCGCATGCTCGTGACCGAGGCCCGCGACGACTGGCCCGAGCGCGCGATCCGCTCGCGCGAGTGGGTCACGCTGGAAGAGGCGCTGGAGCGCATCGACGAACCGGGCCTGCGCGACTTGTTGCGACTCGCGTTCCGACTGGACCGCCCCGCGCCGCTGGCGCTCGTTACCGCGTAGCCCGCGCGGCCGCGTGCCCGTCCAACGAGCGCGGATCGGCGCGAAAAGCTGATACTCAATTGGGGCCGCGGGGTACCACCCGCGGCCCGTTCGCGCGCTAGGTGCCGGGTATGCGCAGGTCGGCGCGCCAGCGCTTCACGCCCCCGTCGCGGCTGACGCTCACCAGTGCCGCACCGTCGTCGGTGAACGCCACGTCGCGCACGTGGTCCGCGTGGCCGGTGAGCGCCAGCCGCTCGCGCGCGCCTTGCGGGTCCCAGAGGATCACCGTGCGGTCGTCGGAACCGGACGCGAGCGCGCGCCCGTTCGGGCTGAACGCGAGCGCCTCCACCTTCGCGGTGTGCCCGGTGAGCGCGCGGGCCAGCGCGAACCGGCCCTTCGGCCCCTCGTCCCACACGCGCACGCTGCCGCTCTCGTCGCCGGTCGCCAGCCGCGCGCCGGTGCGGTCGTAGGCGAGCGCTTCCACCTGCCGCGGGCCGTGCGCCTCGGGCAGGTCGTCGAGCACGCGGCCCAGAGTGCCCGGTTCGAACGAGACCACCCGCACGCCGGTTTTGAGCGCGACCGCGAGGCGCGGCGCGGTGGGGT
>JALHNS010000245.1 GCA_022843445.1 Gemmata sp.
GCGGGTACCGGCTGAGCAAGTTCGTGCGCCGCAACCGCGGCGCGGTGCTGGCGGCCGCGCTGCTGCTCGCGGCGCTCGTCGCGGTCACGGTGGGCACCGCGGTCGGGTTGGTGGCGGCGCACCGGCAGCAGCGCGAGGCCGAGACCGCGCGGGCGACGGCCGACGCGGCGCGCAAGTGGGCCGAAGACAGCGAAGCAACCACCCGCCGCGAGCGCGCCAATGCGCTGGCGGTCGCGGCCGCGAGCACGCTCGACCGCGGCCAGCACGTGTGCGAGAGCGGGGACGTGATTCGCGGGCTGCACGTGCTCGCCGCGGCGCTCGAACCGGCCGTCGCGAGCGGGCACGTGGCCCTCGAAGAGGCCGTGCGATACGCTTTGGGCGCTTGGCTCCCCCGCGCGCCGGCGTTCCGCGGGCACGTGCCCGGCGACCACACCAGCGCGGGCTTAAGTCCGGACGGCGCGGTTCTCGTGACCGGGTCCGCCGACGGCGCGGTGCGGTGCTGGGACGTGAACACGTTGCGCCCGACGTGCCCGGAGGGGCGAACCGGCGCACACGTCCTCAAACTGGCGTGGCAGCCGCGCGGCGAAACGGTCGCGGTGTTGTGCCGAGACGGCACCCTGCGCCTGTGGCGGTACGGCTCGGACTTCCGCACCGCGCGGCTGATCCGCGCGTGCGGGCCGATGAACGCCGTGCCCCACGGTGGCCTCGCGTTCACCCCGGACGGCATACGGTTGTTGGTGGGCGCGATGGGTCGCGCGGCCCTGTTGTACGACGTGGCAAAAGGCGAACCGGTCGGCCCCGGGTTGGCGCACGGCTCGTCGCACGCCGATGCTGTGGCGATCAGCCCCGACGGTACGCGCGCTGTGGTGGCGACGCCGCAGTGGAGCGCCCGCGTGTACGACCTCGCCACCGGGCAGCCCGTTTCGCCGGTTGTTCGCACGCTCGGCTCGAACTTCTGCGCCGGTTTCAGCCCGAACGGCTCCGCGTTCTTCACCGGGCACCACCTCGACGGCTCCGTTCGCGTGTGGGACGCGAAGACCGGCGCGCCCCTCGGCCCGCGCATTGCGCCCGGCGGCCCGGTGCTAACCGCCGCCTTCAGTCCGGACGGCCGGCACCTGCTCGTCGGCGGGTGGATGTCGCACGCGCGCGAGTGGGATTGGCGCACGGGCCAACCGGTCGGCCCACCCATCGCGGGCGAAGCGCGCGCCGCCAGCTACACGCCCGACGGCACCGGAATTGTGATCGCCAACGGCAGCGGCACCGGCCTCTGGCGGTTGCCCGACCGCGGGCTGCTCTGGAGCCGCCCGCTACCAGCTTCGGTTACCGGTCTGTGTTTCCGACCCGATTCGGACGAACTCGCGATCGCGATGAGCGCGGTCATAACGCCCAACTCGGACCCCGCCGAAACGCGGTACCTGCGCCGCTACCGCACCCGCGACGGCTCGGAAGTGCTGCCCCGCTTGCTCCAGCGCAACGACCGCTGGGTGAACGGCGTGGTGTACAGCGCGGACGCCGCTGTGTTGTACGGCACCGAGGGCCGAACGATCACCGGGTGGAACCTCGCCACCGGCCAAGAGCAGCGGCGGTTCGTTCCCAAAGTGCCCGGTGCCGGCGGCGCGGCGTTCCACCGCATCGCGCTTAGCGCCGACGGCCGGTATGTCGCCGCCACGGGATGGGACGACGGCTCACCGACCACCGCGTGGGACGCTGCGACCGGTGAGGTCGTGTTGCACCTGCCGCACGCGCCCGGCGACGGCAGCCTCATCGGCTTCTTCCCCGGCACCGCGCGCCTGTACCTGCACCGCGCCTCGAAGTTGACCGCGTGGGACCTGCGCGCCCCCGCCTTGCCGCCGCGCGACCTGCTCGTGACCGGTGCGGCCTACTCGTCGGCGGGAATGCGGCCCGACGCGAAAACCGTTGTCGTGTGTCGGCAGCAAACGTTCAAAGAGTTCGCGCTCGACACCGGTAAAGAAACCGGGTTCGTCGGAAACGGGATCGTCGCCGGCGCGCTCCTGTACGCACCCAACGGGCGGCTGCTGTTCGCGCGCGACGCGACCGGGCACGCGGCGTGGCACCCAGCGGCGCGCAAGAAGGTCGGCCCGGTGGTCGCGGCCGGGGCCGGCTCCGTCTACGCGATCAGTCCCGACGGCACGTGCGTCGCCGCGGTGAGCGACGACCGGGACCTCCAAGTGTGGCGCGTGCCGCAACCGCTCGCCGGAACGCCCGCCGACGTGGCCCGCGCGGTTCACGCGCGCACCGGGTTCCGCGCCGAAAGTGTCGACGCGCTCGAACTCGTTTCGAACGCCGAGTGGCCCGCGCGCCCGGTGCCGGCCCCGCCGCTGCCCGTCACCGACTTCCGCGAACTGCACGGCGCGGACACCGACGCACTGAAAATATGGTTCGCCGCGCTGCCCAAGACGTACCGCCTGACGAACCTGAACGTACAAGAGGGCGGTACCGGGCCGCGGTTCGACGCTCTCGCCATTGACGACGGCACCGCCGCGTTGCGGTACGAGGCACACTGGGTCGTCACCGCCAAGGCCGGCCCGAAAGCCATTGACGACGACGGCGCGACCATGTTCGCAAAAGGTTGGTCGCGCGCGCTCTGCGTCCCGTACATGGACGGTAACGTCTATAGCCGGCACCACATTTACTCGTCGTCGCTCGTGTACTGGGAATACTGGAATGTCCAGACCCAATTGGACGCGAAGTTGGCCGAGGCACGGGGCCACCGCCGCCGCCCGATCAGCTTGATGCAGTACGACAATCGTCTGAGTCTGAACACCGGCCCCGACGACGGCCTTCCTTGGGAACTGCACCGCGACCTGAGTGCCGCGCAGGTGAAGCAGAAACTCGAGGAAGCCCGCAAGCGGAAGTGGCGACCGGACCTGATCCACCGGCACCGCACCGAGGCCGACAAGTTCGTGCTGGTGCTCGTCGATAACCCGCACGACACGCCGTGGGAGTACGATGCGGCGCTGAACACCGGCACGTATGAGCAGAAGCTCGCCGCGTGCCGGGGTCGCGGGTTCCGCCCGCAGTACGTCCACTCGTGGCTCGCCAACGGGAGCGCCGTCTACAGCACGCTGTGGCTGGGCGACTACAAGCCGCTCCCAGTGAAGCCCGAACTCGCGCCGCCACCACGGGCGAAGTGAGCGCTACTTTTTTTCGATTCGCGTGACAGGATCGAGCGGTTCGCCCACTGTTCTTCTCGGCCCGTCTCACCCGATCGGAGAGCGCCCGTGACCGCGACGCACACGCACCCGCCCGAAGCCGACCTCGTCGCGTACTCGCTCGGCCAACTGGGCGACGCCGAATCGGAAAGCGTCGAGGCGCACCTCGCCGGCTGTTCCGCATGCCAAGCGCGCGTCGCGACGGTCCCGCCGGACACGCTCGTCGGGCTGTTCGTCACGGTCGCGCCGCAGTTGGACGCGCCCCTGTGCGCCACGGTGCCGGCGGGCGAACTGTGCACACCGTCCTTCATCCCGCCGACACTCACGTGGGAGCCGCGCGCCGCACCGCCGGCCGGCGCGATCGATCCGCCGCCGGTACCCGCGGAACTGGCGAGCCACCCGAAGTACCGCGTACTCAAATGGCTCGGCGACGGCGGCATGGGGTCCGTGTGGCTGGTCGAACACCTCGTCATGCGCAACCGGGTCGCGGTGAAGGTGATTCGCCCAGAGTTGCTCGCGCAACCGGGCGCGCGCGAGCGGTTCCTGCGCGAAATTCGGGCCGTGTCGCGGTTGGAGCACCCGAACATCGTGCGCGCGCTGGACGCCGAAGCGAACGGCCGCTTGTGCCTGTTCGCGATGGAGTACGTACAGGGACGCACGCTCGCCCAAGTGGTGCGCGCGAGCGGGCCGCTCGCGCCGGCCGAGGCGTGCGCCGCGGTGCGCGACGCGGCCCGCGGACTGGCGCACGCGCACGCGCAGGGGATGGTTCACCGCGACGTGAAGCCGCACAACCTGATGCGCACGAACGACGGCACGGTGAAGGTGCTCGACTTCGGGCTGGCGCTGGTCGCTTCGGGTACCGAGGCCGGCGTGCGGCGCGGCGAAACCGCGATGTGCGGCACGCCCGACTACATGGCCCCGGAACAGTTCGGCGCGGCCGGCACCGCCGACGACCGCGCCGACGTGTACGGCCTCGGCTGCACTCTGTACCACCTGCTCGCGGGGCGGCCCCCGTTCGCGGGCGGTACCCTCGCGGACAAGTGCGCGGCGCACGGTTGGCGCGAACCGGACCCGATCCCCGGGCTGCCGAACGGCCTCGCCGCGGTCCTGTCGCGGATGATGGCGAAGCGCCCCGAAGACCGGTTCCAATCGACCGACGACGTGATCGACGCGCTCGCGCCGTTCTGCCCGGGCGCAGAACCGGCCGAACCCGCACCCGCGGCGCGCGCCCCGCGGCGCGGGCTGGCGGTGGCGCTGGCGGCGGTACTCGCGTGCGCGGCGGTGCTGGCAACCGGTGCCGCGGTGTACCGGTTCCAGACCGACACCGGCGACTTGGTGATCGAAACTACCGACGACGACATCGAGGTGCTCGTGAAACAGGGCGGGCAAGTGGTGACGGTGTTCGACCCGCGTACGCAGCAAAAGGTCACGCTGCGGTCCGGGGAGTACGAGTTCGAGATCAACGGCAAGCCCGCGGGGCTGAAACTGAGCCTCGACAGCGCGACCCTCAAGCGCGGCGGTAACGTGGTGGCGCGAATCACGCGCACCGAACCCCGTGTGTCCACGACGGGCGGTGAGGTTGCGCAGAAGCCCGACCCGCCGAAAACCGACGTACCGAAAGCCGACGTACCGAAGGTGCCGGCCCTCACGGACGAGCTGCGGCGCTTCGAGGAGCACACCGATGGTGTCTTCTGGGTGGCATTTTCACCCGATGGGCGTCGCACACTTTCCGGTACAAGGAGCGACGGATCCTTACACCTTCGGGACGCAGACACCGGCAAGGAAGTACGCCGGTTCCGCGGCCACACGGCCGAACAGCCGATCCACAGTGTCGCCTTTTCCCCGGACGGCAAACGCGCTCTCTCGACCGGGGACCGGACGGTGCGGCTCTGGAACCTCGAAACCGGGTACGAACTCAAGCGCCTGTACCTCGGGTCGCCACCCAGCGGGGCCGTGTTCTCCCCCGACGGGAAGCAGGCGACCGTCAGCTCCTACGACCGCACGCTGCGCGTCTTCGATCTGGAATCGGGCAAAGAACTCAAGTGCCTCAAAGGGCACGCGGCCGGTGTGCGCGGCGTGGCGGTCTCACCGAACGGGCGTCTGGCCGTTACGGCCGGTTTGGACGGCACCGTCCGCATTTGGGATCTAGAAACTGGGACGGAAACACTCTGCCTCAAGGGCCACATCGGTCTGGTCGTGAGCGTGGCCTTCTCGCCAACGGGTCGCCAAGTCGTTTCGAGCGGGGAAGACAAGACCGCGCGCCTGTGGGACGTGGAGACGGGCAAGGAAGTGCAACGGTTCTTGGGGCACTCCGACAACGTCCACAGTGTCGCCTTCTGCCCGGACGGCGGGCGCGTCTTGACCGGCAGTTTCGACCGGACTGTTCGCCTCTGGGATGCGGACACAGGCAAGGAGGTGCGCCAGTTCCGCGGTCACACGGACCGAGTCTTCAGCGTGGCCTGTTCTCCCGACGGGCGCACTGCCGTTTCTGGGAGCGACGACAAAACCGTACGGTTCTGGCACCTGCCGCCCGCGCCAACGGGACGCCTCTCGGAAGTGCGCGCCTTCGCGGCCCACAAGACCGGCTTCGTTCCTCAGTTGGCATTCGTCCCGAATCAGAAGGCGCTGGTTTCTGTGGACGGTTCGGGGGAGGTACTCGTGCGCGAGTACCCGTCGGGCAAGCTCAAGAACCGGTTCACCGCCCAATCGGGGGCGCATTCGTTCCCGGACATCTCGCTCGACGGCGCGCGACTGGCGCTCGGCGGGGACAAGTCCGCGGCGATCTACGACCTGAACACCGGCAAGGAACTGCACCAGTTTCCCGAGAAGACCGGGCGCGTGCGCAGCGCGCAGTTCACACGTGACGGGCGCTACCTACTGGTCTGCGGACTGACGGCGGTGCGCCTCTGGGAGATCGAGACGCGGAAAGAAGTGTGGAGCTTTGCGGGCGACCAAGAGTGGTACCACCACGCCATTTTCTCGCACGACGAAGCGACGTGCTTCCTAGCGGGGGTAACGCTCAACAACACCGGCCCGGGGCGGGTGCGGCAACTGGACGCGAAGTCGGGCCTCGTGCGGAGCACGATCAACCCGCGGGCTCCGGTCGGCTGTCTCGCGCTCTCCCCGGACGGCACGCGCCTCGCGGGAGTTCGGAAAAAGGGCGTCGAGGTGTGGGCGGTGGGGACCGGCAAAGAGATACTCGCGCTGGAACACCCCGGCGACACGATGCAATGTGCCGCGTTCTCCCGTGACGGGAACTGGATGTTCACCGTCGGCGATTTCGGCGGCCTGAACAGGGCGCAGGGGTTGGGTGTTTGGGACGCACGAACCGGTCGGTTCGAAGCATCGGTATACGACGGCGTCAACCTCTACAACCTCGTGGAAGCCCCGGACGGAACGGTACTGACTGGCGCGTACTCAGACGGTACCGTGCGAGCGTGGCAGTTTACCCCACGGACTCCCGAAGCGGCGTTGGCGGCTGCGAACCGGGCCGAACTCGGCTTTTCGGGGCACACGAACGCGCTCCTCTCCGCGCCGGATGGCAAGCGCGTGCTGGTCGGCGGCGGCGACGGGACCGTTGCCGTGTGGACGCCCGGCGACGCGAAGCCCGTCCGCGCGTTCGCCGCATCGCACCCGGCCGGTGTGACGCGCGCCGCGTGGTCCGCGAACGGCACGCGCGCCGCCACCGCAGACACAGCCGGCAACGTGTGGCTCTGGGACGCCGTCGCGGGCACGCGCACCCGCGCCTTCGCGGGCACGTCGGGCTGCGTCGGCGTCGGGTTCCTGCCGAACGGGCGCGTGTGGATCGTGCGCCAGAACGGGGCCGACGTGTTCGACTCGAACACCGGCACGAGCGAACTGAAGTTCGCGCCGCCCGCGGGCGAGTTGTTCCACTGCGCAGCCGCGACGCCCGACGGCAAGCGGTTCCTCACCGGTTCGCACGCAGTGTTGCGCCAGTGGGACGCGGGCACCGGCAAGGAACTCGCCCCGCTCGGCCGGCACCCCGCGTGGATCGGCACGGTCGCGATCAGTGCCGACGGCACCCGCGCCGCGGCCGGTTGCAACAACAGCGTGGTCTCGGTATGGAACCTCGCCACCGAACAACTGCTCGCGCGCCGCGTGGCGTGCAAGTGGCACACGGCGGCGATGTGCTTCTCACCGGACGGCACGCGGCTCGCGTTCACCGGGGGAGTTGGCGATCCGGCGCTGCGGGTGATCGACGCCGACACCGCTGCGGAACTCACCGTCGTGACGCGCACCGCGAACACGCTGCTGCCGGCGTTCACACCGGACGGCACGAAGGTACTCACCGGCCAGCCGAACGGCCGCGTGTTCATCGACCCCGTGCCGCAGTTGATCCTCCAAGAGCGCCTCTCACGCAAGCAAGACGGCAACCTGCACGGTCTGAGTTTCCTCGCGAACGGGACGCAACTGCTCGCCCACGGGCAGCGCGCGACCCTGTGGAACGCGGAATCGGGACAAGTCGTGCGGCAGTACGCGGCCACGCAGACCGCGCGCGCGGCGGTGAACCGCGACGGAACCGCGGTGGCCGCGTGGTGCAACGCGTGCGCACTCGTTCACATGTTCGATACGACGACCGGGAAAGAGTTCCAGCAGTTCGGCCCGGTGCGCCGCAACGCGTCTTGGCCGATGCAGTTCGCGCGAGACGGGAGCCTGTTGCTGGGCGAGAACAATCGGCTCCGGCGCGCCGTTCCGAAGTCGGGGCAGATCGAGGAACTCTGGTCCGCCGACGAGGGCACGCAACTGCGGTACTGCGAGCTTTCGCCCGACGAGCGGTTCGTGCTCGTGCCGGACACAACCACCCACCCGAACGGTTCGCGCGAGGCCGCGCTGCTCGTCCTCGACTCCGCTACGCGGAAGGTGGCCGGGCGCGTCCCATTGCCCGGGGTCGAAGAAAACGGGGTTCGCATGGCGAAGTGGTCGGGCCACGGAACCGTGATCGTCGGGATCCTCGGAACCGGCGAACTGCTCGGCTTCGACTGGCCGAGCGGCCGGCCCCTGTACCGCGTGAAGGCACACCAAAACGAAGGCAACCTCGCGGCGTTCGCTGACGGGCGGCGCGTCGCCAGCGTTTCAAACGACGGCCGACTTGCGATCTGGGATGCGGCCACGGGGGACAAGTTGGGCGAGGCGAACACCGGCGCGGCGACGTGGGGCGTCGCGGTCAGTCCGGACGGGCGAACCGTTGCCACCGGTTCGACCGGCGGCGAGTTGAAGCTCTGGAACGTAGTCGCTCCCGGTGCCGGCCGCGACGTGCGCATGACCGGGCGCTGGGACGGGCACACGGGAATCGTGTCGGACGTGGTGCTCACCGGGGACGGCAAGCGGGCCGTGTCGGTGGACGGGCACGGGCTGGTAATCGTGCACGACGGGGCGAAGGTGCTCAAGTCGTTCAAGACCGACGCGGAGGCGTTCACGTCGCTCGCGCTATCGCCGGACGAAAAAGTTATCGCACTCGGGTGTACGAAGAACGCGCTCAAGTGGTACGACCTCGACACCGGCAAGGAACTCGGCGGCGTCACGAACCCGACGGGCCGCGTGCGCGGCGTCGCGTTCACGGCCGACGGCAAGCACCTGTTCGCCGCGGGGCACACCGGTGCCGCGCTGTGGGACCGCGCGACCGGGAAGGCGGTTCGCAACTTCGACTGCGCCGGGCTGGCGTGTCACTGGGGCGCGCTCTCGCCCGACGGCACGCGCGCGCTCGTCGCCGGTGGGCGCGCCGACGGCACCACGCACGGCAAGCAGGGCGAAGTGCGCGTCTTCGAGACGAGTACCGGGAACCGTCTGCAAACTCTCACCGGGCCGGATGCGACGATCTCTCACGCGACATTTTCGAACGACGGCAGCCGGGTCGTTGCCGCGTGCTTCGACGGGACCGCGCGCGTGTGGGCGCTGGACACCGGGAAGCAGGAACACGTCTTCCGGCACCGGACGAACTGCTGGGTGCAGCGCGCCGCGCTGACTATCGACGGTCGGCAACTCGTCACCACGTTCGGCCCACCGGCCGCGCGGCCCGGTACCGACGACCTCGCGGTGTGGGACCTGCGCACCGGTCGGGCCGCGTACTCGAACGAGCCGTCGAACGGGGGGTACAGCCTCGCGCTCACTCCGAACGGGCTCACGGCGCTCGTCGGTGACCATGCCGGCGGCACAGTGCGGGCGTACGCGCTGCCCGCTCCGTCGAGTACGGGGCCGCTTCTCGTGTCGGACTTCCGCACGGCGAGTGGCCTAAGCGCTGAGGAACTGAAGAAGTGGGCCGGCGGATTACCCACCGGGTTCCGCCCCGCGGACGTCACGGCGCGGGCCGGTGCGAACCCGCCGCGGTTCGACGCCGTCGCGATCCGCGACGGGAGCGCCGCACCGTTCGCCCTCAGTACGGAACTCGGTACCGCGGAGCGACCGTACACGGCCGACTTCAGCGCGATGTCCGAGAAGGGTTTCAGCCTGCGGGCCGTGGCGACGTACCCGGTCGGCGACGAGTTGTTGCGGCACCAGTTGTGGGTGAAGGACGGGCGCGGCTGGCACGGCAGCGGGCACCTCGAGCGCGACCTGCCCGCTGCCGCGGCCGACTGGCGCAAGCGCGGCCTGCGCCCCACCGGGTTCCACGACACCCGCGCGCCGATGGGCGGGCAACCGCTCGTGGGCGTCGTGCTCGGCCCGGACGACGGCTGGCAGTGGGAATTCCACCACTCGCTGACACAGCCCGAACTGCTCGCACTGTGGCTCCGCGCGCGGGACCGCGGCTGGCGCATCGACGCGTTCAGCGGGTTCGGTACTGGGGCCAACCGCCGCTACGCGATCACTCTGGTGAACGACCCGTTCGCGCCGGCGTGGGACGTGAAGACCGATCTAACGGCCGCGAAGTTTGAAGAGGAAGTCGCCGCGCAGCGGAAGCGCGGGTTGCGCCCGCTCGCGGTCACGTCGCACGGCGACGGCGCGGCGGTGCGGTACGACGCGGTGTGGGTCGAGTTCAGCCCCGCGAGGTGAGCGCCCGTGGAAACCGCCCTGACGTGGCTCGCCCGACTCGCCGAAAGGCGGGACGGGCCCGAGTGGCAGCGCCTCGTTGACACCTACGCGCCGCTGCTCGCGGCGTGGGCGGCCCGTGCCGGCGTTCCGCCCGCGGACCGCGACGACGTGGCCCAAGACGTGCTCTTGGTGTTGGTGCGCGAGATCGGCACCTTCGAGCACCGCGGCCCGGGGTCGTTTCGCGGCTGGCTCCGCGCGATCCTGCTGAACCGCGTCCGCGCGCGGGCCGTCGGGCGCGACGGGCGCGAGCGCGGGTTCGGTGGGTCCGACGCGCTCGCGCGGTTCAACGAACTGGCAGACCCGTCCAGCGCGCTCAGCAA
>JALHNS010000246.1 GCA_022843445.1 Gemmata sp.
TGCGCGAGCCACCCGAGGCGCTCAGGGGCCAGCACCGCGAACGCCGCGTGCCCGGCGCGCTCGGCCGGCTCCGCGAGCAGCGCCGGCAGTTCGTCTGCCGCGCCCGGCACCAGTAGCGGGCGCGGCGGGAACAGTTGCACCGCGGCGCACGCCGCGCGCAATCGCGCGCGCGGGGCCCCCGGGAGCGCGAGCACCCGCTCTTCGTTCTTCTTGCTACCCGCCAGCGTGCGCAGCAGCTTGCGCGAATCGTCCGACGGGGCGAACTCGCGCACCACCGCCCACAGCACGTCCCACCGCTCCGGCTCGCCGTTCAAGAGCGCGTCCACGGCCGCGTCCCACAGCTCGCGCACGCGGTCGGGCGCGGCAATCAGGTCGCGGAACGCGGCCCGCACGTCGGCCCGGTGCAGGTGCCGCTTCACCACGCGCCACACGCTTACGGCGCGCCCGGACAGCCCCGCGGCCGCGGCCGGATCGGCCTTCAGCGCGAGCAGCTCTTCGATGCCGGAGTCGGGTTCGTCGGCGCGGGGCGGCTCCGGCGGCAGTGGCGCGCGTGCCGGCGCGACCGGCGCGCGCTCCAGCTCGGCTTCCACGGCCGCGATCCGCGCGACCACCTCGTTCGCCGAGGCCACACGCGCGCCGAGGTCCTTTTCCAGCAGCGCGTGAATCAGGTCCGCGACCGCCGGGGGCACGTCCGGGTTCGCCGCGCGCGCGGGCACCGGCGTCTCGGTGCCGATGGCGATCACCACCGCGTAGGCGTGGTCGCCGTCGAACGCGAACCGCCCGCAGCACAGCCGGTACAGCAGCGAGCCGAGGCTGAAGAGGTCCGACCGGTGGTCCACTTTTTGCCCGCGGGCCTGTTCGGGCGACATGAACCGCGGCGTGCCGACCGCTTCGCCCGCGGCGGTGAGCGTGCGGTCGGTGCCCACCTGCTTCACGAGGCCGAAGTCGAGCACCTTCACGCGCCCGCCCGGCTCTTCGATCCACAGGTTCGCGGGTTTCACGTCGCGGTGGATCAGGCCCAGCGCGTGCGCCGCGGCCAGCCCGGTCGCGGCCTCGCGGGTCACGCGCAGCGCCTCGCGCACGCCCAGTTCGGGCCCGCACCGCAGGCGCTCGTCGAGCGAGCACCCGGTCAGCAGTTGCATGGCGATGTACGGCACGCCGTTCAGTTCGGCGGCGTCGAACACTTCCACGACGTGCGGGTGCCGCAGCTTGAACGCGGCGCGGGCCTCGCGCAGAAAGCGCTCCTTCGACGACGGGTTCTGCGCTTCGCTCGCGGCCATCACCTTGAGGGCCACGTCGCCGTACAGGAAGTCGTGGCGCGCGTGGTACACGACGCCCATCGCGCCCGCGCCGAGCTTGCGCAAGATGCGGTACGGGCCGAGGGTGCCGATCTCGCCGGGGGTCGCGGGCGGGCCGAAGGTGCCGAAGGGCGCGAGCGGCTGTGTGCTCGCGCCGCTCCCGGTGTCGTCGGGCGGGGGCGCGCCTTTGATTTGCGTGCGCGAAACGTCGGCGGGGTGTGGCATGGGTGCGGCTCCGCGCCGCGGAAAGGCGTGCGCACCCAATTCTGGAACGCAAACGCGGTCCGCACAAGCGCCGGGGGCCGCGTCAGCCGGCGGGTTCGGTCGCCTTCTGCCCCTTGTGGAACTCCGTGTACACGTACACCGGAATCGGGAGGTCGCCGAGGTGCTGCTGAATCAGCGGGCGCACCTTCTCCCACGTCAGCCCGCCGACGCCGGTGGCGAGTTTGGGTAGCGCGAGGCTCTTGATTGCGCCCTTCTCCACCTCGTGCCGCAACCGCTTGAGACAGTGGTTCACGGCGGCCTCGGTCGCGGGGCCGGGGTGGTTGCCGTGCCCGTGTTCGCCTTGCGTAATCAGGCAAAACACGCGCGCGCCGCCGGTGCCGCCCCACTCCCACAGTTCGCCGGGTTTGGGGTGGCACTGGTGGCAGTAGTGGCGGAAGTCCTTCGCCATCGCGGGCCAGTGCTCGCGGAGCGCGAGGGCCAGCCCGAGGTCGAAGTGATCGCCCGGGGCGACCCCGTGCGCGACGGCCTGTGCGGTGGTGAGTGTGATGTCGCCGGACACTTCGTAAATCATGACAGCTCCGCTGGAACGCGGCGCGGGGCGCGCCGTGCAGCCTATTAGAGGCGCGCGCCAGCGCGTTCGGTTCGGGAATTCGGATATTTTGGTCCGGCTTTCGCGCGAACCCGCTCGTCGCGGGCCGCGTCCGTCCGGCTCTCACATTTCGCGCCGCACCTTCGCGGCACTTTCCCCCTACCGAGTGTTCTGAAATGCCCACGCTGATTGTGGCGGCGCGCCCGCGCCGCGCTCTGACCGGTGGCGCACTGCCGGCCACCGATCTGTTCGATCGCGCGCTCTTGCTCGCCGCGACCGCGGCCGGGTGGGACGCGATCACCTGCGACGGCGACGCGCTACCGCCCGCGGTGCCCGAACCCGCGGTGTACGCGACCACCGACCGCGCCACGCGCGCGGCTGCCGCGCTCGATCTCGCGCTGCTCGAACCGCCGTTCGATTTGCTCGCGCGCGTGCCGGAGCGCTTCCTGCGGCGGCGCGTTCACTTCGCGCGGTTCGCCGACCTGAGCCGCCTTGCGGGGCGCGCGTTCGTGAAACCGGCGGACCCGCTCGACAAGTGGTTCGACGCCGGGCTGTACTCCGATTCGTGCGACCTCCGCACGCGGAACCGCCAAAGTCCGGAATCCCCGGTACTCGTGAGCGAGCCGGTAGAGTGGAGCGCGGAGTACCGCTACTTCGTGCTGAACGGGAGTGCGGTGGCAAGTTCGCCGTACCTCGCACTGGGCCGCGCCGTGTGGCGCAGCGCGAAGGGCGAAGCCGCGCCGGGCGGGCGCGCGGTGGCAGAAAGTGTGTGCGCGGCGCTGGGCGCGGCGTGCCCGCCGGCGCTAGTGGTAGACGTTGGGCGGATCGAAGACCGAGGCTGGGCGGTGGTGGAATTCAACCCGATCTGGAGCGCCGGGCTGCTGGGCGCGCGAGCGGACAGCGTGTTACCGGCACTGCGCCGCGCGACACGCACCCGCGCGGAACTGACCGTAGACGAGGAGCGCTTCGACCGGCGGACGTGGGAATTGCTGCTCTAGCTCGCGGGGCTACTTTGCGAAAATGGCCCAACCCGCGAGCGCCAACGCCAACAGTGCGACGAGCGCGCAACCAGCGCCAAGGTAAAGCATCTTGTCCGCGCCGGCGGCGCGCCGGTTGCGCTGTGCCAGCTTGTAGTTCCCGAGGCTCTTCTTTATCGGCTTGGCAACGCTCTCGTCGCCCGGCAGTTCGCCGTCGGTCACTTCGTTGGCGAACTCCGGCTCCGGCATCGCGGGCTTTGCCTTCTGCGGCTTCCGTTTCACCTTGCCCTGTAGAAGTTCGTTGATGCGCTCCACCGCGACCGGCTCGAACGGCGTCTGGCGCGCCTCAGCGAGCAGGTCGCGGTAGTACACCTCGGGCACGCACTTCAGCACGAACTCGGCTTGGAAGGCCGCGCGCCCGCGCTTCGGAACCTCCTGCGACAGTTTCAGCCAGTACGTCACCGCGGACCGCGCCCCGTGCGGGGAGTCCGCGGGGAACGCGGTGCGGAACAGCGCGACCAGCGGCTCCAACTTCGGCAGTTGCGTCGGCAGATCGAGGTTCTGGTAACCGCCCTCAAGGAACGCAGCCCGCGCGAGGTCGTAGGGCGTCATGCCGAACTCTTCGCACGCGTGTCGCAGTTCTTCGATACCGTCGCGCTCCGCCGATGCCGGGTCCGCGACCCACTTCACGAGGTTGTTAGCGGCGACCAACCGACGCACGTTGCCGGATTCGAGCGCGAGCGCGAGACGGTGCCCGGCGGCACCCAGTTTGTCGGCCGCGAGCTTCAATTGAGCGTGAACGGTGCGCTCCCACGCGGTCACGAGGGCCGGGTCGGTGTCGTCGCTCGCGTTGACCAACTCCGGCGACACCAGCGCCGACGAGAGCAACTCGAGGTACGCCTGCCACACGTCCTTCCCGGTGCCATCGCCGCCCAAGCCGACCAACAACTGGCTCAGGTGGTTCTTTTCGAGCAGGAACGTCCCCCACTCGTCCTGAAGAAGACCGACCGAGTTGATCAACTTGTGCCAGTCGCCCGGTTCGAGTACGTCCGCGGCGAGAACGCGCGACAGGAGCGCCGCGGCGGGTGCGGAGTGTGGCTTGAACAGCACGTCGAGGAAGTGCGAATAGGAGTCGAGATACGGTCGAGCTTCGCGCACGTAGGCCGCGAACGCGGGCAGCGGCGCGGCGCACAGGTACTGCTTAGCCCGCGCGCGCATCTGGTCGCGCGCCGGCGGCGGAACGTGGCTCAGCCAACCGAGCGAGTCCGGGGCGAGGATCACGAACGCGGTGTACGCGGTTTGTTCGGGCGGTGCGGCGAGCAGCGGTTCCAGTTCGCCGAGGCCGAGTGGCACCAGCAGCGCGCGCGACGGGAGCAGTTCGACGTCGGCACAGGCGGCTCGCATCTTCGCACGCACGTCGGTCGGCAGTTTGCCCAACCGCTCCTCGTTCTTGTCGCCGAGCAGTTGGGCGAGTTTCTTCTTGGCCCACTCTTTCCCGGCGCTCTCGCGCACGACGGCCCAGCGCGCGTCCCAGACGCGGTAGTTCTCGGCGAGGAGTGCGTCCACGGCCTCGCGCCACACTTCGAGGATCCGGTCCGGCGCGGCGAGCAGGTCGCGGAACGCGGCGCGCACCGCGGGCAGGTGCAGGTTGCGGCGCACCACGTCCCACACCGCGTCGGCGCGCCGGCCGAGGTCGTACGCGGCCAGCGGGTCTTCTTTCAGGGCCAGCAGTTCGTTGATGGTCACTTCGTCGCCGTTGCGCAAGCGCTCGAGCGGCGAGCGCACCGGCTGAGCGCGCGGCGGAGTAGGAGGCGGCGGCGGCGGCGATAGAGGCGGCGGAGGCGGTGTGAGCGGCGGGTCGGGCTCGAGCATGTCGTCCAACGGGTCCGGTTCGGCCGGTTGCTGGGCGGGCACGTTCGCGAACCGCGCGTACAGCTCGCGCGCCGCGTGCAAGATGTCGCGGGCCGCGGGGGAGAGGGTGCGCCCCACCGGGGTGTCGTACAGTTCCGTCAGGAACTCGAACACGCGCTCCGCGCCGACGGCCTCGCGCACCACGTTCAGCCAGTTGCTCATCGCGGTCGCGTTGCCGGCGCGCAGCGCGGACACCGCTTCGTTCCACAGTTCGCGCACGTTGTCCGGGGTGGCGATCAGCAGGCGGAACGCGTCGCGCACGTCGGCCCGGCCGAGCGCCGCGGCCTTCACGACGGGCCAGATCTGCGCGGAATACATCCACAAGTCGCTCTCCGCGGTCCCGGCCGCTTTGAGCGCGAGCAGTTCGTCGATGGTCACGCGCCCGGTCGCGAGCCGCTCGCGCGGCGACGGTCCGGGTGGCGGCGGTGGCGGGGGCACAACCGCCGGGCGGTCGAGCGCGGCTTCGATGGCCGCGATGCGCTCGGCGAGCGCCGCGGCCGTTGGCACGCGCTTCGCCGGGTCCTTCTCCAACAGCGCGTGAATCAGCTCCGCGACCGGCACCGGCACCGCGGGGTTCACCGCGCGCACCGGCTTGGGCGGATCGAGGTAGATCGCGAACTCGATCTCGCGCTGGCTGTTGCCGTCGAACGGGAGGCACCCGCTGCACAACTGGTAGAGAACCGTGCCGAGGCTGAACAGGTCGCTGCGCGCGTCGAGCTGTTGCCCGCGGGCCTGTTCGGGCGACATGTACCACGGGGTGCCGATGGTCTGACCGTACTTCGTCAGCGCCGGGTCGCCGGCTTTGAGCGCGAGGTCGCCGGCCTGCTTGACGATTCCGAAGTCGAGCACCTTGACGCGCCCGCTCGGCGCTTCGATCCACAGGTTGCCGGGCTTCAGGTCGCGGTGAACCAGCCCCCGGGCGTGAACGGCGGTCAGGCCGAGCGCGGTCTGTCGCACGATGCGCAGCGCCTCGCGCAGCGCGACGGGCGGGCCGTCTTTGAGTCGCTTGTCGAGCGGCAGGCCGGCGAGCAGTTCCATCGCGATGTACGGAACGCCATCGAACTCGTTGGCGTCGTACACGCGCACGACGTTCTCGTGCTGCACCTGAAACGTCGCCCGGGCCTCGCGCAGGAACCGTTCTTTGGCTTCCAGTTTCTCGGCGTCCGACTTCGTGCCGTCCGGGGTCATCACCTTCAGGGCCACGTCGCCGTACAGGAAGTCGTGGTGCGCGTGGTACACGACGCCCATGCCGCCGCGACCCAGTTCGCGCAGGATGCGGTAGGAGCCGATCGCCGACAGCGTGCCGCCCGCGCCCGAACCGCCGGGCACGCCGGGCGCTTTGGTGCGCGCGGGGCCGTCGGTGTCGTCCGGCTTCGCCGGGGACGCCGTCGCTGGCGGTTGGTTGGTGGGGTCGGGCATGGCGGGTTCCGCGCCGCGGCGCGTCTCACCTTCATTCTCCGGAACGGGTCGAACGCGGACCAGCGCCATTCCGCCGCGGCTCACCCCTCTCTGGCGCGGCGGGTGACGGCTTCCAGCGTCCGCACGCGGGCGTCGTCGCCGAGGCGCACGCGGACGCGCACCAACTCGCCGGCCCTCGTGCGCTGCGCGAACACCGGGTACAGGCCGTCGCCCCAACTCGTCATGAACCCGCACATCGTCGCGCCGCCGACGTGGATCGTGCCGGATTCGGTCGGCGTCGCGCGCACCTGCCGCAGCACCTCCCAATGGTGCGAGTGCGGGCGGAAGTCCAGCGCGAACAGCCAACCGTTCGGCCCTTTCAGATTCCAGACGGCGCGCGCCTTCTCCAGCGCTTCGGCTTCCGGAAGGTTCTCCCAGCCGTATCGGTTCGACTTGCTGGATTGCAGCCGCGGGGCTTTCGTTGCCTTGGCCGCTGCTTCGGCGTCGCGGCCCCAGAACACCGCGTCGGCCATGCCGTCGGTGCTGCCGTCGTGGTTCCACGCGCCGAGCGCGTCGATGTCCGCGAACATCAGCCGCGCGCGGTCCACCAGCACGCGACCCACTTCGGCTTCGCTCGCCACTTTTGCACCGGGGCGCACTTCGAGGTTCACCCAGCGCCAGCGGTCTTTGTACGCACGATCACGCCCGCCCATGCGCTCGCCGGTCACGAGCATCTCCGTATCCGCGGGCACGCCGGCGAACGCGAACCCTTCGATGCCCTGAAAGAACACTTGGCCCGCGCCCTTCCCGTGTTCGAGCGCGTCCGCGATCCGCTGGCGGTGCGTGACCCGCGCGCGCAGCTTCGTGAGCGTCGCGTCGTAGCCGTGTTCGGCGACGAACTCCGCGAACGTCTTGCGGACGGTGTCGATGCCGTGTTTGGGGATGTCGAAGTGGAACCGCGGGTGCCACTGCCGGTCCCAGTGTTTCCCGCACTTCTCGGCGTCCGGGCCGTCGATGCGGAAGTCGCAGCCGGCGTTCGCGTCGGCGGTGGCTTCGTCGCTGCCGAGCACGCCCGGCGGCATCACCGGCTCGCGGTCGTGGCACCACAGTTCGAGGAAGCCGAAATCGATGAGGAACAGCGCGCCGGACGGCGCGGTGACCGTGCCCAGCACTTCCGGCTTGCGCTTCGCCATCGTGCGCGCTCCTACTCGGCGGGTTGCGGTTCCGGCGGCGGTTCGGGTGGCGCGTCAGGCAGTTCCACGAGGTCGATTTCGGCGTCCGGGTCCGGTTGGTCGAGGCCCAATCCGCGGTGCCGGATCAGTTCCAGTATCGCCAAGAACATGCCGATCAGCCGCGGTTTCGTGTGCGGCGGCTCGAACGCGGCGCGGAACGGCAGCCGCCCGCCGGACGCACGCACGCGGTCTTTGAGGCGCGCTTCGTAGACGTGCTGCGGGGTGTCGTCGACCGCGATGGTGGTGGGCTGGAGCGCTTGCGTTTCGCGCATGAGGCGCGCGAACGCGCTGACCAAGTCCCACAGTTCCACCGGGCGCACTTTCGGCCCGGTGTCCGCAACCGGTTCCGGCGGTTCGAGCCGCGCCATGCGCGTGCCGGCCTCTTCCGCGCGCGCTTCGAGCGCCGCCGCGGCGTCTTTGAACTTGCGGTACTCCAGCAGTTGCTTCACCAACTCGCGCCGCGGGTCCGGCGCGTCCGGTTCCAGTTCGCGCGCGTCGGCCGGGAGCAGCGACCGGCTCTTGATCTCCATGAGTGTCGCGGCGGTCACGAGGAACTCGCCCGCGAATTCGATGTCCAGTTCGCGGACGGTACTCAGGTATTCGAGGAACTGGTCGGCGAGGCGCGACACGGAAATGTCGAGCACGTCCACCTCGTTCCGCTTAACGAGGTAGAGGAGCAGATCGAGCGGGCCGTGGAAGGCGTCGAGAGCGACCGTGTAAGGCATAGCCGCACGATACCCGCGCGCCGCGGGCGCGTCGAGGTGGGGTGCGCTACAGTGTGGCCGGGGTTGAAACCCCGGCCCATGCAAGGTGGTCCCGTTGGGACCACAGAAGAAGCCGTCTTTGTGACGCCAACGGCGTCACCTTACGTAGGCCGGGGTTTCAACCCCGGCAGAGTCCCTCGTAGAATGGCCGCACCATGACACAGCGCATTCGCGTGATCGATTCGCACACCGGCGGGGAGCCGACCCGCGTGGTCATTGAAGGCGGGCCGGACCTCGGCACCGGGCCGCTCGCGGAGCGCGCGCAGCTGTTCGCGGAGCGGTTCGACTGGTTCCGGTCGGCCGTCGTGAACGAGCCGCGCGGGTCCGATGTGCTCGTCGGCGCGCTCTTGTGCGAACCGCTCGGCGTGATCTTCTTCAACAACGTCGGCGTGCTCGGCATGTGCGGGCACGGCACCATCGGCCTCGCGGTCACGCTCCACCACCTCGGCCGCATGAGTTTCGGCGAACACCGGCTCGACACGCCGGTCGGTCCGGTGAGCGTTCACTTACACGACGCCCACACCGCGACCGTGCGCAACGTGCCGAGCTACCGCAAGCACGCAAACCTGAGCGTGGAAGTGCCCGGCGTGGGCCGCGTGACGGGCGACGTTGCGTGGGGCGGGAACTGGTTCTTCTTGGTGAAGGAGTGCGCGGAAGAGTTGCGCGTGAGCAACGCGGAGCGCCTCACGGACCTGACGTGGTGCATTCGGCAGGCGGTAAACGCGGCGGTGCCGGAACCGGTGGATCACGTCGAGTTGTTCGGCCCGCCGCACGACCCGGCGAACGACTCGCGCAACTTCGTGCTGTGCCCCGGCAAAGCCTACGACCGGTCGCCGTGCGGCACCGGCACGAGCGCGAAGCTCGCGTGCCTGTACGCGGACGGCAAGCTGAAACCGGGCGCGGTGTGGCGTCAGGAGAGTATCACCGGCAGCGTCTTCGAGGGCCGCGTGGAGGAAGGGGAGGGCGGCGCAGTGATACCGAGCATCACCGGCACCGCGTTCGTCACCGCCGAAGCGACGCTCGTGATCGACCCCGCGGACCCGCTCCGACACGGGATCCGGTGACTGGCCTACTCACTCTTGCGCCGAGTGTTTGCTTTCTTTGCGCTCCGCGGCCACGCGGTGTAGTGAACCCATTCAAACTCGCGCGCCTCGGTGCTACCGAACGGAAACGTTGGCCCCAAACACACCTGAGTGATGAAGGATTTGAAGCTCGGGGCAACAAGCTCGACCCGTGCCTCACTGTTTCCGCGACTGTGACCGTAAATCCCGTACTCGTGCTGGCGCGCGTTGCGCACGTCCCGAGTGTCCCAAAAGAACCAATCGCCGCCTTCGGTAGACGCGAACAGTACGAGGCGTTCGAGCACCTCCGGTGCGCAGGATTCGGCCCAATAGCCTTCGGGATCGTGGATCATCTCGTGTTGGCGGTCGATGTCACACATGTCCGACACGCGCGCGCGGAACGTGGGCGGAATCGGCGCAGCGATATCGAACCACGAACCAGTGAACAGGCCGGGACCGAACCAGTGAACGAACTCGCGGTACGATAGCGGCAGCGCGAAACCGCGGCGCGCCTCGTAATCGTTCATCGCGGCATCGAGTTCCTGTGCGCTCGGCGCGTCGATCACCTCACCGGCGCGCGTTGGGAGTTCGATGCGCTGAGGGAGTTGGCTCCAAACGATCTTCGGCATTGGTGCTCCGTTCGGTCAACCACGAATGCGCCACTCCAACGGTTCGCTCGTGTGGGTTGCGGCCGTCGCCTGAGGTTCTTCGACCGAAGCGCCGTCCCAATCCTGCACCACTGCCCAATTCTGATCGCACTTGAACAGGTAGACTTCGCCGCTGGCGTAGCGCGCGACCGCCATCGCGACGACCACGACCGGCGGGGCGCTTCCGGTGAGCGTGTAGAAACCGCCGCTGGCACTCACCGCCCAACACAAGACGTCCGCGCCGTCGAGTTGGTTCGGGGGTTCGCTCACGGCAGCCCTTCGCAGCAGCGCGTTCGGTGAAAAAAGTGAAAAAAACAAGCAGTTTTCGCCCCGTTCCGCGCCCGAATCGAGTTCCGCGTGCGCGCACCTTCCACACCCGCGGCGCGCGGCGCAGGTTGCAAATGTGATAATAAGTTCACTAATTGAG
>JALHNS010000247.1 GCA_022843445.1 Gemmata sp.
GGATCGAGTCCGAGCGCCTCGCCGATGCGCAGGCCGAGAGCGGCCATGAGTGCGAGCCGGTGAGTGCGGACGTCCGCACTCAGGGCCGAGACGATGCGCGCCAGCTCGGCGGGCGCGAACGGGTCGATGTCCGTCTTGGTGCCGGCCGGCTTGCGCGCGAGTCGCACCGGGTCGGTGTCAATCGCGCCGGCCCGGGCCGCGGCTCTAAGCATAATCGACAGGTGTTTCAGGTGCTTAATCACGCTGTTCGCGCTCACCTCGTCGCCCCACCCGCGCGCCGCCCGCTCGACGTCCGCGGGGGTGAGCGTGGACAGGCGCAGCGGGCCGAGCGCGGGGACGATGCGCAGGCGCACCGACTCGCGGTAGGTGCGGAGCGTGCGCGGGCGCACCTCGACCTCGTCGAGCCACCGCTCCGCGAACTGGGCCACGGTAACGTTCGCCGGCGGCGGGCAGGCCGCGTCGCGGCGGCGAATCGCCTCGGCCTGCGTCGCCCCGGTGCGCTCGACGTACACCGTCACCCGCTTCCCGTTGCGCACCTTGGTGCCGATCGGCTTGCGCGCCACCCAGCAGCCGCGCGACTCGGATTCGAACGCGGTGCCGAGGCCCTTCGCACCGCGCGTGCGTTTGCGTTTCACTCGATGGCCCTCTCGTGATCCAGTTGGCGCGGCGGCAGGTGCCGCGGCCGTGTGCGGTACACGCGGATCGGCAGCCGGGCCTCGGCCGCGAACGCCAGCAGCCGCCGCCAGCGGAGCGGATCGCCGAGCACCACGAGCGCGTCGATCATGGAGAGCAGGTCGAACTCGCGCTTGATCGGCGTGTCGCCGCACGCCAGCGTGAGCGACCAGTTGCGCTCGCACACCCAGCGCAACTCGGGCGCGTCCGCACCGCCGAGCGTGACCACGATGATCTTGCGTGTGCCGTTGTGCCGGTTCACGAGCAGCTCGACGAGCCGCTCCAACTCGTCGGTGGTCATGATCCCTTCCGGGCCGACGATGCCGACGCAGAAGGGGAAGAGTGTGTCGTTGATGGGGTCGCGCATAGCTCACCCCTTCCGCACAACGCCGACGACGATGCCGATGATCTGGGCCTCGTCGCCGGGCTTCACCTCGCGGCGCTTCATGCGGCGGTTCTTGGGGTAGAGCCACACGCGGCCGTCCACGACGCGGTAGCTCTTCATGACGAACTCGTCGTTGATGCGAACGATCACCGTCATGCCCGAACGCAGTTCCGGCTCGGGACGCACGAGCACGTAGTCGCCCGGGGCCACGAGCGAATCGATCATGGACTCGCCGCGCACCTTCAAAGCGAACAAGTTCGGGTCGGAGAACATCTTGCCGAGGTTCAGCCACTTCTCGTCGGGTTCCGAGCTGGGCAGGCCATCGCCGGCGCACACAAGGCCGTAGAAGGGGATCGCGTGCTCGCCCACCACACGGCACCGCGGATCAACGGCCGCGGCGTAGTGCCCGCTGTCCTTCAGCGCCCGGATGAACCTCACTGCGTTGTTCGGCGGCGAAATGCCGCACCGCAGACCCACCTCGCGCACCGTCGGCTCAAGGCCGTGCTCGCGGTAGTAGTCGCGGATCGCCTCCCACACCTCGCGCAACCGACCCGACAGGGCCGCGGGATCACTCGACGGAATCGACACGGGCGCTCCTTGTGGAATTTCGTGCGCCGCCCGCTTGACCGTTCGCGGGCCGCGTGATACATCTTGTATCACGGTGTTCAATTGTCAAGGTCAGGTGTTCAGAAAGACAGCAAGGAGCAACGATGGACGCCCCCCGCGATGTGTTGGCCGATCAAGAGTGGGAGCAAATCACTCGCGACTTCTGGGCTGCACGCGAGCCTGATGCGGACGAGGTGACCGTAACCGTGCGTCGGGCCGGGAAGATGATTCGGTTCATCCTGCTCCCGGCTAATGCGACTGCGGTCACTTTGCTCCCGGACGCCGCGGCGTAAGCTCGCTCTGCTGCCGCGCCATCTCTGCGGCCAAGTCCTCTTCGATGCGAGCGGCGTAACGGTCTAGCACTTCCTCTTGGTTCACTTCCAAGAGGGCCGCGAGCTTGCGGATGAGCCGCGCCACCTTCTGACGGCACTTCACCGTGGTCACCGCGTCGCCGTCTACGGCGCGGGCGTCCTGCTTCTCTTTTGCCATGATCGCGGTCACGAAAGCAGCCCTCCATTTGGGGCTTCATGCCCAACGTATCCGGCCGAAGCACAAGACTCTACGGCACAGCAGATATTTTATTCGCTCCCGCCGCTTGACAATTTAGCGGCGCGGGGATACTCTTTGCTGAACGAGCGGCCGGATAGAACTATCCTGACGCCCGAAGGAGCCAAATGGACGCCATCGAAGCCAAAGACGCCGCGGCCCCGGAAGCCGCGAGCGAGAACACTACGGCCCCGGTCTACAAGCGACTGCTGGCGATGGTGCGCGTGATTCGCACGCACCGCGGCATCAGTGTCCCCGAGGCCTTTCAGCGGTTCGGCGGCCCCGGCATTGAGGCCGAGTACCGCAAGTGCGTCGAGGAGATGCGCAGCGAACTCGGCGGCGAGGGCTGAGCCATGGCGCGCCCCGCGAAGCCGATGTTCGCCGCTCCGGGCCTGTGCGACGACGGCGCGCTGTCGCTGGACGACGGCGCGCGGTTCCTTGGCATCGGGCGCACCACGCTCGACACGATCATCGCCGCGGGCGAGCTGGACGTGGTGTACGAGCGCAGCAAGCCGCGGGTGTTAAAGCGGCAACTGATCGAGCGGCTCGAACGCCAGCTCGCGGAGCAGCGTGCCGGCAGTGCGGACGCCCGCACCCAACGGGCCAAGTGAGACTGCACACCGGGGCGCGCGACTCAGCTGTGCGAGTGCCGCCGACCCCCAACCGGTTCCCCCAGCCGGACGGTGCGCGCGAGAACGGGTGCCCCGTTGCGGCAGCATGGTGCCGCTCCCCCTTTTGGCACCGACTCGGCGGCGCCCCGGTGTGCTGTGACAGGAGGCTGAGCGGTGAAGTGCATTCACTGCAAGACCCGCGATTGCAACCCGATGTCGCGGTACTCGCTTTGCGCGGAGTGTTTTGGCGACCCGGCGGTGCTGGCCTCGTATTGCCCGGTGAAGCCGAAGCAGGAGCGGTACCGTGAGCCGACCGAGGCCGAACTGGACGCGATGATCGCGGAGCAGATGCGGAATCTGCCCGACTGGTGGCCCGAAGAAGAGCGCCGCATGGCCGCGGGCGAGCCGGACGAGTGAGCCGGGCGAAGGAGTTGCGACGTGCTGATTCTGCCGCGGAAGCTAGGCGAGAGCATCGCGATTGGCGACGGCCCGGATGCCGTCACGATCACGGTCGTGGACATCGGCGAAGAGGGCACGTTCGTGCGGCTGGGGATCGACGCGCCGCCGAACGTGCCGATCTACCGGCCCGACGCGAAGCACGCGATCGAAGCGGACCAAGCACGGAGGGCGAGCGGTGGTCATTGAAGCACTGGTGACGGCCTTGCTGATCGCGGTCGGGTGCAACCTGTACCTGTTCGCGTGCTGGTGGCGTGCGAGCCTCCAACGCGAGATCTACCGCGAGGAGCGCAACCGGGCCGTGAGGCAGGCCCGCGACGGACTGGCCGCGATGAGCGCGGCCATCAGGAGCAACGAGGAACTGCTGCGGCGCGCGCCGCGGCCGTGAACACTCGCCGCAGGGACGCGCCGAGTGCGCCCGCCACGGACGGCGGGCATCCGGGAGGGTGGAACGCCGACCCTAATGAGCGTGACTTACGCCGGGTGGAGAGCAACCCGGCAACTGGCGGGGACCGCGCGCGGGGCTGGAGCGAGGGAAGAGGCGTGACGGCGAGCGCGTAGGGGTCTGGTGGTCGAACACCGGCCCGCCACTGTGTGACACCCACAACGGGAGAGGCCCATGCTGATCGACACCACGAAGGCCGACGCAAGTGAAGCGCTGTCGGGCGTGATCGCCCTGCTGCCGCGGCTCGACACCGCGGCGCTGCACCTGCTGCGGCTGCGCACGATTCCGGCCGTGATGCGCCGCAAGGCGATCGCGACGGCCCAGCGGGCCGGGTGCGACGTCGAGGCCGGGCTGCTCACGGTCGCGGACGCCGCGGCCAGCGCCCGCGCGATGATCGGCCTCGCGGAAGTGGACGACACGCCGGGGGCGATCGTCGTCGAGTGCGACGAGGACGGCGACGAGGTGCTGGAGCCGACGCCGCTCTACACCGAGGTGCGGCCGTTTGAGGTTGGGCCGGAAGCGGTGGTCGCGGCCGCGCTCGAGCTGAACGACATCGACTCGGAGTGAGGCCACGCCCGGCACCGGGGCGACAAGGGCCGCGGAACACGGCCCGCAGGTGTGCGTGAGCGGTAAGTGCGCGCCCTTGAGAGGGGGCACAACTACCGCAGCCGGGGCGAGCGGACCGTTTTCCACCGCTCGGCCCCGGCACCTGCCGAGAAGCGACCATCCGCCAAGCTCGTGCGTCGGGCGTCCCAGCGGAACGGCGGTCGCGGTGAGGGGTTCGACTCCCTTCCTCGGCGCTGTGTTGTGTGTGGGTGCTACGGCACCCGGTGTTCGTTTCTTTCCCGAGGTGCCCTGTGGGTAGCCTGCTGTCCCGCGTCACGTCTACGGCCGCGGCCCTGCCTTCGCGCGTGTTCCTGTACGCCCGCGAGAAGTGGGGCAAGTCTTCGCTCTTCGCTCACGCGCCCGGCGCGATCTTCTTCATGACCCGCGGCGAAACGGGTCTCACCGAACTGATCGCGGGCAACCGCGTGCCCCCCACGAACCACTTCCCGTACGACGAGTCCGACCCGCCGAGCTGGGCGACGCTGCGGCAGGCGGTGAAGGAGCTGATCGCCGAGGAGCACGCGCACAAGGCGCTGGTGATCGACACCTGCAACGGGGCCGAAATCCTCTGCCAAGAGCACGTGCGGCGGAACCAGTTCAACAACTCGCATCAGAAGTTTTCCAGCTACGGCAAGGGCTGGGAGGCGTGCCGGATCGAGTGGCTCGCGCTGCTGCAGGACCTCGATACGCTCCGGGCCAAGCGCAAGATGAGCGTGGTCCTGCTGGCCCACACGAAGGTGAAGAAGTTCGACGACCCGACCCAAGACGAGGGGTACGACAAGTACGCCCCGGCGTGCCAAGACAAGCTGTGGGACCTCACGCACAAGTGGGCCGACATCATCTGCTTCGGCCACTTCGAGGCCGAGACGTACGAGACCGACAGCGGCAAGGTGAAGGCCCGAGCCGAGCTGCGGCGGGTGTTGTGCTTCGACAGCTCGCCAATGTGGGAGGCCGGCAACCGCTATGGCATCGCGGGCAAGCTGAACGTGGGCAACGGCGCGAAGTCCGGGTTCGCCGCGTTTGCAAAAGCCGTCGCCACCGCGAAGGCGTCCGCACAACCGGCCCCCGCCGCCCCAGTGCAGACGTCCGCACCCACCCCCGCGGCACCGCCCGCACCACCGCCGGCCGACGAACCCGAATCCGAAGATCGAGACATCGGCATCTTCAACGATCACGACGACGAACCGGAGCCGCCCGAGGGTGACGTGCTGCCGGACGCCGAGCCGCGCCCGATGCCCGGGGCCGAGCGGCGCACCGAGCCGCCGAGGCCGAGCACAAGCCCGCGTGGGCCGCGGCGGTGGAGCTGATGCACGCGATCGGCGTGAGCTGGGGCGAGATCCGCGACGGCGTGCGGGCCGGCGAAGGCATCGCCAACGCGTGCGGGCTGCGCTGCCAGATCGACACCAAGATCGCGGACCTGACACCGGCCGAACTTCAGCGGCTGCACGCCGAACTGGCGGCGCGCGTCGCGGCGAAGCAAGCCCGGGCCGAGAAGCGTGCGGCCAACAAGAACGCGAAGGCAGGTGCGGAGTGACCGGCACCCTTGTGACGTTGAACCAAGGCTCGGACGCGTGGCGCGCGTGGCGGCGGGACGGAATCGGCGGCAGCGACATCGCCACGATCATGGGCGTCGCGCCGTTCGAGGACGCGACCCGCGAGAACCTGCTGCGCGAGAAGGCCGAGGGCTGGGAGCGGCCGACGAACTTCGCGATGCGCCGCGGCACGCGGTTGGAGCCGGTCGCGCGGTTCGCGTACGAGCAGTTCCGTGAATGTACCGCGCCGCCGGTGTGCGTGGAAATGCAGGGCGCGGCGTGGGCGCGCGTGTCGCTCGACGGGCTGTGCCGATACCGGGCCTGCCCGGTCGGTGTACCGTGGGTGCTCGAACTGAAGGTGCCGGGCTGGGAGTCGCACGACCTCGCGCTCGCGGGCATGGTGCCCGACTACTACCTCCCGCAGTGCCAGTGGCAACTGCGGGTGTGCGGCCTCTACCGGCTCGACTACGCGAGCTACTCGGAGAACCAGCGATTCGCCGAGCGCGACCGGTTGGCGATCGTGCCCGTGGAACCCGACGAGGCGATGCAGGCCGACCTGCTCGCCGCGGCGGTGCGGTTCTGGTTGGAAGTGGAGGATCGGCGGGCGGCGCTGAAGGCCGAGCGGGCCGAGCGCCAGCGGGAGTGGTACGGGCCGAACGACCGCTTTGCGGCGGCGGAAATCTGACTTGCGCGCGGCCTCGAACGGGGAAGGTTTACGGGATGAGCGACGCGACGTGCTTACTCGGCGACTGCGTGCGGCTGCTGAGCCAGCAGCCGGCCGGGTGCGCGCACCTTGTCTTCGCCGATCCGCCGTTCAACATCGGCTACAAGTACGACCGGTACGACGACCGCAAGCCGAAGGCGAAGTATCTCGCGTGGGCCGACGAATGGCTCGCCGCGGCGGTGCGCGTGCTGCACCCGCACGGGGCGTTCTTCCTTGCCATCGGTGACGAGTACGCGGCCGAGTACAAGGTGCGGCTCGACGCGCTCGGCCTCACGATGCGCAACTGGATCGTCTGGCACTACACGTTCGGGCCGCACCAGTCGCGGAAGTTCGGGCGCGACCACGCGCACATCCTGTACTACGTGCGCGACCCCGAGTGCTTCACGTTCAACGCCGACGCGGTGCGCATCGAGAGCGAGCGGCAGCGCAGCGGCGACAGGCGGGCGAGCCCTAAGGGCCGCGTGCCCGGCGACGTGTGGAGCGTGCCGCGCCTGCCGGGTAACGCTCGCGAGCGCACCGGCCACCCGTGCCAGATGCCCGAAGCGATCCTCGCTCGCATTATCGCGGCGGCGAGCAACCCGGGCGAGTTGGTGATCGACCCGTTCGCCGGCAGCGGCACCACGCTCGCGGTGGCGAAGAAACTGGGCCGGCGGGCGCTCGGCTGCGAACTGTCGCCGGACTACCACCGGGCCGTGGGCGAGCGGCTGAAAGGAATCGCATGAGCGACACGACGAACCGACCGCCACCGATGGGCTGGCCGTGGGAACAGCTCGCGGTCGCGTTCCTGCGATTCGCCGAAGCGGACAAGAGCCTGCACGCCGCACAGGTCGCCGGCGACGTGGGCGCGCGAGCGTGGGCCGAACTGGAGCGCGAGACCGCCCTGCGGCACTGGAGCGAGCTGCGAGAAGAAGTGGCTCGGCAGTGGCTGCTCGGCCTGCGGATGGTGCTCGCGACGCAGCCGGCGAACCTCGCGGAGCTGCTGCGGGACGTGCCGCCGAGTGAAGTGGTGGTGCAGTCCCTGCGCGAGTTGGAAGACCGCACGGAAGCGGCCGAGGGGCAAGCGGCCAAGGCGGGCCGCGAAACGTGGGCGCTGGCGAACGCGCTCGCGGACGTGATTCAGGGGCGTACGGTGGGGGCGAGCGGCAATGAGCGACGCGAAGCAGGAGCTGGCGAAGAGTCTGCTCCGCGGGAAATCGCCCCGCCCTTCCGGCAAGCCGGCTGAGGCCCCCGCGGCCGATCAGCCGTGGGAGGAGCCGATCCCGCTCCCCGGGCTGCCCGCCGTCGATCCGTTCCCGCTCCAAGCACTGCCCGAACCGCTCCGGGCCTACGTCGAAGAAGTTGCCGCGAGCACCAACACGCCACCGGATTACGCGGCCACGTTCGCGCTCGCGGTCGCGGCCGGGTGCGTCGGGGCCACGCGGGCGGTGACGATCAAAGAGGGGCACGTGCAGCGCTCGTCGCTTTACGTCTGTGCGGTCGCGCCGAAGGGGAGCGGCAAGTCGCCGGCGCTCGACGCCGTCGTCGAGCCGCTGTTCGAGGAGCAGGCCCGAATCCGCGCCAGCGGCGACAAGAAGCGGAAGGCGTTTGTCGCCGACGTGACCGCGGAGAAGCTCGCCGAACTGATGATGGAGAACGTCCGCGGCGTGCTGATGGTGCGCGACGAGTTGGCGAGCTGGATGGCCGGCTTCAACCAGTACAAGGCCGGCGGGAAGGGCAACGACCGCCATTTTTACCTGTCCGCGTGGAGCGGCTCCGCGGTTCAGGTGGACCGCAAGAACAAGGAGGCGGAGCCGATCTTCGTGCGCTACCCGTGCCTCACGGTTGTGGGCACGATTCAGCCGAGCGTGCTGGACCGGTTCAAGGCCGACGCCGACGACGGGTTCTACGACCGCGTGCTGTTCTGCATCCCGGACGAACTGCCGCTCGTCGGCGAACGGTGGCGCACCATCGACCCGACGACGGCGCGCTCGTGGGCCGACGCGGTGTGCTGGCTCCGCTCGCTGGCGATGCACGAGGATCCGGCGAACGGGCCGCGCCCCTACTTCCTGCACCTCGAAGACGGCGCGAAGCTCGCGTGGGAGGGCTGGACGAACGACGTCGCGCACCAGTGCAACGCGCCCGACGCCGACCCGATCATGCGCGGCCCCACGGTGAAGCTCGCCGGCTACGCGGCCCGACTCGCGCTCGTGTCGAACATGCTGTCGAAGGCGTTCGAGGAGAAGAGCCGCAACGGCACCACGATCGACGCACAGGACATGCGCCGCGGCGTGACGCTGGGCGTGTACTTCCTCTCGCACGCCCAGCGCGCGTGGGCCGCGGCCGGCATCGACGCGTCGCACGGTCCGCTGCGGAAGCTCGTGAAGTGGATCGAGCAGACCGGCGTGAAACGGTTCACCCGCCGCGACGCGCACCGCATGCTGCACCGCTCGTTCCCGACCTCGGACGCACTCACGGCCCCGCTCGGCACCCTCGTGCAACACGGGTTCCTGCGATACGCCCGCGAACAGGAGTCGCCGCAAGGCCCGGCCACTGGACGACCTACGGTCGCGTACGAGGTACACCCCGAGTTTTGTCAACGCGTCAACAGTGTCAACGCGTCACCGCACTTCGAGCGCGGCCCTGAGTCGGAATCGCGTTGACGCGTTGACGAAATGACGCGTTGACAAAACCCCCTGTGGAGCTTCGAAGTGCCAACCTCTTACTCCCTCGCCGACGCCGACATCCGCAACGAACTGGCCCGCGTGATGGCGCGCTACCACGAGCGGCTGTACGCGGCGCAGGTGCGCGTGATCGTGCTGATGGCGCGCAACCCGGACGGCCCCGCGGTGAAGCACGGCGGCTATCCCGCGCTCGCCACGATCAAGCCGCTGCCGCTGAAGGACCGCGTGGTGAAGGACGGCGACGCGCTGCTCGTGATCGACGAGGGCGAGTGGTACGAGCTGAAGCCGGCCCAGCGCGTGGCGCTGCTCGACCACGAGCTGTCGCACATCGACACCATCGACCGCGACGAGAGCGACCCGAACGAGGACCGCGGCGAGGGCGCGAGCAAGGTGACGTGGAAGACCGACGACATCGGTCGGCCGAAGCTGAAGAGCGTGAAGGGCGATTGGAACGCGGGCGACGGGTTCGCCGCGGTGGTCGCGCGGCACGGGGCCAGCGCGATCGAGTTCGAGAACCTGTCGCGGTGCAAGAGCGCGGCCGACCGGGCGAAGCGCGACGGCGAAGCGGAACGGGATGCAACCACGCAGGAGGGCGAGCGATGAACGGTGGCGTTCCGGTGCAGTTCACCGACTGCGTGATACCGCCCGAGTCCGAAGGGGCGCACGAAGAGACCGGCGTGTGCGGCACCTGCACGAAGTGCGGAAAGGCGGCGCAAGCGAGCCTGAACCGAAAGGGCACACCGCGACAACGGCGGCTCGAAGCCGTCGGCGACGTGCTCGCCACGCTCGCCGTCGAGTGCGAGCAGCGACTGCCGTGGGGCGTGCCGCCGAACCACTACGACCGCCGGATACCGAAGGGCGTGTCACTGGCCGTCGAGGACCGCGGCCGACTGTGGGCGCTCGCGGTCGATCCGAAGGGCAAGCTGCTGAGCGTCACCGGCGGCTGTGCACTCGACGCGCGAGTGCTGGTGATCCCCGCGAACATCGATGCCGTTGTGGACGCGTCCGAGTTCAAGATGGAACTGGTGCGCCGCGGCTACGTCCGGGCCGAAGTGGCCGCTGTCAACTACCAACCGAAGCCGCTCGCCGCGGCGGCCGGGTGACGCATGGGCATGCACCTGCCGCCCGAAGTGGAGCGCGCCGTGCTGAGCGCCGCCCAGCGCGTCGGGGCAGTGCGGACGGCCGCACTGCCCGCGCCCCCGCGGCCGA
>JALHNS010000248.1 GCA_022843445.1 Gemmata sp.
TGGCGAGGATCACGCGCGGCGTCTTCAGCACGCGGGCCGCTTCCATGATCTGGTACGGCCCGATCACGTTGTTCGGCACCAGCCCGTCGAGGAAGTTGTCGGTGTCGTTCGGCGGCGCTGCCCGCGGGTAGGTCGCGTCGTCGGGCGTCGCGGCGAGGTGAATGATGCAGTCGGCCCCGGTCGCGGCGGCGCGGAGGGCCGCGGCGTCCGTCAGCGTGCCGACGACGCTTTGCGCCGCGGGGATGCCGGGCGTGGGGCGCACGTCGAAGCCGATCACGGTGTGTCCGCGGGCGACGAGTGCGGCCACCGCGGCGCGGCCCACGCGCCCCGCGGACCCGGTGACGAGGATTCGTTTCGTGTTGTTCATGCGGAACGTTGTACTCGCGCCGCGGCATGTTACCATCGGGGCACCTTTCCCCTAATCAGAGAGCGCCATGAACCGCCGTGACTTTCTCGCCGCCGCTGCCGCCGCCACCGTTGGGGCCGCGGCGCGGGCAGAGGACAAACCGATGCTCCCCGTCGTCGATACGCACCAGCACCTGTGGAACCTCGACGAGTTGAAGCTCGCGTGGTTCGACCCGAAGACGCCCGAGGGCAAGATTCTCGGCCACAACTTCACGCCGAAGGAGTACGCGGAGGCCACCAAAGGGCTGAACGTGGTGAAGGCCGTGTACATGGAAGTGGACGTGGTGCCGGAGCAGCAGCAGAAGGAAGCGGACTATGTGATCGAGCTGTGCAAGAGCGGCAAAACGCCGACGTGCGCCGCGGTGGTGAGCGGGCGACCCAACAGCGAGAAGTTCGGCGACTACGCGAAGCAGTTCAAGGGCAGCAAGTACGTGAAGGGCATCCGCCAAGTGCTGCACGTCAAGGAGACGCCCGCGGGCTACTGCTTGGACGACAAGTTCGTGAAGGGCATTCAGTTGCTCGGCGACCTCGGCCTCTCGTTCGACATGTGCGTGCGACCGGCGGAACTGCCGGACTTCGCGAAGCTGGCGGACAAGTGCCCGGGAACGCGGTTCATCCTCGACCACTGCGGCAACGGCGACCTGAAGCACACGCCCGCGCAGCGCGAGCAGTGGAAGAAGGACATGACCGAGATCGCGAAGCGGAAGAACCTCGTGGGCAAGGTGAGCGGGTTCATCGCGAGCGCGCCGGGCCGCGGGAAGTGGACGCTGGACGACCTCGCCCCGATCGTGAATCACACCCTCGAAGCGTTCGGCCCGGACCGCGTGATGTTCGGCGGCGACTGGCCAGTGGTGTTGTTGGGCGCGGAGAAGTACGGCGACTGGTTGACCGCGCTGCGGGCGATCATCAAGGACCGACCCGAAGACCAGCAGAAGAAACTGCTCCACGACAACGCCGTGAAGTTCTACGGGCTGTAACCAGCGGAGGGCGCGGCCGTGACCGAACACGAATGGCTCACGGCCGACGACCCACTCCTTTTGCTGCCCTTTCTTCGGACTCCGTGGTCGGAATGGAGGAGCAAAGGGAGCAACCGGCGGCGACTCCAACTCTTCGTTTGCGCCGCGTGCCGGCGGTTCTGGCTCCTTGTCGGAGAACTCGGGTTACAGCCCGTCCTTGAAACAGCCGAACGAGACGCTGACGGCGAGATCGACTTCGAAGACATGCGGGACGTCACAATCGCAACATGGGAGCGGGTCAAACAGCTTCCGAAATCTGCGCCGGGTACTCCAGTAGCGTGGGCCGTCGCTTGGGCGAATGTTGGAAATGTAAACACGAATTTCGTCGAGGCCGCCATCCGGGAACTGCTGTCGCTCACCGGTCGCTGGGCCACAATCAAAACGCTCTTCGGCCGACTTGGGTTCGGGACACTGAAAACAGAACAGCGTTACTACGTCCGACTCTTGCGAGACATCTTCGGGAACCCGTTCCGCCCGGTGGCGTTCGATCCCGCGTGGCGCACCGACACGGCCGTCACGCTGGCGCGGCAGATGTACGATTCGCGCGAGTTCGGTGCGATGCCGATCCTCGCCGACGCGCTCCAAGACGCCGGGTGCGACAGCGACGACGTCCTGAACCACTGCCGCGACGCGACCGCGACGCACGTTCGCGGGTGTTGGGTGCTCGATCTGGTGTTGGGGAAGGAGTGAGCCGGCAGCGCGCCGCGGGTTCGCGTTCTACACTTGCGCATTGGCCGGTTGCGGGGTGCCCGCGGCGGGCGCGTTTCGGTATAAGGTGAGTGCGCCCCCGCGCAGAGGACCGCCCCCGTGAGTTCCACCCCCAGCACGCCCGCGGCCCAAGTGATCCGCACGCCCGCGTGGGGCGGTACGCTCCTCGTGATCGTCGCCGCGCTCACGTTCCTGTACGCGAAGCTGTTCGCGTACTGCTTCACGCAGTGGCTCAAACCGGACTACTCGCACGGGTTCCTCGTGCCGCTGTTCTCCGTGTACCTCGCGTACCACTTCAAGCACCGGATGCCGGAGCGCATCCGGTGGCCGAACCCGTGGGGCCTCGCGTTCCTTGCCGGCGGCCTCGCCGTGTTCTTCACCGCCGACAAGTTCAACATCGCGAAGGAGTGGCTGCAAGGGTTCGCCTTCGTGCTGAACCTGTGCGGCGCGACGCTCCTCCTCGGCGGATGGAAGGCGCTCAAGTGGCTCGCGCCGTCACTCGCGTTTCTGCTGTTCATGTTCCCGCTGCCGTACAGCGTGGAGCACGCGCTCGGCAGCAAACTGCAACTGATCGCCGCCGCCGCGTCCGAGTTCTGCCTGCAACTGATCGGCTACCCGACGTACCGCGAGGGCGTGATTCTGTTCGTGAAGGACCACGCGCTCGAAGTGGAAAAGGCGTGCAGCGGGCTGAGCATGCTGCTCACGTTCGCGGCCATCAGCACGGGCATGGCGCTGGTGGTGGAGCGCCAGTGGGCCGATCGCGCGCTGATTCTGGTGTCGGCGGTGCCGGTCGCGGTGCTGTCGAACGTGATCCGCATTACGCTCACCGGCGTGCTCTACAACGAGGGCGGCAAGGAACTGGGCGACAAGGTGTTCCACGACTTCGCCGGCTGGATGATGATGCCCATCGCGCTCGTCATTCTGTGGGTCGAACTGAAGGTGCTCGACTGGGTGTGGGTGGACGAGGGCGGCCGCGCCAGCGGGCAGGAGCTGATTAAGGAGAGCGCCGGGCTGCCACAGCACCTCATCATGAACGCGCTGCCGCAAGACAAAGGCGGGTTCGCGCCGCCGACCCCAAAGGGGACCGGTAACGGATGACCGCCCGCCGCGCCCTCGCGTGGTGCGCCGCGGGCGCGGCCGCGTTCACGCTCTACGGCAGCCTCGTGCCGTTCCACTTCCGCGCGCTCACACTCGCCCGCGCGCTCGAGCTGTTCGGGCGGCTCCTCGAAGAAGGCGTATCGGTCTATTCGCGCTCCGATCTGCTCGCCAACGTGATGCTCGGTGCGCCGCTCGGCTTCTTCGCCCTCGGGGCCGTTCGCGCCGACCGCGAGCCGTCCGCGAAGCGCACGCTGTTCGCGGCTTTGGCGCTGCTCCCGGTGTGCGCGCTCTTCGCGCTCGGCGCGGAGTTCGCGCAGCAGTTCACCACCACCCGCAACTGCGCGCTCTCGGACATCGCGGCGCAAGCGGTCGGGTCCGCGCTCGGGATGCTCGCGTGGGCGGCGGTGGGGCCGGCGCTCGTGCGCCAAGTTCGCGCGCTCTGGGCGCGCGCGGAACCGAACGCGGCCGGGCGCGTGCTGCTCGCGTACCTCGTGCTCCTGTTGATGGTACAAACGCTCCCGTTCGACGTGAGCCTCAGCCCCTACGAGCTGTACAAGAAGGTGCGCGACGGCGGGGTGACGTTCGTGCCGTTCGCGGAGTTCCGCGGCGCGACCGACGAGCGCAAGTGGGAACTGTACGGTAAACTCGCGAAGCTCGCGGGCCTGTTCTTCCCGGTCGGGCTGCTGCTCGCGCGCGCCAACGGGCGCGTCGCCCGGTGGGGCGGCGCGAAGGTGGCGGTCGCGGCGCTGGCCGTCGCGCTCTGCGCCGAAAGCGCGCAACTGTTCGTGCGCACGCGCGCCCCGAGTTCCACCGACGTGCTGGTGGGCGCGTTCGCGGTGGTGGTAGCGTGGTACGCGGCGCGCGTGCACAGCGAGGGGCTGGCGGTGCCGTTCGCGGTAAGCTGGTTCGTGGTGTGGTGCGCGGCGCTCACGCCGGCGTACCTGCCGCGCGCCGGCGCGGCGCCGTTGGACGCGCCCCGCGCGTTCGAGTGGGTGCCGTTCGCGGCGGCCGAAGCCGGCGAGCCGATGCACGTGCTCGAAGACGTGCTCACGAAACTGGTGCTGTTCGGGCTGCTCGGCGCGCTGGTGGCGGCGCGGGTGCTGCCGCCGAAGGTGCGCCGCGGGCCGAGCGGGTCGGTGCGCGCCGCGGGGGGCATTTCGCTGGTGTTGGGGCTTCTGGTGTCGGCGCTGATCGAGAGCGCGCAGCGGCACACTGGGGCGCACACGCCCGGCATCACGGACGTGCTCCTCGGCGGGGCCGGGGCCGCGCTCGGCGCGCTCGCGGCCCGCGCGTCGAGCGCGCGAGCGGGCCTTATCGTGGTGCGGCGCTCCGCGTCGCATTCGTAAAGCGGTTCAAATCACTCGTCGCGGTTCGAGGTGGGCCGCGAAGAACGACGCGGACCGTCGTGCCACGATAAGACTTTTCCCATGCGATTGCTCGATCTCACACTCCCGGACGCCGCGGACAACCTCGCGCTCGACGAGGCGCTGCTGATGGCCGCGGAAACCGGCACCGGCGGCGCGGTGCTGCGCCTGTGGGAACTGAGCGCGTTCGCGGTCGTCGTCGGGTCCGGTGGGTCCGTCGAGATCGACGTGAACCGCGCCGCGTGCGCGGCCGACGGGGTGCCGATCTTGCGGCGCTCGAGCGGCGGCGGAACGGTGCTGCTCGGCCCCGGCTGCTTGTGCTTCAGTGTGGTGCTGAGCTACGACGCGGCCCCGGCGCTCGCCGACATTCGCGCGTCCAACGCCTACGTGCTCGGGCGCGTGCTGAACGCGCTGCGCCTCGTGCTGAGCGCGAACGTGGAGGGCACGAGCGACCTCGCGGCTGGCGGTTCGAAGTTTTCCGGCAACGCGCAACAGCGGAAGCGAACGCACTTCCTGCACCACGGCACGCTGCTGTGCGGGTTCGATTTGGAGCGCGTGGCGCGGTACCTGCGCGCGCCGGAGCGCGAACCGGAGTACCGCCGCGGGCGCGCGCACGCGGACTTCGTGCGCAACTTGCCGCTTTCGGTCGAAGGGGCGAAGCGGTTGCTGAGCGCGGAGTGGGCACCCGCGGGCGAATACACCAATGTGCCGCTGGAACTGGCCCGCGAACTGGTGCGCGACAAGTATTCGCGCGCCGAGTGGACGCACCGGCGCTAGGGCGTTCGTATACCCTCCTAACACGGCGCGCACGCGCGCACAACCGGAAGCCAACTCATGGCGCACGACGTAATCGCGTTCGGCGAGGTGATGGTGCGGCTCGCGCCGCCGCACTTCCAGCGGCTCGAACAGGCGCGCTCGTTGGACGTGGAAATCGGCGGCGCGGAACTGAACACCGCGGTCGGGCTGGCGCGCATGGGCCGCTCGGCTGCGTGGGTCGGCCGCGTGCCGGACAACCCGCTCGGCAAGCTCATCGGGAACCGCGTGCGGGAAGCCGGCGTCTCGGACCAGTTCGTGCAGTACGCCCCGGACGAGCGGTGCGGGCTGTACTTCTTGGAGTTCGGCGCGGCGCCGCGGGCCAGTTCCGTGCTCTACGACCGCAAAGATTCGGCCGCGAGTGCGGTGCAGTGCGGCACCTTCGATTGGCCCAACATCGTCGCCGGCGCGAGGTGGTTCCACGTCACCGGGATCACCGCGGCGCTCAGCCCCGGCACCGCCGAAGCCGTAGACGAAGCGCTGCGCGCCGCGCGCGCCGCGGGCGCGACGACCAGCTTCGATCTGAACTACCGCGCGAAGCTGTGGCCGAGGGAGCGCGCGTCGGAAGTGCTCGCCCTGCTGCTGCCGGCGGTCGACGTGCTGTTCGCCAGCGAAGCCGACGCCGAGCACCTGTTCGGCATCACCGGGGCGTCGTTCGGGGAAGTCGCGGCGGCGCTGGTGGCGCGCTTCGGCGTGCGCACGGTGATCGGCACCCGGCGCGACGCGGAACTGGTGTGGCGCAACCGGTTCGCCGCGCTCGGCTACTCCGACGGGCGCGCGGTCGAATCGGCCGCGTACGAACTGGAAATCGTGGACCGGCTCGGCGGCGGCGACGCGCTGGCCGCCGGCGCGATTCACGGCCTGCTCGACGGCGACTTGCAAAAGGCCGTGGACTACGGGGCGGCGCTGGGGGCGCTGAAACACACGATCCCCGGCGACCTGCCGTGGGTGTCGCGCGAGGAAGTGGATGCCGCACTCGCGGGCCGCGGCCTCCGCGTCCGGCGCTGACGATCCGACCCGCCCGGGAAGACGGCGCGTGCATCCGCACGGCCCGCGGTGTACGCTGTGCGGCACCTCTTTCCCGAAGGGCCCTCCCTCATGCGAACTACCTTTTACGCGCTCGCGGGCGCGGCGGCCGTCGCGCTGGCCGTCGCGCTGTACCCCACGCCGAGTACCGGAGCCGCACCGGAGCGCAAGCCGGTCGGCCTCGAGAAGCGCGAGCAGTGGACCACGTCGAAGTTCGTCGGCTCGCCCGAACCGCCGGACCCGTACACCGTGCAGCGCGTTTACAAGTTCGGCTTTAACGAGGCGCTCGAACTGGTCGCGGTACCGGGGCGGAACGCGTGGCTCGTCGCGGAGCGCCCCGGCAAGATTCACACCTTCGACACGGACCCGACGAGGGCCGAAAAGAAACTCGTGCTGGACGTGAAGCACACCATTTACGGCGCCGTCGCGCACCCGAAGTTCAAGGACAACGGGTTCATCTACCTGAGCGAACTCCCGGACGGCAAAGAGGCACCCGACGGCACGAAGCTGGTTCGGTACACGGTCGATCGCGCCACCATGACCGCGGACCCGAAGACCGCGAAGCTGATCTTCACGTGGCCCAACGGCGGGCACAACGGCGGCTGCCTGCGGTTCGGGCCGGACGGCATGTTGTACGTGAGCACCGGCGACGGCAGCGGCATCGCGGACAGCCTCGAAACCGGGCAGAACCTCGGCACCGTGCTCGGCAAAATTCTGCGCATCGACGTGGACAAAGCCGACGAAGGCAAGGGCTACGCGATCCCGAAAGATAACCCGTTCGTCGGCACCGCGGGCGCGCGCGGCGAAATCTGGGCGTACGGCATTCGCCAGTGCTGGAAGATCAGTTTCGACACCGCGACCGGCGACCTGTGGGCCGGCGAAGTGGGCCAAGACCTGTGGGAAATGGTGTACCGCGTCGAGAAGGGCGGCAACTACGGGTGGAGCGTGAGCGAAGGCTCGCACCCGTTCCGCCCGGAGCGCAAGAAGGGGCCGACGCCGATCCTGAAGCCGGTCGCGGAGCACCACCACACCGAGGCGCGGTCGATCACCGGTGGGTTCGTGTACCACGGCACGAAGAACCCGGCGCTGAAGGGTATGTACGTCTACGGCGACTTCGATACCGGCCGCGTGTGGGCGCTCAAGTACGACCCGAAGACCGGCACCGGTAAGCCGATTGAGCTTGCGAAGACGAACCTGCGCCTCGTGGCGTGGGGCCAAGACCACGATGGCGAAGTGTACGCGCTGAACTTCATCGACGGCGGCATCTACCGGCTCGCGGCCACGCCAACGGGGGCCGCGGACACGCGGTTCCCGCGCAAGCTGAGCGAAACCGGCCTGTTCTCCGACACCGCGAAGCTGATTCCGGAAAAAGGCCTGATCTCGTATTCGGTGAACTCGGAACTGTGGTCGGACGGCGCGACCAAGGAGCGCTTCTTCGCGCTCCCGGGCGCTTCGCAGATCGAGTTCGAGACGCTCACGTATCCGCAGCCCGCGCCGGGGTCGGTTCCCGGGTGGCGGTTCCCGAACGGCACCGTGACCGTGAAGCACTTCTTCCTCGAAACCGAACCGGGGAAGAAGCGCCGGCTCGAAACCCGCGTGTTCGTCGTCAGCGTGCTCGGCGGCACCGAGGAGTACGGCGACCAAGTGTGGAACGGCTACACCTACATCTGGAACGACGAACAGACCGACGCGGTCCTCGCCGACAAGAACGGCGCGGACCGCGAGTTCGTGGTGAAGAGCGCCGACGGCGCGGAGCGCAAGCAGAAGTGGCACTTCCCGAGTCGCGCCGAGTGCAACCTGTGCCACACCGTCACCGCGAAGTACGCGCTGGGCATCAACACCGCGCAGATGAACCGCGACCACGACTACGGCGGCACACTTGCGAACCAACTGGCGACGCTCGACCACATCGGTCTGTTCACGAAGAAGCTTCCCGCGCCGCCGGACAAACTCGCGCGCCTCACCGACTACCGCGACGAAAAGGCGAGCGTCGAAGACCGCGCGCGGGCCTACCTGCACGCGAACTGTAGCCACTGCCACCGCAAGTGGGGCGGCGGGAACGCGGAATTCCAACTGCTCAGCACGCTGCCGGTCAAGGAACTGGGCGCGATCGACACGAAGCCCGGTCAGGGCACCTTCGAACTGAAGGACCCGCGCATTCTGGTGCCGGGCGACCCGGCGCGGTCGATGATCTACCACCGCATGACGCTAACCGGTTTAGGCCGCATGCCGCACATCGCGTCGAACGTGCGCGACGAACCCGCGATCAAACTGGTTCACGACTGGATCAAGGGAATGAAGTGAGTGTGCCTTTATCGTGGTACGACGCTCCGCGTCGTTCTTCGCTACCCAACTCGGATCGCGAGGTACCGTGCGCGAATCGGCGCACGATGCGACGCGGAGCGTCGCACCACGATAAGGCGCGCCGCCAACGTCGGCGCGCGTCAGTTCTTCTTCTTCTTTTCCGGCCCGCCGATGTCCTTCGGCGGGTTCGGGTCCTTGCCCAGAATGAAGGCGTACTTGATGCGCAGGTCGTCTTCGGTGGCCTTCGCCGCCGGGATCGCCTTTTCGCGCACGAGGTACACTTCGAGGTAGGTCGCGGGGGTCACGTCGGAGCGGCTCGCGGCGTAGGCGGGCACGCCGAGAGGCAACCGGGCGTCTTCCAATTCCTTCTGTGTGTACGGCACCTTCTTGCCCTTGTCGTCGAACTTCGGCGGAAGTGCTTTCGTGCGCACGAGAGATTCGGGGACGTACTCGAGTTCGTAGTCCTCGTGCTTCTCTTTGAGCTGCCCGTTCGCTTGCTTCGGGCGGTTCATGTTCTGCGCGAACGGGTTGCGGAAGTTGCGGTTGTTCCCGCCCAAGTTCGGCCGGCGGTTGTTGTTGTTGCCGCCCTTCGGTTGCGGCGCTTCGTACCACGTGACGCGCAGAATCACCTTCTTATCGTCGGCCCGCACCACTTCGCCGGTCACGTCCGCGATGAACACGTAATCCGACCAGTCCGGGGCTTTGGGCAGCGGGTCCTTCTTGTCGTCCCCGAACGCGCCGGGCAGCGCACCGGTGCCGAGTGCCAGAAGCAGCGCCGCGGCGACGCGCCCGAGTGCGTGTGACATTCCGAACCCTCCGAGCGAAGTACGTACCTATTGGAACGCACCGCGGGCGAAAGAGTTTCGGAAAGCGGCGACACCCGGCGAATTAGCGGTACTGCATTTGCGGCATTACCGGCTGGTTGTAGTTCGGGTACCGGGTCGATTTGTACAGGTTCGGCGACGGAATGTTGCTGCGCCCGGTCTGGTACTGCGGTTGCCGCGTGTCGCGCGTGAACAGTTTGGACAGGTTGTTCACCGTCTTCACGTAGCCGTTGTTTTCGACGGCGCTGGCGGTCGCGCCGCCCACGAGGTTGATCGTGCCGGCGGCGAGGTTCGCAGCCGTGCGGCTCGGTTGCACCACCAGCCGCTTGGTGTCGATGGGCTTGAACTCGTAGTCGCGGGCGATTGCCGGCAAGCCGGCGAGCAGCGCGAATGCGGTCAAGCAGCAGACGGCCCATTTCATGAGAGTCCCCCCCGCGTGCGCCGGCCGACGGCTCCCCGACCGCGGGCCGATCCGTGCGAAGGGTGTGCTGATACCACGGCCGGCCGTGGTGTCAACGATATTCCGCGCGAACCGGGTGTGCCTCTGGAAGTAGGCGATCGCGTGCGGACCGCGCGCTCGCGCCTTGACCGAATGTGGACGAATGTATACAATGCACCCGACCGGCGCGCCAACCGCGAACTCGGGCGAGGGGCCTTCGCGCGCACCCGCGAACCGCCCCGCGCTCGAACGCGGGCCGAAACTCTGAAGGGGTATCGCGCGCGGGAGTTGGCCACCTTGGCCACCTTCGGCCGAAACACTGGGATTTCTAGAGGTTTTTCGAAGTTGGCCAGTTGGCCAACTTGGTTGGCCTTCTTACCCCGAAGTTGGCACTCTTTGACCGTGTGGCCAACTGACAACC
>JALHNS010000249.1 GCA_022843445.1 Gemmata sp.
CGGCCGCGAACCGGTCGGTCAGCGCCGCCCGCAGGTCCTCGCGTGCCGCGTGCCGATCGTCGCTCACCCCCGCGGGCGGGGCGACGTGCTCGGGCCGCGCCGACTTCTCCAGCAGCAGCGGGGCGTGCCGCGCCCCGAGGAACCCGACCGCGGGGCGCCGCCGGCCCTCTGTGGTGGTGAACAGTGAGACGTAGTCCGGCAGGGCGCTGTCCTTTGCGGCGAGTTCCTTCGCCAGGACGGTGCCGATTTCCGGGTATTCGAGCGCCGGCTCCTTCGGCCGCCCGGTGCTGACGAGGTCGGCCGCCTGCTCGTGTTCGCTGACCTTCGTGTTCAGCGAGCGGATCACGGCGATGTCGCGCATCCGCCCCGCGAGCTTCGGCATCAGTTCGCAGACGCGGTAGCCGGGCACGGCCGTGGGAATCGTGCGGAACGGCCCGCCGGTGTCGCGGCCGGGCTTCGGGTCCCACGTCTCGAACTGGCTCGACCCGCCGGCCAGCCAGACGAAGATGACGCGCTTGCCGCCGGCACGCAGCGGCCGCACGGCCGGTTCGTCCGCAGCGACTCCTACGCCGGCAAAGCTGACCGCCGCGGTCAGCCCGCCGAGAAACGCCCGGCGGTGCAGTTCGTGTTCGCGCGACCCGCACTCCATCGTCCCCGCCTCCGCTCAGTGGTTGAACTGGAACTCGGCCGACGCGACGAGCGCCCAGACCAGGTCCTCGGCCGCGGCCCGGCGGTCGGGCTGTTTCCGCAGCCACGCCGTCAGGTCGGCCGCCTCGGAGTCGGTCGCCGGCCGGGAGTACACCGCCGCGACGGCCCTCTTCACGAGTGCCGAATCGCCCTTCACACCCGCCAACCGCTCCGCCAGGTTGTTCCCTTCGGCCGCGATCAGCTTGCGAACCGGCTCGGCGTTCGACACGAACAGCGCCTCGCGCGTGCTGCTTTGGAAGTCGGCGGCGCGCGGGTCGAGCGCCGGCAGCAACTCCGCGGCCCGCTTGTCGAGCGCGGCCAGCCCCGCGGGCGTGGTGTCGAACGTGCCGTCGCCGGCGGCCACGACGACCGACCGGGCGAACTGACGCGGCGACAGCGGCCGCAGCCGCGCGACCGCGAAGTACCTCGCGGCGGGGAGTTCGCCCCCGCCGGCCCAGCGCGAGTCGAGGCGGTACGAGCGGCCCAGCACGACGGCCGTTACCAATCGGCGGACGTCGTAATCGTGCGAGGCGAAGTCGTCGGCCAGCGCGTCGAGCAATCCGGGCACCGACGCCGCGTTCGCGGAGTGCATCTGATCGACCGGGCTGACCAGGCCGCGGCCGTGGAAGTACTCCCACACGCGGTTCACGAACGCGCGGGCGAAGAACGTCTTCTCCTCCAGCGCGACCCGCACCAGCGCCTCGCGGCGGTTGAACGGCGGGGGCTTCCCGCCGGCCGCGGCCTTCGGCTGCTCCGCGACCCGACCGGAGATGAACATCAGCGGCGCGACCCGCTCCTTCCCGTCCTTGCCCGCGAACTTCGCCTCGCCGTCCGGCTTCTCGGTGATCGAGCCCTTGCCGCCGGTCGTGCGGGCGAAGAACGCGGCCATGCCGTAGTAGTGGTCGCGCTTCCAGTCATCGACGAGCGGGTGGTCGTGGCACCGGGCGCACGACACGTCCACCCCGAAGAACGCCCGGGCGGTATCCACGGTCAGCACGTCGAGGTTGCGGGCGCGGCGGTCGAGGAACCCGACGGCCGGCTTGCGCGCCGGGGTGTCCCACGGGCCGAGCATCACCTCGCGGAAGATGACGTCCCACCCCTTGCGGTCGCGGAGGGCGTCGCGGAGGTAGCCGACGAACGCCTCGGCCCCGGCGTAACGGCCCTGGATGATCTCGTCGAGGACGGTCGCGAAGTGCCACTCGAACTCCGGCCCGGCGACGAGCCGCCGGACCGCCGCCTCGTACTTCTTCGGCGACCGGTCGGCGGCGAACCCCGCGGCCTCGCCCGCGGTCGGGACGCGGCCCGTGAGGTCGAGCATCAGTCGCCGGAACAGGGTGGCGTCGTCGGCCTCCGCCGCGGGCCGCACGCCCGCCTCACGCCAGTGGCGTTCGAGGAGGGCGTCGATGTCCAGCGCCGCGCGGGGCGGCGGGGCCGCGGGCCGGTCCGCGGCCGGGGCGAGGGCGGAGCCGACCAACACCCAGACGGCGGCCAGGCTCGCCCACAGTCGTAGCGAAGAGGAACGCATCTCGGGCTCCCGTCAGGCCAGCGCTTCCTGGATGAGCGGCGTGTCCTCGCCGATCAGCCGGTGCGGGCGGTTGTCCAGCGCGTACAGCGTCTGGTCCGGGTCGATGCCGAGCAGGTGGTAGATCGTCCGCCCGAAGCTCTCGACCTTGTAATACTTGTCGGTCACGTATGCGGCGTGCTTATCGGTCGCGCCGACGACCGTGCCGCCCTTGAACCCGCCGCCGGCCACGAGCACGCTCTGGCACGTCCCCCAGTGGTCGCGGCCCGCGTCCTTGTTGATCTTCGGCGTCCGGCCCATCTCGCCGAGCACCATCACGATCGTCTTCTCCAGCAGGCCGGTCGCGTCGAGGTCCTCGATCAGCGACGCCACCGCCTTGTCGAGGTTCGGCAGCTTCTCCCTGCACGCGCGGAAGTTCTGCCCGTGGTGGTCCCAGTTGCTCTCGAAGTGCGTGTAGACGAACGGCACCCCGGCCTCCACCAACCGCCGGGCCGCCAGCACCCGCCGCCCGTGCGAGTTCTTCCCGTACCGCTCCGCGACCTTCAGCGGCTCCTTCTCGACCGCCAGCGCGTCGCGAAGCTTGGGCGAGCGGAGCAGGTCGAACGCGGTCTGCTGGAACTTGTCCATCCCGCCGACGATCGGGTCGTCCAGCCCGCGGAGCTGCGTGTCGAGCGACTGCCGCAGCCCCTCGCGGCGGTCGAACGCCGAGAGGTCGAGCCCCGCCGGCGGGAGGAGCATCCCCTTCACCTCGCCCTTCGCGTCCTCCGGCTGAAAGACGATCGGGTCGGCCGTCGGGCCGAGGTAGTTCTGCTTGAGGCCGTAGGCGTGGTTGTCGATGTCGCCGAACGCGACGAACGTGGGCACGTCCTTCGGTGCTGGTCGGAGCTTGGCGACCACGTTGCCGTACATCGGGTACGCGGGCGTGACGCCGGTCTTCCGCGGGTTGCCGGTGAGCCAGTACTGCCCGCCGCCGTGCTCCCACTGCTCGCTCTTGATGCCGACGGACCGCAGGACGGTGTACTTGTCGGCGCACCGGGCCAGCCGCGGCATCAGTTCGCACACCTGAATGCCGGGGACGTTCGTGTCGATCGGCTTGAACTCGCCGGCGATTTCCTTCGGCGCGTCCGGCTTCATGTCGAACATGTCCTGGTGGGGCGGGCCGCCGCCGAGCCAGACGACGACGACGTGCTCGGCACTGGCCTGCCGGGCCAGGCCCGCGGCCGCGCGTGACGCGAGCAGGCTCGGGAGCGTCAGCCCGAACAGGCCGGTGCCGCCGACGAAAAAGAAGTCGCGGCGGGAGGGAGTGGGGAACATGCCGTGCTCCGGTAAGGGTTCGGTGTCCGGTTAGTGGTTCAGGGAGAACTCGCGGGTGTTGATCAGGCTCCACATCAGGTCTTCGAGGCCGCGCTGCGCCGACGGGCTGGCCTTCACGTACTCGAGCGACACCGCGAGATCGTCTTTCGACGGCATCCGCCCGACGGTCCAGAGGAACACTTCCTCGACCCGCTTCGCGTCGTCGGGGACGTCCTTCACGAGTTTCGCGACGCGGCCGGTCGCGGCGGCGATCTTCTCGCGCAACTGCGGGTGGTTGGCGAGGTAGAGCGCCTGCACGATGGTCGGGCTCGGGTCGCGCTCGCAGTCGCACTGCACCAAGCCGTTGCGCGCCGGGCGGCCGAAAATCTGGAACGCATAGGCCAGCGCCGCACGCTGGTCCTCGGCCCCGGTCACGCCGGCGACCTCCATCGCCCGCGCGCCGGGCGGCAGGAACAGCCGCGGCGGGAAACTCTCGGTCGCGCCGGCCGCCTGGTTGATCGCGTCGAGCAGCACCTCGGCCGGGAGCCGCCGCAGCGGGAACGCGGCGAGGTTCCGGCGATCGCCCTTCGCCGTCTCGTGCGGCCGCACGCTCTGCTGGTAGGTCCGGCTGTTGAGGATCGTGCGGTGCAGCCACTTCAGGTCGTACTTGTTCTCGACGAATCCCTTCGCCAGTGCATCGAGTAGTTCCGGGTGGCTCGGCGGGTTGAGGCTCGACAGGTGGTCCGGCGGGTCGATGATGCCGCGGCCGAAGTAGTGCGCCCACGCGCGGTTGACCATCGCCTTCGCGAAGTACGGGTTGTCCGGCCGCCGCATCCACGCGACCACCGCGGCCCGCGGGTCGTCCTCCTTCGTGAGCTTGAGCGCCCGCATCTCGCCGAGCAGCCGGAAGATTTCCGACTTCTGCGTCCCGAGCGGGCTGGACACGCTCGCGAACGACGCCCGCTCCGCGTTGTGCTGCACCTCGGTCCCGAACCGTTTCGGCCCTTCGGTCAGCATCCGGGCCTTCATTTCGAGGGCCTTCGCATCGGCCACCATCTTCGCGGCGTCGTCCGGCTTCACCGACTTGTCCTTCGCCTTGTCGGTGAGCTTCTTGGCCTCCTCGCGGAGCTTCTTGGCCTCCTCCGGTCCCTTCTTCATCAGTTCCGCGGCCTTCGGCGGGAGTGTCTTGTTGTCCGGGTAGTTCGCGCCCTTCACGCGCATGAAGAAGTTGGCGAAGCTGAGCAAGTCGTCCTGCTGCCAGATGTCGTGCGGGTGGCGATGGCACTGGGCGCACTCCAACCGCAGGCCGAGGAATGCGTGCGCCACCTGGAGCGTGCCCTTCACGCCGGTGGCGTTCTCGCGCTGCCAGTACAGGTCGAGCGTCTTCCGCTTCGCGTAGACGGAGAGGTTCGGCTCCAGGAGTGCGTTCTCCTCGGCCATCGCCATGACCTCCTCGACCCACTCCTCGCGGGTGCGGCCGTCGCGGCTGGTGGCGAGCAGGACGCGGGCGGCGAACTCGTCGTATGGCGTGTTCTCCGCTACCCGGGCGCGGACCCATTCGTAGAACCGCCGCGCCTCGGCGGGTTCCACCAGCCCGTAGTTCGCGTTGAACGAGTTCGGCTTCAGCACGTCGGAGAACTTGGTCGCCCACAGCGCCGCGTGGCCCGGCCGGCTCAGTAACTCGTCGATCTTCTTCGCCCGCTTGTCGGGTGACTTGTCCGCGAGGAACCGGCGCACCTCGTCCGGCGTCGGTGGCAGGCCGGTCACGTCGAGCGAGGCGCGGCGGAGAAACGTGGCGTCGTCGCACAGTTCCGCCGGATGTATGTTGAGCCGCTTCAGCTTGGCGAGCACCGCCTCGTCCACGAAGTTGGTCGGTTTCACGTTCGGGAACGGCTCGCTGCCGACTCGCGGGACGACGAGGTGCGCGACGCCCGGCTCGTAGCCGTAGCGGACGATGATCGCGGTGTCGCCGACACCCTTCGCCGTCGCGGTGCCGCTCGCGTCCACCGCCGCGACGGTCTGGTCGAGAATCTCGAAACTGCACAGGTCGGTCACGTCCTCCTTCGTGCCATCGGCGAACGCGGCCTCGACCTTCAGAGCGTAGGTTTGCCCGAGCCGAAGTGTCTGCTGTGGGGGAGACACGCGGAGCGCCGTGACGCGCGAGTCCTCGATCTTGTCCAGCTTCGCGCCCTGCGTCAGCCAGTTCCGGAGCAACCGGTAGTCCCGGCTCCCGACGGCCATTCGCTGCCCGCCGACGTGCGACACGACCCCGGTTGCTTTTTCCAGGAGCAGGCTCTTCTCCGGGTCGAACGGGTTGACGCGCCGACCGGCGAACTCGCGCAACAGCCAGGCGTGATCCTGCGCCGGGTCGGCCCCGAACAGCGACAGGCGGAACCCGTTCTGGCCCTTTACCGAGCCGTGGCAGGCGCCGGCGTTGCACCCGAGGCGGCTGAACAGCGGGACGACGTGCCGACTGAACAGCGGCTTCTCGACCGGGTCGGCGGCGCGGGCGAAGCCCGGCATGCCGAGCAGCGCGGCCGCGGCCAGGGGCAACAAGTGGCGGGTCATGTGGGGCTCCGGGCGTGCAACGAATGTCGGTCGCGGCGGGACGACCTCCGAGCGGTCGCGGGGCGGGAACTCAGACGCTCGCGGGAGCGACAGAGTGAATCATGCCACAACCGGGGCGTGGCGGGAAGCCGGTGGTGGAAATAACCGCGGGATTGTCAACGTATCTTCCGGGGGCTTCCGAGCCGCGCGTCGCAGCTGTCCGCCAGGATCGTCAAGCGGGCCGACCGCGGCCACGACGGCCAGTCGCCAGGTCCACACCGAGCGACTACCCGATTGTCGCGGGTGAGACTCCCACGCGACAATCGGTACCCGCCTCAGCCGGGCCCGCAGTCTACCTAACCGAGAATCTCGGAGGGCGGCCCGGTGCTCTCCTTGAACGACTTCACCGGGCAGCCGAGTTGCTGTAGGATCGTCAGGTACAGGTCCGACATCGGCCGCTTGTCCGACTCCCACTTCAGGTGCTGGCCGTGCTTGAACCCGAGTTTGCGGCCGCCGGCCAGGAGCGTCGGGAAGCTCTTGCCCGAGTGGCTGCTGATTTGCGCCCCGCCGAACAGCAGCACCGTGTGATCGAGCAGGGGCCCGTCGGCTACCTTCACGCCCTTGAGCCTCTCGACCAGCCGGGCGAAGCACGCGACCAGCATCTCGTCGCGGGCGGCCAGCACCTTCGCGTCCGGCGACTCGGCCGCCCCGCCGCCCTTGTGGTGGACGTCGTGCGCCCCGCGGCCGCGGCCGGGACCGCGAGCAGAACGAGGGCGAACGCGGATGCCGGAAGACGACCGATTACTTCGACACCTCCCACACGACCACCGCGTTGCCGCACCCCGCCGCGAGCCGCTTGCCGTCCGGACTGAACGCCACCGACGTGACTGCGTTCGCGGCCTTCAAGGTCCGGATTTCGTCGCCGGTGACCGCGTCCCAGAGTTGCACCGTCTTGTCGTCGCTTCCCGTGGCGACCCGCTTGCCGTCCGGGCTGAAGGCCAGCGACGTGACGTCGTCGGCGTGCCCCTTGAGTGCCAGCAGGCACTTGCCGGTCTTCGCGTCCCACACCCGGGCCATGTCGTCCCTGCTAGCCGAGACGAGCGTCTTCCCGTCTGGGTTGAACGCGACCGCGGTGACGATCGCGTCGTGGCCATAGAGGGTCAGTTCCGCGTCGCCGGTCGCCGCGTTCCACACGGTGACGACGTTGTCGCCGTCGCCGGAGGCGAGCCGCTTGCCGTCGGGGCTGAAGCACACAGCCGTCACGTCGTAGTCGTTGCCGGACTCCAGCGACAACAGCTGTTTTCCGGTCTTGGCGTTCCATAACTTCAGCGTGTCGTCGGCGCTGCCGGTTGCGATCCGCTCACCGTTCGGGCTGACCACCACCGCGGTCACGGTCTCCTTGTGGCCCTTCAGGGCAAGCACTTCCTTGCCGGAGTCCGCATCAAACACTTTCGCGGAGCGCTCCCAGCACCCGACCGCGATTCGCTTCCCGTCGGGACTCACGGCGACGGAGGTCACGCCCTTCGCGCCGACTTCGACCGACCACACTTCCTTTTCGGTCTTCGCGTCCCAGAGGCGAACCGTGTCGTCCTCGCTACCGGAGACGATCCGCTTGCCGTCGGGGGTGAAGGCGACCGCGGTGACGAACCCCTTGTGCCCGGCGAGCGTCAGCGAGTCGTCCGCGCCTCGAGCGATGGACGGCGCGAGGGCGGAGGCGACCACGAGCAGCGCGCGGCGGGTCACGAGACCAACTCCTGGATGGGGTTTCCTTGGCAACCCGTGCGAGCACCTTGGCAGGGAACCTTGCAACCGCCCGCATCCGGCCAATATTTGGCAGGTTGTGCAGAATCGTCGGGGGCGGGTCGGCAATGGTGACCGGCTCGCCCCCGGACGGCCCAGTTGGTCGGTTTGCCTCCAGCAGGTATCGCCCTGCGGGAGGCGGGCGAAGGGTAACTCAATCGGGCTCGAACGGTTCTCTGCCGGTTCATTTTGTGTAATGGCGAGGGACGATCGGGCCGCCGATGTTCGACGCCTGGCCTGTCAACTCGCCGATGATGCCGTGATCTTCAAACATGCGGATGGGTCGACCGTCCGGCCCGGTCAGCGTGGTCGCAGGGTCGATGCCCAGCACGTGGGAGTAGAGCGTGGCCAGCAGGTCTTTGGGCGTGTACGGGCTGTCCTTCGACCGTTCGCCCCACCGCGTGGTGGAGCCGATCACCTGGCCCATTTTCATCCCGCCGCCCGCGACGAGCGTGAAGCCGACCTCGTTCCAGTGGTCGCGGCCCGCCGCCCCGTTCACTTTCGGCGTCCGCCCCATCTCTCCCCAAGCCACGACCGCCACGTCCTTCTCCAATCCGCGCTCGTACAGGTCCGTAATCAGGGCGGACAGGTGCTTGTCGAACGCCGGTAGTTCCTTTCGCAAGCCCGGAAACACCTTGCCGTGGTGGTCCCAGGGACCCTGGGTGTGCCACGTCTTGGCTTCCTAGTTCGCGGTGAGTGTCACCACCTGGACGCCCGCTTCGACCAGGCGGCGGGCCTGGAGGAACTGCGTTCCGCCGGGGCCGAACTTGGCCCGAACCGTTTCGGGCTCCTTCTGAATGTCGAACGCGTCGCGGGCCTTCGGGCTGAGCACCATGTCCAGGGCGCGGGCCTGAAACGCGTCCATCGCCCCCACGCCGCCGCGCTCGTTGTCGGCGACGCGCTGCCGCGAGTTGAGCGAAGACAGGAGGTCTTTCCGATCGTTCATCCGGTCGAGCGTCATTCCCCCCGATGGCCCGATCGACTTGAGATCCGCGCCGGGGATGAAGGGGCGGTGGGCGAGGCCGAGGAAATCCGTCGAGAGCCGGGGCGTCCACGGGTCGTCGAAGGCGACGTACGGGGGCATCTCCGGCACGACCCCGCCGCGCAACTTACTGACCACGGAGCCGAACGTGGGTCGGACCATGGGCCGGAAGTGGAAGCCCGTGTAGACGAGCACCGGGTCGTGTGCGTCCGCGAACTCCGAGAAACACATGTTGCGGATCACCGTCATCTTGTCCGCGACCTTGGCCAGCTCCGGCATGAGTTCGCAGACGTTCAGACCCGGGAGGCTGGTCGAGATGGGCTTGAACTCACCCCGAACTTCCGCCGGCGCGTCGGGTTTCATGTCGAACGTGTCGATGTGGCTCGGCCCGCCGTGCAAGTAGACCATGATGATCGATTTCACCGCGGACTTGGGCCGAGCGGCCCCCTGCGCCTGAAGGCGGAACAAATCCGCGAGGGTGAGGCCACCGACCCCGAGGGCGCCGACCTGGAGGAAGTCGCGGCGGGTGCTGCCGTCGCAGCAGCGGTAACGAGATCCCAGGAGGTTCAACATGTTCGTTCATCCTCGTAAGCGGCGGTTGAGTCGTTGGGCGATTGTTCAGCAACTACGGGGGTCAAATCCGGCCCGCGAGTCCAATGACCGGCGGGCCGGCGGAGGGATTAGGCCAGCAACTCACTCAGCGGGCCGGTCTGGTCGATGCCCTTGAGGTTGGGGGCGGGCATGCCGAACGTGTCCCGCTTCGCCCCGGCGAGGTGCAGGAGGGTCAGGTACATGTTCGCGGTCGTGCGGTGGGCCTTGTGGTCGTAGCCCGGGTAATCGACGTAGCGGCCGGTCTTCAGTTTGCCGCCCATGTCGCCGATGACGACCATCGGCCACTCCCAGCACCGGCTGTGGTGGCTTTCCGCTCCGTCCGACAGGTACACGATGACGGTGTTGTCGAGCATCGTGCCGTTGCCTTCGGGAACCTTCTCCAACTTCTTGCAGAGTCCGGCGATCAGGTCGAAGTGGTACCGGCGGATGATGTTGTACAGGTCGGACGAGGTCTTCCCCTCGAGGCCTTTGCCGTGGCCGATCGAGTGCTTGTCGATGTTCAGCCCCAGACCCTTGAACGTGATGTCGAAGTCGCGGACGCCGGCGGCGCTGGAGAGCGTGAGCACGTTCGTCAGGCCGCAGACGAGGGCGGCGGCACCGATGTCGAACTGGGCGTCGAGTCGGTCCGTCTCCACCGCGGACTTGTACTTGTCCGAGACGACCGGCCCCTTCTCGCGGAGGGTGTGCTTGATCTCGTTGAGCTTGCTCTGTCGGTCGCGGAGCGTCTCGAACGACTCGAGGTAGGCGTCGAGCGTGCCGGTGTGCAGGCACTGACCCTCCAGCGTCGAATACGGCGCGGTCTTCGGCTCGTACCGGACGGTGACGACCGGCGGAAACTTCACCTCCTTCAGCTAGCAGTCCGTTGAAAAAGGCGACGTTTCGTCGTGACCTTCGGTCTGCGGAGTAGATCGCGGGCGGTAGGGCAACCTCGCCCACCGTCCCTCTCACCGGACGACCCAGTAGATCAGA
>JALHNS010000250.1 GCA_022843445.1 Gemmata sp.
CTTCGCGCCCGGCGGGAACAGCGCGCGGTGCAGGTGCGTCGCGGCGCGGCGCTTCGGGTCCGGGTCCGCTTTGCCGTCGATCAGCAGCGCGTGCAGGCCGTCGCGCACCTCCACCGCGAGCGCCCGCACGTCGTCGGCCGGCAGGTCGTCGCCGTCCGCGAGGCGCGCCTGAAGCACGTGAACGCCGCGCTCGCGGAACGCCGTGTTGCCGGCGAGGTCGAACTTCACGGTCCCGCGGGTGCCGGCCGGGATCGGCTCCACCGTCTTCACAGTGAGCGGGACGAGCGTTTCGCCGGCGCTCGGCCGCCCGATGGCGAGTTCGACGCGAACCCCTTTCTTTTCGGCGCGCCCGAGGTTCGCAACCGTGACGACGAGTTCGGCCGGCTGATCCACGAGCGGCATCGGTTCGGCGAGTTCGATGCCCGCGATTGCGAGGTTGTCCGCGTCGATGCGCGCGAGATCGACGACCGCGACGTCGGCGCGCGCGGTGATGCGCTTCCAGTGCTCGCCGGTGGTGTTCTCGGGCCGCGGGATCGCGTTCGCCCACGACGCGCGCTGCACGTCGGTGAAGAACGTGAGCTGCCGCCGCGGGTACGCTTTGGGCGACCGGGTGACAACGTCGGCGATCATCGCCAGCGCCGCGGTGTGGTCGGTGGGGCCGTGCGCGGGCTTCAGCTTGCGGAGCTCCGCGACCACCTTTTCCACGTCGTTCGAGGGCCCAGCTACAACGGTCTGCGGGCCGTTCGCCATGAACACCACCGTGAACCCGGACCCGGCCCCGGCGGAGCGCACGAGCGCTTCGGCTTGGTCGATGGCGCGATCGAACCGCGGGCGGCCGTCGTCGCCCTTCGCGGTCATGCTGAGCGAGCCGTCGATCACGACGGTGTGGTGCGTGCGCGGCAGGTTCGCCTGCACTTCGGCCGCGCCCGGCTTGATGGCCTGCCACAGGCTCTCGGCCCACGGCGTGGCCGCGATCATGGCGAACAGAATTAGCGCGAGCGCGCCGACGCGCAGCGCGAGCAGCAGCCACTGGTCGATGCGCCGCTTCCGCTTCCGCTCCGATGCGAGCAGGAACCGCATCGCGGCCCACTGGACGATCTGGTGCCGTTTGCGGAACAGCAGGTGAATGGCGAGCGGCACGCCGACCGCGGCGAGCGCGGCCCCGCCGGCGAGGAGCGGGCTGAACACGGCGAACAGGGGGTACGTCATGTGGTGGGCCGTAGCCTGCGTCGGAGAGTGCCGTATCAGTATGACCGCGCGCGCGTCGCGTGGCAACAGCTTGCCCAGTGGAGTTCACCCGCTGTTCGGTGTGCCGGACCGTGTGTCGTTGAATGTCACCGAGCGCGGCACGGGTTCGGCGAAGTCCTCGCGCGTGCCGCCTCGTTCGACGCGGCCGGTCGGGTGCCTCCCGTACCGCTCTTGCGCCCGTTGACAACAATTGTTCGTGCGTATAGTATTTACATGCCGGTGCGAAGGCGTTCCGGTGCAGGGCTGTTCGTCGCGTGGCGCGAACGCGAATCGCCCCGAAATGCGTCCGAACGATGGAGAGGGGGGTATAGCGCGTGTGGGGTTGGCCAACTCGGTGGCTGCTACGCATGAAGTGCTAGGATTTCTAGGCTATTGTGCGAGTTGGCCAGTTGGCCAACTCGGCTGGCCAACTGAGGCCAACACGGGGCGTCTTGGCCAAGGCCCGCGTGTCCTTCGTTTCGGAATTGCGGGACGCATTCCGCGGCCCAGCGGTAGGCGCGGCGCGGCGTGCCGGGTACGCTGACCCCATGAACGAAGCGACCGTCATCGAGTTCGACGTTCGAACCGACGAGATGCTGGTGAACATGGGGCCGCAGCACCCCAGCACGCACGGCGTGTTGCGGCTCGTGCTGCGCACCGACGGCGAAGTGATTACCGACGTGACGCCTCACCTCGGCTACCTGCACCGGTGCGCCGAGAAGGTAGGCGAGAACGTCACGCCGATTCAGTTCATCCCGTACACCGACCGGATGGACTACCTCGCCGGCATGAACATGAACCTCGGCTACGCGCTCGCGGTCGAGAAACTGTGCGGGCTGAAGGTTCCGGAGAAGGCGCAGATCATTCGCGTACTCATTTCGGAGCTGAACCGGATCGCGTCGCACTTGGTGGGCATGGGCGCGTACGGGTTGGACCTCGGCAGTTTCAGCCCGTTCCTGTACGCCTTCCGCGAGCGCGAACACATTCTGGACCTGTTCGAAGACGTGTGCGGGGCGCGCCTCACTTACAGCTATCTCACCATCGGCGGCGCGCACGACGACCTGCCCACCGGGTTCACGGCCCGCGTGCGGAAGTTCCTCGAATACTTCAAGCCGCGCATCCCGGAGTACCACGCGCTGCTCACGGACAACCACATCTTCGTGAAGCGCACCGCGGGCATTGGGGTGCTGAGCAAAGACCGCGCGCTCGCTTACGGTTGCACCGGGCCGATGCTCCGCGGCTCGCTGAACCGCACGAAGGGCGACGCGGATTGGGACCTGCGCAAGACGGAGCCGTACAGCGGGTACGAGGGCTATTCGTTCGACGTGCCGCTGCCGCCGTTCGACCGCGCCCCGAACGGCGCAATACTCGGCGACTGCTGGCACCGGTTCTACGTGCGGATGCTCGAAGTGGTGCAAGCCGTGCGCATCTGCGAGCAAGCGCTGGACAAGTACGACGCGCTACACGCCGAGGGCGAGAAGTTGAAGGCCGAGTTCGACACCAAGCGCGCGACACTTTCGCCTGAAGACGCGAAGAAGCAAGACGCAGAGTGGGCGGAGCTACTGCGCACGAAGTATTCGCACCGCGTCGAACCGCCGCGCACCCTCACGCCGGGCGAGTGCTATGTGGAAACCGAGTGCCCGCGGGGGCAGATGGGCTTCTTCGTGGTGGGCCGGCCCGCGAAGGAGAACGTGCCGCTGCGCGTTCGCGCTCGCTCCAGTTGCTTCGCCAACCTGAGCGTAACGAACGAACTGTGTAAGGGGTGCCTGATCGCGGACGTACCCGCGATTGTGGGCAGTATGGACATCGTGATGGGCGAAATCGACCGCTGAGCGCTACAATTCACCGTCGCCCGAACACACGCGAGACCCGGATGCAAGATACGGTCGAACTGGTCGTCGGCGCGGAGCCGTGGGAACTTACGTTCCCGGCGGCGAAGCGCATCGAACTCGAACGCGCGCCGGTCGTGCCTCCGACCGGCACCGCGGCCGAACTCGTGCGCGCAGCGCTCGAAAAGCCGCACAACTTCGAGGCGCTCCGCCGCGCGCTCACGCCGGACGATCGCGTGTGCGTGGTAGTCGATCCGCGTTTGCCGCACTTCGTGCCGATGCTCTGCGAAGTGCTCGCCCACATCGGGTCTGCGGGCGTGAATCTGAGCGCCGTTACGGTGCTGTCGCCGCCGGGCGCGACCGACGTGTGGATGGACGAGTTGCCGGACGACTTCACCGACGTGACCGCCGAAACGCACGACCCCGCGAACGAGAAGAAACACGCGTACCTTGCCACCACGAAGGGCGGCCGGCGGGTGTACCTCAACCGATCACTCGTCGAGGCAGACTTCACTGTCGCGCTCACCGGGCGGCGGTACGACCCGGCGCGGCACATCGGCGGTGCAGAAGTGGCGCTGTACCCCGAACTCTCGAACGAAGAGACGCGCGCCGCGCACGCCGGGCCGTTCACCCGCGAGATTCAGTGGAGCGGGCGGGAGGAATCCGAAGAGGTCGCGTGGCTACTCGGCACGCCGTTCTTCGTGCAGGTGATCGAAGGCAGCGGCGACACGGTGCAAGAAGTCGTCGCGGGGTTGGTAGATAGCAGCGCCGAGGGCAAGCGCCGGCAAGACGCGCGCTGGAAGCTCACCGCACCGGAACGCGCGGACGTGGTGATCGCGGCGCTGTCCGGTGCGCGCGAACGAATCACGTTCCTCGATATCGCGCGCGCCGCCGCGAACGCCGCGCGGGTTGCGAAGCCCGGCGGGCGCGTCGCGGTGCTGACCGACGCGGCCCCGGACCTCGGCGACGCGATGCACTGGCTCCGAGACCTCGACGAACCGAAGGCCCCGGCGCAGCGGCTCGCGAAGGAGAAACCGGCGGACTGGGCCGAGTGCCGCTACTGGTGTGCCGCGGCGCACAAGGCCGGCGTGTTCTTCGCCAGCGGCTACCCGGATGAAGTGGTCGAAGAACTGTTCGCAACGCCGATTCATTCGCGGAGCGAAGTGCAGCGCCTGCTCGACGGCGCGGAGCGCGTGATTGTGATTCCGGACGCGCACAAGGCCCGCGCCGCGCTCGCCCTCAGCGTTTACGGTTCACAGGAGAAGGAATGACCCCGTTTCCTGTGGTCCGGTCACTCCGTGACCGGATTTGAAGAGCAACGCAACTGAAGCCGTTCAAGCGAAGAGAAAACTCCGGTCACGGAGTGACCGGACCACAGAAAGACCGATGATGAACACTCCCCCGGATTACGCCGCCGCGACCACCTCTGCGGCGCTCTTCGATACCTCCGCTGCGGCCAAGTTGGTGCTGACGGGACCGGACGCGCCGATGTTCCTCGGCAACCTCGGCACGAACGACACGAAGAACCTCCCGCTCGGCGGCGGGTGCGAAATCTACTTCTGCGACGCGCGCGCCAAGGTGAAGTTCCAAGCGTGGGTGTACCACGTGCGCCTCGGCGACGCGCGGCACGCGATGTGGCTCGAAACCACCGCCGGCCGCAACACCGAACTGCTGCAATACCTCGACCGCTACCTGATCTCCGAACAGGTGGAACTCGCCGACCGCACCGCGGACTTCGCGCAGTTCCACCTCGCCGGGCCGCACGCCGCGGGGGTGCTGAGCAAGGCGCTCGCGGACGCGGTGCCGGAGCTGCCGCCGTTCGCGCACATGGAGCGCACCTTCGCGGGCGTGACGTGCAGCATTCGCCGGCGCGACCAACTCGGCCTACCGGGGTTTGATGTGGTGTGCCGCTCCGAGTTCGCCGGCGCGGTGAAGGCGGCACTCGTCGCCGCGGGCGCGACGCCGGGCACGCCGGACACGTTCGAGGTGCTGCGCATCGAGGCCGGAACACCGGTGTTCGGCAAAGACATCGACGACAACCGGTTCGTGATGGAAGTGGGGTTCGTGGCGCGCGCGGTGAGTTACGCGAAGGGCTGCTACCTCGGTCAGGAACCGATTGTGATGGCGCGCGACCGTGCCGGGCACGTGAACCGCTCGTTTTTCGGGCTGAAGGTGCTCGCGGGCGACCCGCTGCCCGCGGGCGCCAAGCTGTTCCGCGACGGGCAGGAAGTGGGCGTCGTGACGTCGAGCTGTCACTCGCCGCGGCTGCGCGCACCGGTGGCGCTGGCGTACCTGAAGTGGAAGCACCAAGACGCCGGTCTGCGGCTCGAAGCCGAAACGCCGACCGGCCGCCAACCGGTGGAAGTGCTCGGCCTCCCGCCGGTGAAGTAGCGTCACGCGCCGCCCGGTTCCGGCGGGTGCTCGAGCGCTTTGGGGCGCACCGTTAGCACGGGGCAGGGGGCGTGCCGCACGATCAGTTCGGCGACGCTGCCGAGCAGCACCCGCGACAGCCCCGTGCGCCCGTGCGTACTCACACAGATGAGGTCCGCGTGCAGGTCTTTCGCCGCGGCCACGATCTCCCCGGATGGCGAACCGATCCGCACCTCGCACCGCGGGTTCAGCTTTTCGAGCTTCTCGTCGGCCACGAGTTTCGCCAGCCCGTCGTTCCCGGCGCGCGTCAGCGCGTCGAGGTCCGCGACCGGAGCCGGCGTCGGCATCACCGCGTCCGGCAGCGTGAGGATCGCGTCCGGGACGACGTGCAACAGAACCAGTTCGGCCCCGAATTTCTGGGCGATTTCGACCGCGTAGCGGACCGAACACCGCGAGTGTTCGCTGAAGTCGGTCGGGGCCAGAACGCGCTTGAGGTGTACCATCGGTGCAGCTCCGAGTGGTGCGGGTGCGCGTATGGTATCACGAAATCCCGCGGGCCGCTCGCAGATAATCCGCGCGTGCGGCTCGCGCGCGGGGCCCCTCGCTGCCGGTCCCGATGGGCGTGCCGTTCGCGCGCACGATGCCGATGATGCCGCACGCGGTACCGGCGACGAACGCTTCGTCCGCTGTCAGCAACTCCGCGAGCGACAGCGGCGCTTCCACCACCGCGAGCGCGTCGGACAGCGCTTCGGTGACGAACATCGCAATGTCGTCCCAGAGGTGGCCTTCCGCAACGATCAGGTCGCCTCCGCGCACCACAAACAGCACGCCTTCGGTTCCCCCAACGAGCGCGCGCGCGGGGTTCTGGAACAGTGCCTCGAGGCAGCCGTGTTGAAGGGCGAACCGCTTCGCCTGAACGACATGCAGTTGGTTCAGCGTGCGCCACTTGTGCGCCGGGTTCTCCGCGTCGAGCTTCAACGGGGCCACGACTGCGTGCAGCCCGTGCCCGTACAGTTCGTGCGGGAACGGCTGGTACTCTTCGGCGGTCACAATCACTTGGGCTTCGATTTTCCGCGGGTCCGGCCCGATTGTGCCGGGGCCGCGCGTGACGATCACCCGCGCGTAGCCCTCGGTGCGGTTGTTCGCCTTCACGGTGGCGGCGAGCGCGGCGCGCAGTTCGGCCGGTGACAGCGGGATGTCAATTCCCACCGCTACGGCGGCTCTCGCGAGCGTGGCGAGGTGCGCGTCGGCGCGCAGCGGCGCGCCGTTGAAGATGCGGAAGTGCTCCCACACGCCGTCGCCGTACAGGAACCCGTGGTCGAACGGGCTGACGCGGGCGTCGAGTTTGTCGGCGAGCGCGCCGTTGATCCACACGAGAGACATAGCGGGTCACACGGCGGCGAGCATCAGCGGCTGAAAGGGTAACTGCTTCGGCGCGCCGGGCGTGTCGTCGGTCACGACGCCGTTCACCATGCGCACCACGCGGTCGGTCGCGTGAACGATTTCGAGGTTGTGCGTCACCATCACAATAGTAACGCCCTCGTCGCGGTTGATGTCGCGCAACAGCTTGACGATTTCGCCGCCGCTCGCGGCGTCCAAGTTGCCGGTAGGTTCGTCGGCGAGCAGCACCCGCGGGTTCATGAGCAGCGCGCGCGCGATGGCCGTCCGCTGCATCTCGCCGCCGGAGAGTTCGCGGGGGCGGTGCGTGAGCCGGTGGCTCAGGCCGACGCGGTCGAGGAGTTCGTGCGCGCGCTTGCGCCACTGCCCGCGGCCCTTCCACCAGTTGAGCGTGCTGTGCCCGATGTACGCGGGCATGAGCACGTTATCCACGACGTTCAGTTCCGGGAGCAGGTGGTAGAACTGGAAGATGTAGCCGAACGTGCGGTTGCGCAGCGCGTCGCGCTCGCGAGCCGGCAGGTTGTCGATCCGCCGCCCGTCGAGCTTCACCGTGCCGCTGTCCGGTTCGTCGAGGGTGCCGAGCAGGTGCAAGAGCGTGCTCTTCCCGCTGCCGGACGCGCCGACCACGCTCAGGAACTCGCCGGTGCGTACCTCCAGATCGAGACCGTTCAGCACCGGCACCTGCACCGCGTGCCGCCGGTAGGCTTTCGTGAGGTTCGCGGCTTCCAGCATGATCCACCGTGATTGGTTATTTGTTATTAGTTGTTGGTTATTCGTTTCGTGTCGAATCCCGGTGACGAATAACCAATAACAAACAACGGCTACTCGAACCGCAGCGCGCGCACCGGGTGCAGTCGGGCGGCGCGCCACGCGGGCAGCAGGCTGAACAGCACCGCGATCAGCACCGCGCCGGCGGTGACGAGGATTACCGTCAGCGGGTCCACGTTCGTGGGAATCTCTTTGAAGTAGTAGATGTCGCGGGGGAAAACCGCGGTCCCGGTTTGGCGCGAGATGAACGCCTCGATCGCGTTGATGTTGTGCGTGATCCACAGCCCCAGCGCCGTGCCGAGGCCCGCGCCCACGGTGCCCAACAGAAGCCCGTAGCCGACGAAGATCTGCATCACCCCCCAACTGCTCGCGCCCAGCGACTTCATGATGCCGATGTCGCGGTACTTCTCGCTCACGATCATGGTGAAGATGGCCAGAATGCTGAACCCGGCCACGCCCACGATCATGAACAGCAGAATGTTGAGAATGCTGCGCTCCACATCGATCGCCGAGAGCAGCGGGCCTTGCAGGTCTTCCCACGTACGGATCATCACCTCGCGCGTGGGGAACACCTTGCGCAGCTCTTTCGCGACCGCTTCCTTGTCGCGGTCGTAGTTTTTGAGCTTCAGTTGGAACGACGTGGCGCGGCCCGCCATCCCGCGGATCCGCTGGAGCTGGTCCAGCGGCACGTACACGAACGACGAGTCGTACTCGCTCATCTCCGTTTTCAGGTAGTCGGTGACGAGGAACGTGCCCCACACCGGCTTCAGGTCGTCGCCGCCGGCGGTGGTGAGCACCACGTTGTCGCCGGGGCGCAGCACCTGCTCTTCGAGCAACTGGCCGTTCGCGTCCTTGTATCGCACGTGCGCGAGGCCGTAGCCGAGGATCGCGCCCGTGAGCTTGGGGCGCTCGATGCCCACGTCCAACTTCATGTCCGGGGCGGGCGGCGCGAGCGGGTCCGCCACCGGGAGCTTCGGCGGGGGCGGCGCGTCCGCGCCGTGCTCGTGCCGGTGCTGCATCAGGTTCCACTCGTGCCGCTGAAGCGCTTCGGGCGTCAGCTCGAACGACGGGTTCGGCGCGCCCTTCTGGCGCACGAGGTACTCGGCGAACCCGCCCACGTTGGTTCGCCCGATCGGTTCGACGCCCACGAGCCGCACCGGCTTCGCCACCACCGCGCCGCGGTCGCGGTACTGGAGCACGGCGAACGTGTCGATGGTCGGGGTGATCGCTTCGACGTACTGCCCGGCCGGGCCGGTCGTGATTTCGTGAATGATGCCGTCGGGCGTGAGCGTGCGCACCGTGACGTGCTCGTCGCCGTCGACGTAGTAGTCCTCGCGCGCGTGCGGGGTGACCCGCGTGCCGAGCGAGTACGCGCGCCGCGCCCCCGGCACCGCCGGGTTCTGTTTGGCTTCTTCGGGCGTGAGCGGGCGGCGCGCCTCGCGCACCACCTCGAACCCGTTCGTGCGGTCGGTATCGACCACCATGTCCGACAGCACCCCGTGCAGCCGGTCCTTGAGTTTCGTGCTGAACCCGCTCATCACGGCGTTCACCACGATGAGCGTGGCGACGCCCAGCATCACGCTGACGATGCAGATGAACGCGAGGTACCGCGTGCGCAGGTAGCGGAGGCAGAGCAGCAGCTTGTACACGGGGCGTCCTTGCCGTGTGTGGGGGCGGCGCGGCGGGCGCGAGTGGGACGCTTGTAGCAACTTCGGCGAGTTGGGAAAAGGCGAACTGCCAGGGCCATTCCTTGTTTCACGTTGGGTCGGCAGTTCACCCGGCCGGTTCACGCCGGCGGTTCGACGACGCCAGCGCTTGTTCGGTCGAACCGCCGGCGTGAGCCGGCCGGGTTGCTCTCACTCACCGGACGCAGTGTGAAACAAGGAATGGCCCTAGGCGAACTGCGCGCTACTTCGCGGCCGGGCGCGGCGCGTCCAGCCATTGGGGCAGGCGCTCGAGGACGTGCCGCCACGTGGCCGGTGTGAACTCGTTGGAGTGGTACGGCACGAACACCCAAATGAACAGCGTGTCGCCGCCGTCGCGGTAGTAGTACCCGGACTTCTCCGCGGCCTGCTGGATACTCAGGTCCCACACTTCCGACAGGTTCGACGTGAACGCGTGCGAGGCGTCCGGGCGGCCCACCGTCTTCCGGTAGTACTTCTTGTCGAACCGGCCGAAGCGGATCATCGGTGGCAGCGGGTGGTCCGGGTTCTTGACGCGCAGCGCGATTTCGGCGAGGTCGTCTTCGTAGTTGCCGCCGGGCTTGGCGCGGTTGTCCGGTAGCGCGCGCGCGTCGCCGGTCAGGAACGCGCGCACCGGGATCGAGAGGTCGCGGCCCTGCGCCGGCAGCTGCCACGCCCACACGTGCGGGTGCTCCTCCGGGTGGTTGTCGATCAGGTACTCGTGAACGGCGGCCTGCCCGTAGGAGGTGGTGCCGAGCGGCTGCGAAAGCCCGGTGCCGAGGAACGACTCTCGGATACCGAACCGGGTGGCGAGCAGCTTGCGCGCGCCCGGGTACGCGAGTACCGCTTCGGCGACGGCTTGGTCGCGGCGCAACCGGTCGGCTTCGGTGTGCTTGTCCGGCAGCGGGGGGAGCGGCCCGCGGAGCGCGTCGGCGAGGTCGCGCGCGCCAACGTCTTCGACCGACAGTTTGCGGTGCAATTCGTTGCGCCACGCGCGCCACTCGGGCGCGAGTGCGGGGTCGTTCGGGCCGGCCGGTGCGGTGGGGCGCAGTAGCGCCGCCACTTGGTACGCGGCGCACACCCCCGAAAGCAGCGCCGCGCACGCGAGGCCGACCCGC
>JALHNS010000251.1 GCA_022843445.1 Gemmata sp.
GCTCGCGGAGCGAGCGGACCACTCTCCCGGCAAAGCACTTCACCCGCGACCGACGAGCGGCATCGCGGTCGCCATCACGGTCATAAACAGCACGTTCGCGTCGAGCGGCAGGTTCGCCATGTACAGCACGGCCCGCGCGACGTGTTCCACGTCCATGCGCGGTTCGGGCATCACGGTGCCGTTCGCCTGCGGCACACCGTCGGTCATGCGGGCCGTCATGTCGGTCGCGGCGTTGCCGATGTCGATCTGTCCGCACGCGATGTCGTACTTGCGGCCGTCGAGCGCGGTGGATTTCGTGAGGCCGGTGATCGCGTGCTTCGTTGCGGTGTAGGGGGCGGAGTTCGGGCGCGGGGCGGTCGCGGAGATGGAGCCGTTGTTCACAATGCGCCCGCCGCGCGGCGCTTGCGCCTTCATCAGCCGGAACGCTTCCTGCGTGCAGAGGAACGGCCCGGTGAGGTTCGTATCGACGACCGTGCGCCACTGCTCGAAGGAAAGGTCTTCGAGCGGCACCGCGGGCGCACCGGTGCCGGCGTTGTTGAACAGGAAGTCGAGCCGCCCGAACTCCGCGCGAACGCGCTCGAAGAGCGCGCGTACCGAATCGGGTTGCGTGACATCGCACGGCACCGCGACCGCGGGCAAGCCCGGTGCGAGCGCAACGGTTTCGGCGAGTTTCTCGGCGCGCCGGCCCGCGAGCACGACGCGCCACCCGTCGCGCAGCAGCGCGAGCGCGACGGCGCGTCCGATCCCCGACCCGGCCCCGGTCACGAGCGCGATTCTGCTGTTGGTCATGTGGTCTCGCTGGTGAAATCCAATGTCCGTTAGGTGCCATCGAGCCAGACGTGCCGGTTCGGTGGGTCCAGTTGCAGCGCGACCGGGTTGTCGCTCAGCGCGCGTAATCCAAGGAGCGGGACGCGGGGCCCGGTGAGTGTGCGCGTCGCGGTGACGCCGACGCACTCCCCGTTGCCGAAAACCGCAATCCCGCGGCTCAGTTCCAATCGGTACGGCGGCAAGATCGGGTCGATCGCGTCGCGCCAACCGTACTGGTTCGGGTAGACCCACAGATTCGCGCGCCGGTGCGGGACTGGCACATTCTGGTACAGCAGTTCGGGACCGGGTTCGAGGAGCAAACTCGACCACTCGATTCCGGCCCAGTCTCGCATTTGCGCGGGTGTGATTGCGAACGTTCCACTGAACCCTGTATCGAGAACTACGGGGAACCGGCGCGCGTTCGGAGCGGGTGCCGTCTCGCCCAGTCGCGCAAGGCTGACCCAGAGTGCGATCTGAAACGGCACGACATCGACGGTGCGCCCGCCGAACGTGATCGTTGTGCGGTGTTCGAAGTACGGAAGTGCGCGCAGAACGGGCGGCATCGGCGCTCACCGGGGGGAGTATTCGACCGGCCCCGCCTCGTCGGGGGCAACGAACCGAACCACGAACTCGTCTTCGGCAAATCCCTGCTCGACGAGCGCGACGTAGAGCGGCGTTTGGCGCGCGGCGAACCCGTAGCGCTCGCCGTTGGAATACGCGACCCACTGTCCCGCGTGCGTTATGAGCAGTTCCGGCAAGTCGCGCGCGAACGCGCGCGCCGACTCTTCCGCGCCGGTGGCAGGGGGCGCGCTTGGTACGACGGGCACCGGCGGGGGGTTGAGGGGCGGAACGTCCGGGGTTCGGATCGCGCTCACGGTCGCCTCCGATTGGGTGCTCGCATTCTACCACGCGGCGCGTCACTTCGCCTTCAGGTGTTTGTCGAAGAACGCGAACAGCGCCTTCTCCGCGGTCTCCGCGTCCTTGCCCTTGAACCCGTGGCCCGCGCCTTCGAGTTTCAGCAGTTCCGTTTCCACGCTCGCGGCCTTCAACTTGTCGTGAATCCACTCGGCCTGCTCGACGTGAACGTACTTGTCTTCGGTGCCGTGGATGAACAGCGTCGGGGCGGCGTTCGGCGTCACCCAGTACAGCGGGCTGGCCTTGATGTGCAGCGCGCGGGCCTTCTCCAAGTTGCCGCCGAGGAACAGCGGCAGCACCTCCGCCGCGTCCACGCTCTTGCCGTAGGATTTGGTGAAGTCACTCGGCCCGTACACGTTCACCACGCACTTCACCTTGCTGGACTGCTCCGCGTGCCCGCCGGTGCCCTCGAACTCTTTCACGTCGGCCGTTACGCCGAGGAACTGCGCGAGGTGCCCGCCGGCAGAGCCGCCGGTGGTGCCGATGCGGTCCGGGTCGATGTGGTACTGCTTCGCGTGCGCGCGAAGCCAGCGCACCGCGGCTTTCGTGTCGTGAATCGCGGCCGGGAACGGGTACTTCGGCGCGAGCCGGTAGCTCACAGTGACGGCCACATACCCGCGTTCGGCGAGTTTGATGGTGAGTGCGTCGTAGCTCTCGCGCTTCCCGGCGCGGAACCCGCCGCCGTGGATGCACACGACCGCGGGGAACGGCCCGCCGCCCTTCGGCCGGGCCATGTTCAGTTTGAGGTGCTGTTCGTCCGGGTTCGTATACTCGATCCCGGTTTCAAACGTGACGCCATCGGGAACCGCCGGTTGCTTCTGCCCACTGGCGGAAGCGACGGCGAGCGCGAGCGCGAACGGAACCGCGAAGAGGGAGCGGCGCATGGGAGGGCCTCTGGGGTGAGGCCGAGATTCTATCCGCTCACGCGCTCGGGAGGAACTGAAACAACTTCGCGAGCTCCTTGCGCACGGCGTGGCTCGAAAGGCTCGCGGTGCCGTCGCGGATTTCGGCGTGTCCGGGGTCGTAGTCCTTCGGATCGGGCACCACTTCGAGACCGAGCGCGCGAATCGCAGCAACACTTGCGGTGGCGATGCGCGAACCCTTCGCGGGGTCGCCGAGCCGCGCCATCAGAGCGTCGGGTGAAGTGACGGATTGCCGACTGATCGAAATGCCCGTTTCGCCCGCGCGCAACTCAAAATTCTTGCTCGTGATGCGCGGGCCGGGTGCCTGCCATGTCGTGTCACCGGGAACGTGGCGGAGGAGAACATCTGATACTGCGATATGTGATTGGAGCACTCAAAGTACCAGTAAGTGACGGTATACCGAAGTGATTGTCCGTCCACTTACTTATTACGTTCGCGGTCGCTCTCAATATGCGTGCGCAGACCGCTTACGCGAAAAAAATCTCGCGGAGCATTCTCAGCATCGGAGCCACGGGTTGGTTCGCCTTGTAACGAGAGACAACCGCACGCTCTGTTTCCCGTGGGGCGCGGAGGAAGTCCCAAGTGCCGTCGGGTTCGATGTCGAGTTCGTGTTCGGCGCGCGCGTCTTCCCAACCGATCTGCACGCCCCCGGCGCGGCCGGGGTGAACGAAGATGTCGCCGGTCGGGGCCGACCCACGAATCGTGAGCAACAGCGCCACGAACTCCTTCGCCACGTCGAGCACTTCCGGCACGGGTGGTTCGGCGTTGTAGCCGTCCCAGTTCGCCGGAAGCGTGCGCATCGCGTCGAGTTGTTCGAGGAGCGTTGCCATCGTGCGGTCTCCGTGTGTCGGCCATTCTACTCTACGGCGTCACTCGTCGTCGGCGCGGAGCTTGGCGAGCACGTTCAGGTCTTCGAGTGTGGTCGCATCGCCGGTGCTTTGGCGGCCCGCGGCGATGTCGCGCAGGAAGCGGCGCATGATCTTCCCGCTGCGCGTTTTTGGGAGCGCGTCGGTGAAGCGGATTTCGTCCGGTCGGGCCAGCGCGCCGATGCTGTGCGCGACGTGCGCCTTCAGTTCCGCTTTCAGTTCGTCAGTCGGCGCGTTGCCGGCTTTCAGCGTCACGAAGCAGACGATACCTTCGCCCTTCAGGTCGTCCGGGCGGCCCACCACCGCGGCTTCCGCGACCTTCGCGTGACCCACCAGCGCGCTTTCCACTTCCATCGTGCTGAGGCGGTGGCCGCTCACGTTTAGCACGTCGTCCACGCGGCCCATCACCCAGATGTAGCCGTCTTCGTCTTGGCGCGCGCCGTCTGCCGTGAAGTAGATGCCGGGGTAGTGGGTCCAATAGGTGGAGACGAACCGCGCGTCGTCGCCGTAAATGGTGCGCATCATGCTCGGCCACGGGCGCTTCACCACGAGGAACCCGCCGGCGTTCGGGGGAACGGCGTGCCCGGCTTTGTCCACCACTTCGGCCTGAATACCGGGCAGCGGCTTCGTCGCGCTGCCGGGTTTCGTCGGCATTGCGCCCGGCAGCGGCGCAATCATGATCGCGCCGGTTTCGGTCTGCCACCACGTGTCCACGATCGGGCACCGGCCACCGCCGATCACGGTGTGGTACCACATCCACGCTTCCGGGTTGATCGGCTCGCCCACGCTGCCCAGCAACCGGAGCGAAGACAAGTCGTGCGCCTTCGGGTGGTGGTCGCCCCACTTGATGAACGCGCGAATCGCCGTCGGCGCGGTGTAGAAGATGGTGACGCGGTACTTAGCAATGATCTCCCAGAACCGGTCTTCTTTCGGCGCGTTCGGCGCGCCCTCATACATCACGACGGTCGCGCCGTTGCACAGCGGGCCGTACACGATGTAACTGTGCCCGGTGATCCAGCCCACGTCGGCAGTACACCAGTACACGTCGGAATCGCGGATGTCGAACACCCACTTGTGCGTGAGCGACGTGCCGAGCATGTAGCCGCCGGTGGTGTGCAGCACGCCCTTCGGTTTCCCGGTGCTGCCGCTCGTGTAGAGAATGAACAGCGGGTGTTCGCTGTCCAGTTCCTCCGCGGGGCAGTCGGCGCTCGCGGTCGCCATCAGGTCGTGCCACCACACGTCGCGCCCGGGCTTCATCTCCACTTTCGTGTCGCACCGGTTGAAGACGATGCACGTCTGAACGGTCGGCGACTTCGCGAGCGCCTCGTCCACGTTCGCCTTTAGCGGAACCACCTTGCCGCGCCGCCAGCCGCCGTCCGCGGTGATGACGAGCTTGCTCCCGGCGTCGTTGTTGCGGTCCGCGACCGCGTCCGCGCTGAAGCCGCCGAACACGACGCTGTGCATCGCGCCGATGCGCGCGCACGCGAGCATCGCGATCGCCGCTTCGGGCGTCATCGGCATGTAGATGGTGACTCGGTCGCCCTTCTGGACGCCGAGCGATTTGAGGGCGTTTGCGAACTTGCACACTTCGCGGTGCAGTTGCTGATACGTGAGTGTGCGGCTGTCGCCCGGTTCGCCCTCCCACACGATCGCGGCCTTGTTCCCGCGCTCCGCGAGGTGCCGGTCCAAGCAGTTGTAGCTCGCGTTGATGGTGCCCCCGACGAACCACTTCGCGTGCGGCGCGTTGCTCCAGTCGAGCACCGTTTTCCACGGTTTGAACCAGTGCAGCGACTTGGATTGTTCGGCCCAGAACGCGTCCGGGTCGAGTTTCGCCCACTCCGCGAGCCGGTCGCGCTCGGTGCCGTTCACGCGGGTGTGCGTCACGAACTCGACCGGCGGCGGGAACAGCCGCGTTTCCTTCAGCACGCTCGTGATGTTCTTGTCGGACATGGCCGCTGGTCCTTCGGTCTTCGCCCGCGGGAAAGGGGTGCGTGGCGTTGGGATCGGTATAACACTCTGCGGCTTTGGAACCAAGCAGGAACGCGCAATGACCAACGACCGCTTCACGATTGCCGCGGTGCAGATGAAGATCGCCCCGGACCGCGACACGAACCTTGCGAAAGCCGAAGCCGCCATCGCCGAAGCCGCGAAGCGCGGCGCGCAGGTGGTGTGCCTGCCGGAGTTGTTCACCGGCTACTACTTCTGCCAGAAGGAAGACGCGGCGCTCTTCGACCTCGCGGAGCCGATCCCGGGGCCGAGCGAAGCGCGCTTGAGCGCCGCGGCGAAGGCGCACAAGGTGACGGTCGTGGGTTCGCTGTTCGAGAAGCGGATGCCCGGCGTGTACCACAACACCGCGACCGTTCACGACGGCACCGGCGCGCTGTTGGGCATCTACCGCAAGATGCACATCCCGGACGATCCGCTGTTCCTCGAAAAGTTCTACTTCACGCCCGGCGACCTCGGGTTCAAAGTGTTCCACACGCCCGCGGCGAAAGTGGGCACGCTGGTGTGTTGGGATCAGTGGTACCCCGAAGCCGCGCGGCTCACGGCGCTGCAAGGCGCGGAAGTGATCTTCTACCCCACCGCGATCGGTTGGCACCCGAAGGAGAAGGCCGAGTTCGGTGAAGCGCAGCACACGGCGTGGGAAACCAGCATGCGCGGGCACGCTATCGCCAACGGCACCTATGTGTGCGCCGTGAACCGCGTCGGGCACGAGATGATCGTCGGCGACGGCCTCGAATTCTGGGGCGGCTCGTTCGTGTCCGACCCGTTCGGCCGCATCTTGGCGAAGGGCAGCACGGACAAGGAAGAGATTCTGGTTGTGGAGTGCAGCCGGAAGCTGATGGAAGACGTGCGCCGCAACTGGCCGTTCTTCCGCGACCGCCGCATCGACTTCTACGGCAACATCACGAAGCGCGTCGCGGACTGACGCGGCGCGCCGCGGTGCCGGTTACGCCCGCGCCAGACTGTACGGCGCGGGGTCGATGTGCGGCGCACCGCCGGTAAGCATCTCGCCCACAAGCTTGCCGGTCGCGGTCGCCATCGAAAGGCCCAGCATGTTGTGCCCGGCGGCGATCAGCACGTTGTTCGCCACCGGGGCGCGGTCGATCACCGGCAGGCCGCTCGGCGTCATCGGTCGCCACCCCCACCACTCTTCCTGAATCGGCCCCGCGAGCGGTTCCTTCAGGTACACCTTCGCGGCCTCGGTGAGAATCGACAGCCGCGAGCGGTTCATGCGGTCGTCGTACCCTGCGAACTCCATCGTGGAACCGATTCGGTAGCCGCTGCTGAAGGGCGTTACGGCGACGCGGTGTTCCTCGAAGATCAGCGGGTACGTCGGGCACGTCGCGGGGCGCGGCATGGTGAGCGAGTAGCCCTTCCCGGGCTGAATCGGCAACTTGCAGCCGAGCGCCGCGTTCAACTGCGGTGCCCACGCGCCGGTCGCAATCACGAACTCGTCGCCGGTCACGTCGCCCGCGGTCGTCTGTAGCGCGCGTGCGGTGCCGTTCGCGGTGCTAATGCCAGTAACAGTGACGTTCTCGCGCACTTCCACGCCGCGCGCGAGCAGCACGCGCTTCAACTCCGCCATCAGCCGATCCGGGCGCAGGTGCGCGTCGGATTGGTACAGGTAGCCGCCGGCCATCCCGGGTAACAGAGCCGGTTCGAGCGCGGCGAGTTCGGCGGAATCGAACCGCTTCGCCGCCATGTTGAAGTCGCGCGCGAGCAGTTCGTCGGTGTGCGCGTAGTGCTCGAACGGTTTCTTCGTTTGGAACACGAAGAGCAGCCCCTTCGTTTCCCATTCGCACTCGATGCGCTCGGCCGCGATCAGTTCCTCGAACAGCGCCCGCGACGAATTCAACAGGGACTGAATGGCGCGCCCCGCGGTCATCATGTCGCGCGGGTTGCACTTGCGGGCGAACCGCATGAACCAGCCGAGGTTGCTCAGCACGACACCGGGGCGCACTTTCAGTGGCGAGTTGCGCCAGAACAGCGTGCGCATCGTGCTCCACAGCGCGCCGGGCACCGCGAGCGGCAGTACGTGACTCGGGCACACGTACCCGCAGTTCGCGTGCGAGCAGCCCGCGCCGAACGCGCCGCGGTCGAGGATCGTGACCTCGCGCCCGGTGCGCGACAGATAGTAGGCACAGCACGCCCCGACCACACCACCACCAACCACCACCGTGCGCGCCATAGCGCCTCCAAAAGCGAACGGCCGGCCCGCGGCCGGCCGTTCGGTGTTATACGACCGCGGTCACTTCTTCTTCGGCATCGTGGTCAGCGGCAGGTCGTCGGTGCGGAACGGCGACGCGGGCAAGCCTTCCTTGTTGAAGAAGTTCAGCGTGGGCTTCGCGAAGTTCACCCACCCGAACCGCACCATCGCCGGTTCCGCAACGCCTTCGGCGCTCACGACGACCGTTTCGCCCTTGATGGTCGCCTTCGCGGGCACGAACTTGCCGTCTTTGCCGGCGATCGTGAAGCCGACCAAGTCGCCGTCCTTCGCCACCAGCCCGCCGCCGACGTGGTCGAAGCTGAGCGTCGCGGTGCCGCTCTCGAACTTCGCGCTCTTGTAGACCGGCCCGAGGTACTCGATCTTCTCGCCGTAGGCGAGCGCGCGGGCGTTCAGCGCGAGCCGCGCGCCGACCGGTTCCTTCTGCGGCGGGTGAATGTCGGTCTCGTGCCCGGCGTCGGTGATGACCGCGACGCCCACTTTCGGCAGCACGGTCGTCGCGTGCCGCTGCGCGTCGCGCAGTTCGGCGTAGTCCACGTTAGCCCAAACTCCGTTCGTCGAACCGCGGAACGGCGCGAGTTGCACGCCGACGAACGGCAGCTCGCCGCCCCACCGCGTGCGCCAGTCCTTAATCATGGTCGGGTACAGCGTGCGGTACTCGTAGGCGCGGGTGGCGTTCGATTCGCCCTGATACCAGATCGCGCCCTTCACCGGGAACTTGAGCAGCGGGTGAACCAGCGAGTTGTACAGCGCGGTCGGCGCGTTCGGAGCGGGGTTCTGTTTGTTGGTCTCGAACGCCTTCGCCACGGCGCGGGCGCGATCGGCGTACCCCTTCAGGCTCGGTTCGGCGTCGAGCGCTTCGAGGCTCGTGTACGCTTCGGCCGGCATCCCGCCCCAACTGTTCACGATCAGGCCCACGGGCACCTTCAGCGCCTTCTCCAAATCGCGGCCGAAGTAGTAGGCCACCGCCGAGAACTCTTGAACCGACGCCTGATCGCACTCCAGCCACTTGCCGTAGTGAACCTTCGGCGCGTCCGGGCCTTTCGTGCCCTCGCGGTTCACGGTGACGACCGGGAACGTGTCTTGCGGCGTTGCTGCCGTCACGCGCTGGAGCGTCATCAGGCGGATGTTCGGGTTCTTCGCGCCCGCGGGCACGGTCTTGCTCTGCTCGCCGAGGTTGTTGCGCCAGAACTCCCACTGCATGTTCGATTGGCCGCTGCACACCCACACTTCGCCCACCGCGACGTTCTTGAAGGTGATCTTGTTCTTGCCCTTGATGGTAATCGAGTAGCCCGTGCCGGCCTTCGGCGCGCCGAACTTGACGCTCCAGTTGCCGTCCTTATCCGCGGTCGTGCTCTTTACCGCCCCGGATTCGCTGTTTGCCGTCTTCTGCTCCAAACCGACGCTGAGCTCTTCCCCCGCGTCGGCCTTCCCATACACGACGATCGGTACACCCTGTTGAAGGACCATGTGGTCGCCGAACACCGGGTGCGGTTTCACGTCGGCGCGGGCGCTGGGCGCGAGCGCGCACGCGAGTACGAAGAGAGCGGCCTTGAAGCGGCGCATGGGAGAGGCTCCGGGTTGACGGTGGGGAACGATGGGAGGCGCGAGACAACCTAAGCCGCGCGCCGCGGAACGGCAACGGGCGCGGCGCACTCCGGGGGAGTTGGGTCAGTTCGGGCCGCGGACGGCGGTGCCCCGTGCGCGCGCGAGCAGCGCCGCGGATGCGTCGCGGGCCTTGCGCGCGTCGTCCCCGCGGTTCAGACGCGTCAGTGCGTCCGCGCGGTGGGCTTCCGAGGCGGCCGCTTGCGCCAGCGAGACGGGCAGGTACGAGCCGTTCTGCTCCGTCTCGGCGCACGCGAGCGCCGTGCGGCGCCGCGCGCACTCGGTTTCGGTCGCGCGCAGCCACTCGGCCGGTTGGTCGCGCAGGCGGTGCAGGTGGCCGATCTGGTGCCACGTCTCCGCGGCCTGTTTGAACCGCACCCCGGTCGCGCCGGGCGCGGCGCAAATCGCGTCGATCAGGTCGGCCGCGGTGCGGTACTCGGGAGCGGCCTCGTCGAACCGCTTCGCGTTCACCAGCGCGTTGCCCGCGTTCAGAAGCGAGTACGCGCGGCGCGCCCGCGGTTCGGGATCGGCCGGGGTCAGTTTGCACACCCGCGCGAGGGCGTCGGCGGCGGAGCGGTACTCCCGCGCCGCGTCCTCTTGGTTGTCGTTCGTGAACTCGAGGTAGCCCAAAAAGTGCGACACGTCGGCGAGGTTCGTGAGCCACTCCACGTCTTTGGCGCGGGGAGCGATGCGGTCGCGGTACTCGCGCACGCGCTCGGCGAGGCGCACGCGCTCGCCCCGTAGGGCCGGGTCGGTGAACCCCGGGAGCGCGGCCAGCGTGCGCACGTCTTCGCGGATCACCACGCCCGCGGCGCTCAGCGCCGAGTCGGTCGCCTGCTGTGCGGTCCTCGCGTCGGCAAGCGCGCGGCTCAGTTTGCGGCTGGCGGTTTCGGCCGCCTTGTGCTCCCGGTCGGCCTCGGCGCGGGCCGTTTCGGCTGCGGTCCGCGCGTCGCGCTGCTCGCGCTCGCTGCGGGCGAGCGCCAGCGCGAGTGACCCGGTGGCCGCGAAGCCGACCGCGAGCGCGAGCA
>JALHNS010000252.1 GCA_022843445.1 Gemmata sp.
CGTCCTTCGGCGACTCGAAGTAGTAGTACTCGTCGAACCAGTCGTTCACCCATTCCTGCACGTTGCCGTGCATGTCGTGCAGGCCGTAGGCGTTCGCGGGGAACAGCGCGACCGCGCAGGTGTGCTTGCCGGACTGCTTGTGCCCGGAGGTGGCGAACAGCGCGTGCTCCCCGGTGAGCTTGTCGCCGCACGCGAAGTCGGTGTCCTTCCCGCCGCGGCACGCGAACTCCCATTCCGCTTCGGTCGGGAGCCGGTAGTGCCGCCGGTGAACCTGCTCGTCCGGCATGCGCTCGAGTTTGTCGCAGAACCGGAACGCCTGATCCCACGTGACGTGTTCGACCGGGTGTTCGGGGCCGCCGCCGTGCGAGCGGTTGAACTTGCTCGGGTTCTTGCCCTTCACCGCCTCGTACTGCGCTTGCGTGACCGGCGTCACGGAGATGTAGAACGGGCGCGTGATGTGCACCTCGTGCACCGGCCCCTCGAACGACCGGCCGCTCGTGTCGTCGCCCATGCGGAACGTGCCCGCGGGGACGCGCACGAACGTCATGCCGATGGAGTTGCGCACCAGCCGCGACGCGCCCTTCGCGGTCGACCCCGGACCCGCGGAGAGCGGCCCGCCGGACAGCGGTCCGGTGCTGGCGGCCAAGAGCGCGGCGGCGGCTCCGGCCGCGGCGTCGGCGTCGTAGCTCTTGCCGCGCGCGGTCGTGGTGGGCAGCGCCTTGTGGCTCGTGGTGCTGGGGTTCTTCAGTGAGATCAGCTTCGAGCCGTCTGTGCCGGGCGCTTCGGCCGGCCCCACCTGCACGCCCTCGAGCGCTTGGGCGAGGGCCGCCGCGTTCTTGGGCCGCTTGTCGGCGCGCGTGCTCAGGCACGCTTGCAGCACGCGGGCCTGCGAGTCGGTGAACCCGGCCGGGCGGAACTCTTCCATCCACTCGGTGCCGACCGGCGCTTGCGCCGCCGGGTCCCGCTTGAGCAACTGGAACCAGATCATGCCCAGCGCGTGAACGTCGTCGGTGGGCGCGGGCGGCTCCTTCTTCGACTGCTGCGGGCTGGCGTACAGCATGGTGGCCGCGCCCCGCTGCGCGAGCCGCAACTGCTCGCCCCGCGGCCCGGTGCGCGACAGCTCCAGCGCCCGCGCGCTCTCGATTTGGCCCCACCCGAAGTCGCTCACCCACATCGTGAACTTGCCGCCGTCGGTCGGGTGCAGGAGCACGTTGCTCGGCTTCAGGTCGCGGTGCACGATGCCCTTCTCGTGCGCCTTCGACACGATGGAAATCAGCCGCTTCATCAGCTTGAGCGCGGCTTCGGGCTTCGCGGAGTCGTACCGCCAGCGCCACTCGAACATGAGGCCGGTGAGGTCGTAGCCGAACACGAACGGCGCTTCGAGGCACGGCGGGTTCGTCTCTTGGTACACGCCGCGGAGCGGCAGCACGCCGTTGACGCCGTTCAGCTCGAACACCTTTTGGAACAGCGCGGTTTCGGCCCGCACGCGGTCGGCGGCTTCGGCGTCGACCACGAACTTGAGCGCGGCGGGCGAGGCGTCCGGCTGCGCGGGGTCTTCGCCGGCCCACACCTCGGAGTTCGGGCCGAGGCCGCGCAGCTCGGTGAGCGCCCAGTTGTCGAGGCCCGCGGGCGTGTCGCCGGCCTTGTACTTCGGCGCGCGGGGCGGAAGGAACACCGCGAACTCTTCCGGCTTGCCCGTGGCGAACTTCTCCGGGGCCGTGTGCCCGAGCGGGTCCGTCGGGCGGCGGAACGTTTGCCGCACCGTGACCGGTAGCGCGCGCATGTAGTCGGTCAGTTCGACCTTCGGCACCGCGTGCGAGGTGGCGACCTCCGCGATCATCTCGCCGAGCCGCCGCTCGTACTCGGTGGCGTCCACCGCGGCGCACTCGACCAGCGCGGCGCGCAGGTCGCCGCCGGGCAGTTTGCGGTGCGCGTAGTCGTGCGCGGCCCGCGCGATGTCCGTGAGCACGTCAACGAACGGCCATTGGCCCTGTAGGGCTTTGCGACCCTTTTCGCACAGAGCTTGACCGACGCACTCAAGGAGTGCTTGCAAACGGGGCATGACGCGGACGCCTCCGGGCGACGGAGAGAGTGCCGGAGCGGGGGGAATTGATGAGAGTGTAAACTGCGGTGTGTGCGGTCACAAGCCCCGACGCGCGAAACTCTCACCGTCTTCTCCCGCGGCCGGCGCGGTGCCGAGTTGCTGTTGTTGAATCGTGCTGGTGGCTCGCCCCTCACCCGGCCTCTTCTTGCTCCGACTGCGCCTGTTGCGCAGTCGGAGCAAGAAGAGGCCGGGTGAGGGGCGCTTTGAATAGCCTCACGCGCTCGCGGTCGCGGCCGGTTCGCTCAGCTCGAAGCCCAAGAGCGGTTCGTCGGCGAGGCGCGCCGCGACGCGCACCGTGAAGGTGCTGCCGCGACCCAGTTCGCTTTGCACCGTTACGTCGCCGCCCAGCAGCTTCGCCAACTCGCGCACGATGCTCAGGCCCAACCCGGTGCCGCCCTGTTCGCGCGTCATCGGGTTCGCGGCTTGGCGGAACTTCTCGAAGATCAGTTCCAGTTCCTCCGGCGCGATGCCCACGCCCGTGTCGGTGACGGTGAACACCAAGTCGTTGCCGTCGCACGCGGCCTTCAGCGTCACCCACCCGCCCTCCGGCGTGAACTTCACCGCGTTCGACAGCAGGTTGCCCAGAATCTGGTGCACCTTGCCGATGTCTTGGCGCGCCGCGGGCGCGTTCGCGTCCGCGATCACGCGGATGTCGATGTTCTTCTTCTCGGCCTGCGGGCGGGCGAGCGCGGCGGCGTGCTCGCACACGGCCGCGGGGTTCAGCGGTTCGGGGTGCAGGCGCATCTTGCCGGCTTCGAGTTTCGCCAGTTCCAGAATGTCGTTGATGAGCGCCATGAGCCGCTGCCCGCTGGACATAATGTTCCCGGCGTAGCGGTGCTGGCGCTCGGTCAGATTGTCCGCACCCAACAGCACCTCACTGAACCCGATGATGCTGTTCAGCGGGTCGCGCAACTCGTGGCTCATCGTGGATAGGAACTCGCTCTTGAGCCGGTTGCCCTCGAAGAGCGCCATGTTCACGCGCGCCAGTTCGTCCACCTTGCGGTCGAGGTCGGTAATGAGCTTCTTGTTCCGATCCTGAATGTTGGTGAGGTTGCGCAACATGCGGTTGAACGCGTGCGACAGGTCTTCGAACTCGTCGCCGGTTTGGATCTCGCTGCGGATGTTCAGCTCGCCGGTCGCGATGGCCTCGGACACCTCCTTCAGGTGCTTCACCGGCTTCACGATCACGTAGCGGATGATGAGGTAGCTGCCGGCGATGATGAGCAGCGACGTGGCGATGGCGAACGAGATGAGCAGCGCCAAGTTCGTGTGAAACCCTTCCTCGATGGATTGCGTCGACAGGCGAATGCGCACGACGCCCATCAGTTCGTCTTGCTGGAGGTTCGCGTTGGCGAGCACTCCGACTTTCTGCGCGTCGCGGTGGCACTCGATGCACGCGGCGCGCGCGCGGATCGCGCCGTAGTAGTAGAACGCGCTTTCCTTGGTGACCAACCGCGACGCCTCGTTGCGCTTCGCGTCGGTCTGGATGTCGTGCATCTTGCTGAGGTCGTCGCTGGTGGGCTTGGCGTCTTGCTCTTTCGCGTCCGGTTTGATGAGCTTGTAGTTGTACCCCTTGAGCGATTCGGGCCAGTTCTCTTCGGCCACCTTTTGGAACTCGTCGAGCGCGACGCGGTCGTCGCCGCGCACGTGCAGCCGCGCGAGGATCGGCGACAGCAGCGCGCGCCCGGTCGTTTCGAGTTGGTCGTAGGCCAGTTCCTTGGTCTGCTTCGCGTACACCCAGAAGCTGCCGCTCATGAGCACGAGGACGCCCGTGCCGAGCAGCCACCGGCACTTGCGTTCGAGGCTCGTTTCGCCCAGCAGCCGCTTGAACGCCTTGTACGACATTTGGAGCTCTCAGCTATTAGCTTTCAGCTTTCAGCCAAACGGACACGGTGAGGCTAGCGCTTGCGCGAGCGAGCGGTTTTTTGCTGACGGCTGACAGCTAACGGCTGACAGCTTCTACAGAAGTGCGACGAGCGGCCGGCGTAGCGCGCCAGCGCGATCGGCGCGTCGCACGCCGGGCACGGCTCGCCGGTGCGCCCGTACACAGCGAACTCGTTCTGGAACCCGCCGCGCAGCCCGGACCCGCCCACGTAGTCGCGGATCGTGCTCCCGCGACTCTCGATCGCGCGCGTCATCACGTCTTCGATGGCGACTCGCAACCGCTCGCACTCGTCTTCAGATAGAGAAGCCCCGGTGCGGCCGGGGTTCAGCTTCGCGCGGAACAGCGCTTCGTCCGCGTAGATGTTCCCCACGCCCGCGACCACGGTTTGGTCGAGCAGCAGCGCTTTCAGGTTGCGCTTCGTGCCGGTGACGGCGTCGCGGAAGTAACTCGCGCCGATGCCGAACGGTTCCGGTCCCAGCTCCGCGTTCATCTCCGCGTCCAGCTTCGCGCGGTCTGTGAAGAGTTCCGCGGCCCCGAACCGCCGGTGATCGCGGAACCGCAGTTCCGTTTCGTTGTCGAGCGCGAACGCGAGGTGCAGGTGATCGGGTTCGGGTTCGCTCTTAGGCACGACGGTGAGTTGCCCGCTCATGCCGAGGTGCAGGCGGAGGACACCTACCCCCCCCGCCCTGAAGGGAAGGGGGGAGTCAGAGTTGGGCGAATCGAATCGCTCACACAGCGCGCGAGTGCCGATCTCCCCCCTTCCCTTTAGGGAGGGGGGGCCGGGGGGGGTAGGTGATGCGACATCAATCAGAATCCACTTCCCGCGGCGGCGCAGGCCGGCCACGCGCGCCCCGACCACTTCCGCGCTCCACTGCGGCTTCCACGGGCGGCGCAGCTTTTTCTTGCTCTGGCGCGCGCTCAGAATCGTGCGCCCTTCGAGCAGCGGGCGCAGGTCGCGGACCACGGTTTCGACTTCCGGCAGTTCGGGCATACCAGCGTCCCCTCTGGGGACTCCGCTAAACGGTGTTGTCGCGCGCGCCGGCGCAACAGTTGTGTGAGCGGCGCACTGAGAAGAGTACCAGAACGCCCGCCCCCTTGAACACCCCGCGCCGAACCGACACAACAACAGCAGTCTCTCCACGAGGTTCGCAATGACCGCCGCTCTCGCTTCCGCGCCCGCCGTTTCGCACGTGCCCGACGCCCGCGGCCGGTTCGGCCCGTACGGCGGCCGGTTCGTGCCCGAAACGCTCATGTTCGCGCTCGAACAGCTCTCGGCCGCGTACAGCAGCGCGAAGAGCGACCCGGCGTTTCGCGCGCAGTTCCACGCGCTGCTGACCGACTATGTGGGCCGGCCGTCGCGGTTGTACTTCGCGGAGCGGCTCACGAAGGAAGCCGGCGGCGCGCGCATCTTCCTCAAGCGCGAAGACCTGAACCACACCGGCGCGCACAAGATCAACAACGCGCTGGGCCAAGTGCTGGTCACGAAGCGCATGGGCAAGAAGCGGGTGATCGCCGAAACCGGGGCCGGCATGCACGGCGTCGCCACCGCGACCGCCGCCGCCCTCTTCGGCCTGTCGTGCCGCGTGTACATGGGCAGCGAAGACATTCGCCGGCAGGAACTGAACGTGTTCCGCATGCGCGCGATGGGTGCGGAGGTGTTCCCGGTGGGGAGCGGGAGCCGCACGCTGAAGGACGCGACCAACGAAGCCATGCGCGAGTGGATGAGCAGCGTGGAACACACGCACTACATCATCGGCAGCGTGGTCGGGCCGCACCCGTTCCCGATGATGGTGCGCGACTTCCAGAGTTGCATCGGCCGCGAGACGATCGAGCAGAGCAAGGCGCAGATCGGTAAGCTGCCGGAGGTGGTGGTGGCGTGCGTGGGCGGCGGGAGCAACGCCGCGGGGATGTTCTACCCGTTCGTGGACGAACCCGGTGTGGAACTTGTGGGCGTGGAAGCCGGCGGGCGAGCAGCGCACTACGGCGAGCACGCCGCGACGCTTTCCAACGGCAAACCCGGCGTGCTGCACGGCAGTTTCAGCTACGTGCTGCAAGACGACGACGGCCAAACGGCCCCCGTTCACAGCGTGAGCGCGGGCCTCGATTACCCCGGCGTCGGGCCGGAGCACAGCTACTGGCACGACGCGGGCCGCGTGCGCTACACGAGTGTGACGGACAAGGAAGCGCTCGACGCCTTCCACCTGTGCGGCCGGCTGGAAGGCATTCTGCCCGCGCTGGAAACCGCGCACGCGGTGGTGGAAGCGATGAAGATCGCGGCGGCGCGCCCGAAGGACGACGTGGTGGTGGTGTGCTTCAGCGGGCGCGGCGACAAGGACTGCGCCGAAGTCGCGCGGCTGACCGCAAAGTAGTAGGCACGCTCCGCGTGCCGTGTGTTCGGGCCGCGTCAGCTCCACGACTGTGCGTCTTCCTGTCCGCGCTCGGCAGAACGGCACACGGAGTGTGCCTACTACTTTGCTGCACGCTCCGCGTGCCGTTCTGCGGCGCGGAGCGCGGTCCGAACGCACGGCACGCGGAGCGTGCCTACTACCCTAAAGTCACTTAAACAACTCGCCCGGTTTCAGCGCGGCCTTCTGCCATTCGGCGTTGTTCTTGAAGCGGAACCGCGTCGGCTTGTACTCGCCCACGATCTCCACGTTCGCCTTCGCGGGGATGCTCTCTTCCATCCCGAGCGCCCACAGGCTGCCGTTCACGAGCATCCGCCGCGTGCCCTCCCACTGCAGGTCTTCCGACGCGCCCATCGTGGTGGCGAACGCGCGCCCGGTTTTGCCGCCCGCGGTGTAGGTCTTCGTCCACGCTACCGGCATCATCGGGTCGTTCTTCTTGCCCGCTACCGCCTTCGAATCGGGCAGCAGCGTTTCGGTCACTTCGCCGAGCACGATCGGCAGGCTGTCGCCCGGCAGCGGCAGCTTCACGGTGTACACGTCCGTCGTGCCGAAGATGCTCCCGGCCTCGATGCCCTTCAGGATCGGGTTCTTCTCTTGGCCCTTGGCGACGATGCCGCGCGTGCCTTCCTTGCCGTGCCCGCCGTGGTGCGCCACCCACTGCTCGCCGAGCACCACTTTCCCGAACCCGCCTTCCCAGCCCTTCGCGCCGCTGCCGTTGTTGAACTTCGCGTACTCGCTCTTGCCGTTGATGCCGTTGAAGGCGTGCGTGGAGGTGCGCAGCCCCACCACCGGCTTCCCGGCTTCGAGGTACGCCGCGACGTGCTTCATTTGCGCGTCCGGCAGCGCGAGGAACCGCGTGAAGATGACGAACAGGTCCGCGTCCTTGAGCGCTTCGAGGCCGGGCACGTTGTTGATGGTCGGGTTGATGCTGCCGTCTTTCGGGTCCACCGTGAACAGCACGGTGCACTTGAACCCGTGGTGTTTCGAGAGGATCTTCGCCAACTGGGGGATCGCCTCTTCGGAGCGGTACTCCTGATCGCCGCTGAGCAGCACGACGTGCTTGCCCTTCCCGACGCCGTCGCCGCCGGGCAGCACGACGGGCTTGTCGTCGGCGCGTGCCGCGCCGCACAGGGCGAAGAGAGCCGAGAGTGCGAGAACAAAGTGTTTCATGGCGGGTCCGTCTCGTGGGAGGGAAAAGCGGTGCGATCAGTATACTTGCAGAACGCCGACCCGGGGCCGCGCCGGCCCGATGGAGAGCCGACATGACACGCTTCGTTCTGTGCGGGGTACTCGCGGTGACGCTCACGCTCGACGCCTTCGGCCAAGAGGGCTATCAGAAGCCGCCGCCCGCGGTGAGCGCGATCCTCGACGCGCCCGCGCCGCCGGCGCTCTCGATTTCCCCCACCGGCGAACACATCGTGTTCGTGCAGTCGGCACGCTACCCCTCTATTGAAGAGGTCGCGGCCCCGATGGTGCGGCTCGCCGGGTTGCGCATCAACCCGAAGACCAACGGCCCCGCACGCGCCGCGCGCGCCACCGGGCTTTCGCTCGTGCCGGTCACGGGCGGTGTGCCGAAGGCGATCGCGCTTCCCGAAAAGGGCAAAGTGGGCGCGCCCGCGTGGGCACCGGACGGCAAACGGTTCGCGCTCCTGTGTACCACCGACACCGGCATCGAACTGTACGTGTGCGAACTCGATTCGCTCGAACTGAAGCGCGTGAACGGCGTGCGTGTGAACGCCGCCATCGGTTCGGCCATCGACTGGATGCCGGACGGCAAATCGCTGCTCGTGCAACTGATCCCCAAAGACCGCGGCGACGCCCCGCAAGCGCCGGTCGCGCCCGCCGGGCCGCTGGTGCAAGAGAGCGGCGGGAAGGCCGCCCCCGTCCGTACTTACCAAGACCTGCTGAAGGACCAACACGATGCGGCGCTCTTCGAGTACTACTGCACGTCGCAGCTCGCGGTGGTGAGCGGCGATTGGGACAAGCCGACCGTCAAAGCGATCGGGACGCCCGCGATCTGCGCCGGCTCCGACCCGTCGCCGGACGGCGCGTTCGTGCTCGCGTCGCGCGTGAACAAGCCGTTCTCGTACCTGTACCCGTACTCCGCGTTCCCGCGCACGGTCGAGTTGTACGACACCGCGACCGGCGCGCGCGTGAGCACCGTTTCGGATTCGCCGCTGCAAGACAAAGTGCCCATCGAGGGCGTCCCGACCGGGCCGCGCGGCGCGCGGTGGGTGCCCACGCAACCGCACACGCTGTTCTGGGCCGAAGCGCTCGACGGCGGCGACCCGAAGGCGAAGGCCGAGCACCGCGACGCGCTCTTCACCGCCACCGCCGGAGCCGAACTGAAGCCGAGCGAGTTGATGAAGGTGCAGCACCGGTTCGCCGGGGCCGACTTCTTCGCATCGGGCAATCGCGTGCTCGTGCGCGACTACGACCGCGAGCGCAAGTGGGGCCGCACGTTCCTCGCGAGTACCAGCCCGATCAGCCTCGAAGAACCGAAGCTGCTGTTCGAGCGCTCGGTGCAAGACAAGTACGGCGACCCGGGCGCGCCGGTGGCGCGTGCGCTGCCGAGCGGTCACGGCGCGATTCAGCCCGCCGGCACCGACGCGATGTTCCTCCGCGGCGACGGCGCTTCGCCCAAGGGCGACCGCCCGTTCCTCGACAAGTTCAACGTGACGACGGCGAAGACCGAGCGCCTGTTCCACTGCGCCGAAGGCAAATACGAGGAAGTGGTGCGGGTGCTGAACGCGGCCGGTACGAAGCTGATTCTGCGGCGCGAGAGCGTGACCGACGCGCCGAACTACTTCTACCGCGACGGCGTTCACGAAACGAAGCTCACCGACACGCAAGACCCCGCGCCGGAACTGCGCAAGGCGAAGAAGCAACTCGTGACCACGAAACGCGCCGACGGCACCACGATTTCGTTCACGCTGCATCTTCCTCCTGAGCACAAGGAAGGGGACAAGGTGCCGGTCGTGTTCTACGCGTACCCGGTCGAATTCGCGTCGGCCGACACCGCCGGGCAAGTCACGGGTTCCCCGCACAAGTTCACGGCGGTCGGCGGGTACTCGCACCTGTTCTTCCTCACGCAGGGCTACGCGGTGATGGAAGTCTCGATGCCCGTCGTCGGCCCGCCGGCGAGCGCGAACGACACCTTCGTAGATCAGTTGAAGTCGAACGCGAAAGCGGCGCTCGACAAAGCCGCCGAGTTCGGCGTCGATACTTCGCGCGCCGGCGTGATGGGCCACAGCTACGGCGCGTTCATGACCGCGAACTTGCTCGCGCACTCGGACATCTTCCGCGCCGGGATCGCGCGGAGCGGCGCGTACAACCGCACGCTCACGCCGTTCGGGTTCCAGAACGAGCGCCGCACCTTCTGGGAAGCGCCGGAGGTGTACGGCAAGATGTCGCCGTTCTATCACGCGGACAAGATCAAGGAACCGCTGCTGCTGATTCACGGCGCGGCCGACAGCAACCCGGGCACGTTCCCGGTGCAGAGCGAGCGCCTGTATCAGGCGGTGCGCGGCACCGGCGGCACCGTGCGCTTGGTGCTGCTGCCGCACGAGGACCACGGCTACGCGGCCCGCGAGAGCATCGGCCACGTGCTGTACGAGCAGATCAGTTGGTTCGACAAGTACGTGAAAGGCGCGAAGAAGTAGATGGTTCACCGCGCGGTGGGTCGAACCGCCGGTGCGAGCCGGTGGGTGATTCCCGCGCTACCCGCCGGCTCACGCCGGCGGTTCGTCGAAATCGCCCCGCGTAGGGACTGCCATGCCCGATTCACTTCAACTGGTCATCGGGATCGACGGCGGCGCGTCGCAGACGGTCGCCGTGGTCGCGGACGCGCACACCGGCGCGGCGCTGGGCCGCGGCGAGGGCGGGCCGTCGAACATTCAGGCCGTCGGCGAGACGGCCGCGCTGCGCGAGCTGAACACCGCCGTCGC
>JALHNS010000253.1 GCA_022843445.1 Gemmata sp.
CTGTTCCCGCCGGGCGCGAAGCCGGGCGACACGCCGGCGCGCCCGCGCACGGTCACCCCCGCCGAGTTCCTCGACCCCGCGGTGGGCGACATCTCGAACGTCGATTGCGTGTTCGTGTGCGACGTGCCGAACCCGTTGCCGGAGTTCGCGTCGAAGCTCGAAGCGGTGCTGCGGCGCGGCGGCACCGTCGTGTTCGGGATGGGGCCGAACGCCGCCGCGAGCAGGAACGCGTACAACGCCGCACTCTACCGCGACGGCACCGGGCTGCTGCCGGGGCCGCTCGGCGACGTGGTGACGGTGAACGGCCCGGACGACCTCGGCTTCCGGCTGTTCGCGGAGGAAGACGAGTTCCGCAAGATGCCGCTGGTGCCGTTCGGCGGCGACAAGCCGCGGGCGGGCCTCGTCAGCGTGCCGTTCCGCAGCTACGTGAAGATGGAACTGCCCACCGAGGGCCGCGGGCGGCGCGTCGCGTCGTTCGCGCGCGCGACCCTCGCCACCGAGAAGAGGGACGACAAGAAGGACGAACCGAACAAAGAGGAGCCGAAGAAAGACCCGGACGCGAAGAAGCCGGACCCGGCGCTGGTGGAGTGGCACCGGCACCGCGGGCGCGTCTACGTGTACACGAGCACGTTCAACGAGGACTGGAACGACTGGCCGGCGCTGTTTAGTTACCTGCCGTTCTGGAACGAGTTCCTGCGCTACTCCGTGGCGAACCCGGACCGGCACACCCTCACGGTGGGCGAGGCGCTCGAAGAGTTCTTCCCCGCGAGCGCGACCGGGCTGAGCGCGGCGCTCGTCGGCCCCGAAGGGCTGAGCGCGACCGTGCCCGTGACGCTCCAAGAAGAGGCCGGCGTCGCGCGGTTCCCGGGGACGCTCACGAGCGGCATCTACCGCATCGGGGTGAACGGCGCGCGCGACCGCGCGTTCGCGGTGAACGTGCCCGAAGTGGTGGCCGGCGCGCCGACCGAATCGGACCTGCGGCGGCTCGACGCGAACGACTTCAAGCCGGTCGGCGCGGTGCAGATCGTGGGCGACCAGAGCGAGGTGAAGGCCACCGACGACAGCGGCACCGCGCTGCCCACGACCCCGAAGCCGCACGGCCCGGTGATCGCGCGCACCGCGACCTCGGTTGCCGTCGTCGTGATGCTGCTGGAAGTGCTGATCGCGTGGCAGTTCGGCAAAGCGCGCTCGTCCGGGGCGAGCGGCGGCACCGGCGGCGGCGCGGCGCGGCTGGCGGGCGCGGCCGCGGCGCTGCTGCCGCTCGCGGTCGCGGGGTTCGTGCTGTTCGCGGTGTTCCACGCCGAGCGCACGCAGAACCCGCTCGCGTTCCTACCGCCCGACGCCCGCGCCGCCATCGAGCGCGCCGCCGGCGTGCCCACCGCCGCGCCGGGCGAGGGCACCAAGTGGCGGCTCGACGGGTTCAACGCCTTCTTCCGCAACGCGGTCACGGACCGCCGGTTCGTCGGCGGGCTGGCGCTCTTGTGCGTCGCGTTCACGTGCGCCGCGTACCTGCGCGAGCGCGCCGCGAGCGCCGCGGCGCGGCCCCGCGTGCTCGTGCCGGCGCTCCTCCGCTGCTCGGCGTTCCTGCTCGCGCTGTTCGTGCTGCTCAGCCAACTGCGGCTCTCGTTCGACCGCGAGGGCTGGCCCGAAGTCGCCATCGTGCTCGACGTGAGCGGCAGCATGGCGAAGGCCGACGAGTACAAGGACCCGGCCGTGCGCGCGAGGGCCGAGGAACTGGCCGGCGGCGCGGGCAACCTGTCGCAAACGTCGCGGCTCAAACTCGCGCAACTGCTGCTCGCGCGCAAAGAGTTCGACTGGCTCGATAAGCTGCTGCACGAGAAGCAGGTGAAAGTTCACCTGTATTCGGTCGCCGAGAAGACCGAACCGCTCGCCGGGATCGAGGAGGACGACCAACTGCCCGCGGCCCGCGAGGCCATCGAGAAACTGAAGCCCGACGGAGACGCCTCCCACTTGGGCGACGGCGTGGAAGCGGTACTGAAGGCGTTCCGCGGACAGTCGCTCGCCGCGATCGTCATGTTCACCGACGGCGTGACCACAGGCGGCGACGACCTGCCGAAGGCCGCACGCGCCGCCGCGATTGACGGCGTGCCGCTGTACCTCATCGGCGTCGGCGACACGTGGGAGACGCCCGACCTCGCGCTCGCGGACCTGCAAGCCGAAGACGTGGTAGGCCGCGGCGACCGCATCGCGTTCGAGGCGCGGCTCACGGCGCGCGGCAAGGTGCCACCCGGCCCGGTCGTCGTGTCGCTGAAAGAAAAGCTCTCCAACGGGCGCGTCGAAGAGCGCGCGAAGGTGAGCGTGACGCCGGACCCGAACGGCAACCCGGTCACGGTGCAGGTGGGCCACACGCCCGACGAAGTGGGCGAGAAGACCTACATCCTGAGCGTGCCGCCGGTACCGGGCGAGACCAACACGCGCAACAACCAGATCGAGCGCACGGTGCTCGTCACCGATTCGCGCAAAATTCGGGCTCTGTTCGTGGAAGGCTACCCGCGGTACGACTTCCGGTTCATCAAGACGATGCTCGAGCGCGAATCGGACAAGTCGGTCGGCGGGAAGTCGGTCGAACTGCAAGTGGTGCTGCTCGATTCGTCGAAGGGCTGGGCCGACACCGACCGCTCCGCGTTCCGTGGCGAGTTCCCGACGCGCACCGAACTGTTCGGCTACGACGTGGTGATTCTGGGCGACGTGGACCCGAAGGCGCTGGGCGGCGCGCGGGCCGCGGCCGTGCAGCGCGACCTCGCCGATTTCGTGCGCGAGAAGGGCGGCGGCTTGCTGTTCCTCAGCGGCGAACACGGCACGCCGGCGGCCTACGCCGATACGCCACTGGCCGACGTGCTGCCGGTGACGCCCGGCGACGCGCCGCCGGCGCGCAACAGCGAAGAGCAACCGCTGACCGAAGAGTTCCAACCGAAGCTGACGCCCGCGGGCCGGTTGCACCCGCTGTTCCGGTTCTCCGGCGACGAGGCCGAATCGCTCCGCATCTGGAACAAGCTGAAACCGCTGATGTGGTACGCGAAGGGCTACAAGCGGAAGCAGCTCACGAGCGTGCTCGCGGTTCACCCCACGAAGCCCGCCGACGGCGGCGCGCCGGGCGAGAACCACCCGCTCGTGATTCAGCAGTACGCCGGGGCCGGGCCGGTGCTGTTCGTCGGCTTCGACGACACGTGGCGCTGGCGGTTCCGCGCCGACGAAGAGCACTTCGACCGCTTCTGGATGCAGGCGCTCCGCGTGCTGTCGCGGTCGCGGGTGCGCCGCCCGGAAGTGCGCGTCGCTCCCAAAACCGAGTTCCGCCGCGACGAGCGCGTGCTCGTGCAGGTGCGGTTCCCGATCGAAGCGCCGACGCCGCCGGGCGACGCCCCGGTGCGCGTGCAAGTCACGCGCGCGCCGCTCTCGAGGCCCGACGGCACGCCGGGTGCCGGGCCGACCGACGCGAACGTGCTCGCGCTCCAGCGCGTGTCCGGGCCGACCATCTTGTACGAAGCCGCCCTGCCCCGCGCGCCCGACGGCGAGTACCGGTTCGAGCTGACCGATCCCGAAGTGCCGGGTTCGCGCCCGTGGGCGACGGCCCGCGTGCTGCCGCCCATGAACGAGCGCGAGCGCGTGGAACTGAACCGGGCCGACCTCGCCGCGGCCGCGACCATTTCCGGCGGCGGGTTCTACACGCTGGCGAACGCGACCGACGTGTTCGACGACCTGAAGAACCTGAACCGCGTGCCGCTGAACCAGCCGTGCCCGCCGGTGCCGGTGTGGAACCAGCCGCTCGTGTACCTGCTGGTGCTGCTGCTGCTCACGGCCGAATGGCTGTTACGAAAGCGCGAGCGGCTGTTGTGACCCGCGGGCGCGCCGGGTTACAATCGGTATGCCGCGTCGGTTCGTCTGTTGGTTGTCACGGCGAACGGACGGCGCGAGCCGGCCGGTGATCGCGGTGGCACCGGCCGTTCGCCCGCCTCGGTGTTGCTTAACGGGAGCCTTCCGCATGGCACTGGTGCTGCGACCGCCGACCGAGCGCGAACCGCTGCCGTCGAAGTTGCGCGAGATCGGCCGCTCGCGGAAGCGCGTCGCGGTGCTGTCCGGGGTGTTCCTGTTCGTCGCCACGGTGCTGGGCCTCGCGGCGCTCGCGGGGTTCGTGGACGCCGCGGTTCACTTGGGCGCGCTTCCCCGCGCGCTGGCGCTGGGCACCGTCCTCGCGCTCGGCGGCGTCGTGTGGGTGCGGTGCGTTGCGCGGCCGATGAAGCTGCACACCGATCCGCTCTCGCTGGCGCTCGAACTCGAAAACCGGTTCCCCAACTTGAACGACGCGCTCGCGACCGCGGTCGAATTCCTCGGCCCGGACGCCGACGAAGAGGACGCGCCGCCGAAAGCGCCGCCGGGTGTCTCGAACCGCATGCTGGCGAACGCGGTGCGGGCCGCCGAGCGCAAGGCGAACCGGCTGCCGATGGACGAACTGGTACCCACCGGGGCGTGCTGGCGGAACGCGTGGCTGTGCGCGCTGGTGGTGGCCGTCGCGGTGCCGCTGGCGCTGTGGAACACCGCCCGCGCCGGCACCGCCGCGGTGCGCCTCGCCGACCCGTTCGGCGCGCACCCGTGGCCCACGAAAACGCGGATCGAGTTCCTGAACCCGAAGCGGTTCCCGGCCCGGGTCGGGCGCGGCGAGCCGTTCGAGCTGAAGTTCGCGGCCCGCGGCGTCATCCTCGGCAACGCGACCGTGAAGATGCGCGTCGAAGGGGGCGGCGAGTTCGAGGAGCAGTTCCCGCTGGCGCTCGACAACGACCCCGCGGTGCCGCGCGCCGCGGTGGTGAGCGCGAAGTTCGAGCCGGCGCGCGTCGCCAGTTCGTTCGCGGTGCGCGTGACCGCCAACGACTTCGATTCCGATTGGCTCGACATCACCGTGGTGCCGCCACCGCGCCTCGTCCCGCTGGACGGCCGGCCGTCGCCGCAGTTCCACGCCGCGCCGCCGCTCTACACGCGGCTCCCGGCGCAGCAACTCCCCGACGGCGCGGCCGTCGTGGAAGTGCCGCTCGGCACGCGCCTGTCGTTCGCCGCCGCGACCGACGTGCCGGTGGCGTCCGCGGTGCTCACGTTCACCGGCGACAAGGCGGTGCTCGCGCACGGCGCGCCGGTCGCGTTCGCCGGGCACCTGAACCCGCTGACGGCGGTTGCGGCACAGGCGCTGGCGCAGGAGATCGGGGCCGACGTGCCGGTGCGCGTGTCCGGGGAGGGCACGCGGCTCGCGGTCGAATTCACGCCCGCGCTCACCGGCACCTACGCGCTGAGGCTCACCGACGCGACCGGGCTGGTGGGCACGCGGCTCATTGAAATTCGCCTCACCCCGGACCCGGTGCCGCAGGTCGCGCTCGAGGGCCCGCTGCCGGGCTTTGACCCGCCGCTGCTCACGCCGAACGCGAACGTGCTCGTCATCGCGACCGCGGAAGACAAGCTGTACGGCCTGCGCGATTTCACACTGGAGTACCGCGTCGGGCGCGAGGGCACCGTGCGCACGGTGCGGCTCGCGCGAGCGGCCAACGTTCACCCGAACGCGGTGGCGGCGCTCACCGGCCGCGCCGCGGTGTTCGGACTGCACGAACCCGAAGGCGCGACCGCGGTGCGCACGGTGCCGGTCGCGGCGTTCCTCCGCGACGACGGCTCGCCGGTGCGCGAGGGCGACACGCTGTTCCTCCGCGCCGCCGCCGACGACTGGGACGACGTGAGCCTGAAGGGGCCGGGGCGCAGCGCGACGGAGGTGGAAATTCGCATCGCGTCCGCGGAGGCGATCGACGCGTGGATCCAGTACGAACTCGCGGCCCTCCGGCCCGAACTGGTGCGCCTGCGCGACCAGCAGCGCGAGGCCCGCGCGAAGCTGACCGACGTGACGCCCCAAAAGGACGGCAGCCTGAACACCGGCGACCGCGACCGCCTGCTCGCGGCCGAGCAGATCCAGCGCCAACTGCGCGCGAAAGTGTCCGACCCGCGCGACGGGCTGCGCGCCCGCGCCGAGTTGCTCCGCGCCACGGCCCGCGCGAACCAGTTGCCCCGCACCAGCGCCACCGACCGCGCCGAAATCGTGGCTCAAGAGCTGGGGCGCACCGCGGAGCGCGACCTCGGCACCGCGGACCAGCACGTGGCCGACGCGCGCCAGTTCGCGGCCGCGCCGAAGCCCGAATCGGTGCCCGCGTTCAACGAGGCGCTCCGCAAGGGCGCGCGGCACCAGAAGAACGTCGAAGACACCGCGACCGCGCTCTTGGACCTGCTGGCGCAGTGGGGCGGCGCGGGCGAGATCCGCGGCGAGGCCCGCGTGCTGCGCGACACGATTCTTCGCCAAATCGCGGCCAACGAGCAGCTCAAGAACCGCGTGCCCGAGGGCAAGGTGAACCCCACGACGGAGCAGCAGAAGGACCTCGACCGCGCCGCGGGCAAGGTGGAACCGACCGCGGCCGAGACCGCGCAACTCATCGCCCGCGCCGCGCGGCGCGCCGGCGAGCGCGGCAAGCAGGCCGCCGCGCTGCGCGCCAAAGCCGACGCGGTCGACAAGGAGGCGACCGACCTGAAGCTGAAAGCGCTGGACGAACCGAACCCGGTGGACAAATCCAAGCTGAGCGCGAGGGCCGACGAACTGAGCGCCGCCGCGAAGGACCTGCGCGCCCAAGCCGACGCCGCCGCGAACGAGGCCGCGGCGCTCCGCAAGGGGCTGAACGCGGCCGGCGGCGACGCGCTCCCGGACGACCTGCGCCGGGCCAACGACCTCTTGCGCGCGAACCAGCAGGGCCGCGCCGCCGACGTGCAGCGCGCCGCCGCGGACCGCCTCAACGCGCTCGCCGCGGCGCTCGCGGAGAAGGAGAAGGACGACGTTCCCGAACTGGCGAAGCCCAAGCAACTGCGGGCCGCCGCCGACCAACTCGACGCGCTCGCCGGCGCGCAAGACGAGCTGCGCAAGCGGGCGGACGCCGCGAACCGCATCGCCGACCCCGCGAAGCGCCAAGAGGCGCTGAAGGAACTGGCGCGGGAGCAAGACAAGCTGATCGAGCGCGGGCGCGAGGTGCTCCAGAAGCTCCAGCGCGACCGCGCCGACGACGCGGCCCGCGCCGCGCGCGCCGCGCTCGACCGCATGGAGGCGGCCCGCGACGACCTCGAACAGGGCCGCGCCAACGACCGCGCACAGGCCGAGGCCGTGGACCGGCTCGACGCCGCCCGCGACCAACTGGACCGCCAAGCCGCGCAAGCCGGGCGCCAACTGGCTGACGAGAAGCGCCGCAAGCTCGCGGACATCGTGAAGGCGCTACTGGAGCGCCAGCGCGGCGCGGTGCAAGAGGCCGCCCGCGTGCACGGCGAGGCCGCGAAGAACAAGGGCTGGGACCGCGCGCTGCTCACCAGCTACTCGGACCTCGAAGCGGTGCGGATCAAAGAGCTCGCGCTCGAACTGCGCAAGCTCGCCGACGCCGAGTTCGCCCCCCTGCCGGTGTTCGCCCGCATGCTCAAGGACGCCGCCGACGCCGACGACCGCGCCCGCGACAAGATCAAGGCCCGGTGCGACGACGCGGACCTCGCCGCCGCGTTCGACGCCGAACTCGAAGCGGCCAACGACCGCAAGGTGAGCCGCCCGCTCGAACTGGCGCAGCGCCGCCTCGAACAACTGGCCGAAGCCCTGAAGCCGGACGAACCGAAGAAGCCGAAAGAGGGCGCGCCGAAGGAGCCGAACGACCAGCAACCGCAGCCGCCGCAACCGAACCCGGACGGCGGCGGGAACGGCGACGCGGTGCCGCCGCTCGCGCAACTGAAGGTGCTGCGCGCGCTTCAGGCCGAACTGAACGAGCGCACGGCGCAGTTCGCCAAAGAGAACCCGGACGCCGACAAGTTGAAGCCCGACGAGAAGACCGAACTCGCGGACCTCGAGCGCGCCCAGCGCGAGATCGCGGCGCTGTTCGAGCTGATGGCCCAGAAGGTTCAGAAGAAGCCGAACCCGGACAACGACGCCCCCGCCCCGGAGAAACCGTGATGCGCGCCGCGCTCCCCGTGCTCGCCGTTGCGCTGACCGCCCTCGCCGCGCGCGCCGACCTGCCGGTCGCGCCGCCGCCGCGCGCAGTCGCCGACGACGGCTCGCGCCCGCCGGTTCCGCCCCCCGAACCGCCGAAGAAGGCCGAAGACCCGGCCGCGGTGGTCGAGCGCATCATCAAGAACTCCAAAGAGGTCGGCGACCGCCTCGCCAAGACCGACACCGGCACCGACACGCGCGGCACGCAGAAGCAGATCCTCAAAGACATCGACGACCTCATCAACCGCCAAGACGACCCGCCCCCGAAGGACAACAAGGACAACAAGGACAACAAGGACAAAGACAAGAACGACATGAACCCGGACATGCCCCCGCCGATGGGCGGCGACATGATGAAAGACAAGGGCATGGACAAAAGCATGGACAAGGGAATGGATAAAGGCATGGGGATGCCGATGGGCAAAGACATGGGCATGGGCATGGGCATGGGGATGGGCAAAGATATGGGGATGGGGATGCCGATGGGCGGGATGAACGACGCGCCGCCGAAGAGTGGCGAGCGCCGCCCGCGCATGGGCGACCCCAACGGCGGCGACAAGAAGGACAAGGGCGACAAGGGCGGCAAGGGGATGGACCACCCGCCGATCGACAAGAACGGGAAGGAACCGAAGGACAAGAGCGGGAAAGAGACGAAGCCGGGCGACGCGAAGAACCCGAAGGGCGGGAACGGTGGCGGGAACGTCGGCGGCAAAGACGGCAAGCAGGGCGGGCTGCCGTTCGACGACGACGTGGCGAAAGACGTGTGGGGCCACTTGCCCGACAAGCTGCGCCAGCAGATGACGCAGTTCTACAAAGACGACGTGATGCCGAAGTACGCGGAACTGCTGAAACTGTACTACTCGTCGCTGTCGGAGAAGGGCCAACCGCCGCCCGCGGTACCGAAGAAGTAGCGAGAGCAGTTCCAAAGTTCCAGAAGTTCCGCACTCCGCGGGACCAACTTCTCGGCACCTTGGAACCCCGGACCTTGGAACTCTGGAACTTCGCCCGAGGGTTCGCCGATGCCGCTGTCGAACGTGACCCGCCGCGACGCGCTGCGCGCCGCCGCCACCGCCGGCACGGGGCTGGCGCTCAGTTTCGTCGGCTCGGCGCAGCCGCCGGCGCCGCAACCGGGTGCGGGCGGCTCCGACACCGGGGCCGAGTTCATCACCGCCGACACGCAAGCCGCGATCGACCGAGGGCTCGCCACGCTCGCGGCCGCGCAGAACGAGGACGGCTCGTTCTCCGATCCGAACAACCGGATGCTCGGCTCCGGGTCGGTCGCGGGCATCTCCGGGCTGTGCGGGCTGGCGCTGATGGCCGCCGGGCACCAGCCGGGGCGCGGCAAGTACGGGCGCAACGTCAGCCGGCTCGTCGATTACGTCCTGCGCATCGGGGGCACCCGCGGGTACCTCACGGCGCAAGAGTTCGGCGGGCACCAGAGCGGCATGTACAGCCACGGGTTCGCGAGCCTGTTCCTCGCGGAAGTGTGCGGCATGCTGCCCGGTTCTGAGCGGCAGAAGCGGGTGCGCGCGCTGCTCGAGCAGTCCACGGCGTTCGCCCTGAAGGCGCAGAACAATCAGGGCGGGTGGCGGTACAGCCCGGTCCCGCAAGACGCGGACGTGTCGGTCACGGTGGCATTCATGATGGCACTGCGGGCGGCCCGGAACGCGGGCGTGTTCGTGCGCAAGGACGCGATCCGGGCCGGCTCGGCCTACATTCGCGGGTGCCAACTGAGCGACGGCGGGTTCGCGTACACGCGCCAACTCGGGTTCTCGGCGTTCGCGCGCTCGGCCGCCGCGGTGGTGGGGCTGTACAGTGCTAGCGTCCCCGAGGACGAGGACGCGAACGACCGCGCGATTCAAAAGGGGCTGAAGTACCTCGCCAAGTTCACCCCGGGGCCGCAGTTCAACCAGCGCGAGGTGCCGCAGCAGCACTACTACTACGGCCACTACTACGCGGCGCTCGCCATGTGGACCGCGGGCGGCGAATACTGGCGCACGTGGTTCCCGGCCGTGCGCGACGAGTTGCTCGCGCGGGGCCGCGCCGGGGGCGGCGGATGGACCGACATCAGCGGCACCGCCTACGCCACCGCGATGAGCCTCATCGTGCTGCAACTGCCCAACAACTACCTGCCCATCTTGCAGAAGTGAGGCGCGTGCCGGGCCGCGAGCGCGAGCGCCCTCACTTGGTCGGCACCGGGGTGCGGGCCGTCGGCGGCACGGCCGGCGGCGGCGCGGAGG
>JALHNS010000254.1 GCA_022843445.1 Gemmata sp.
CGAACGCGGGGCGGCCGTCGGCCCGCGGGGCGCGCCGCGCGGCCCCGCGGACACAGAGCACTACGTAGTTGCGCGCGCTGAGCAGCGGCACGAGCCGGGCCGCGCCGTCGGCGCTCGCGCCCTCGGCGTGGAACAGCACCACCACGGGGTACGCGTACTTGGGCTGGTAGTCGGTGGGCAGGTACACGCCGACCGTGCGCCCGGGCGCGCCCGGCAGCGTCACGGTGCGGAACCCGGCGGTCGGGTAGTCGGCGGTGTGCGAGTGGCGGGCCGGCATGGTCGGAACCGAGGTCCGGTGAATTGGTCGCGGCGGGCGAGCACAACCGCGAGCAAACTCTACGTTGGGGCCGAGGGGCAAGCAAGGCCGCCCTTGAGCGGAACCGCTCGAAACGACGGCGAAATCCGCGCCCGCGGCGCGGATACTCCGCTTGGGGTGTATGCAGTGGAATAGAGAAAATGGGGGAAGTCAACAGGGCGCGGGGGCTGCGGCGCGCGTTCCGGGGGCCGGCGCGCCGGCCCGACCGGCGCATTCGCGCCACGCGCCCGAACTGGCGCACCCGCGCGAACCGCTACAACCGGTTCCCCAAACGAACGCGCCCTCCCCGTATTGGGGAGGGCGCGCGGTGCGACCGGGGAGAGCCGGCCGGCGACCCTTACTCGTCGTCCTTCTTCTTGGCCTTGTCCTTGCCGAACCCGCCACCGGGGAACCCGCCGAACTGCGTCAGTTTGCTCAGGTCGAACGGCTCGCCGGTCATCTCGCCCCACTTTTTCTTCTGGTCGTCGCTGAGCGCCTCGGTCACCTTCGCCATCGCCGCCTTCGCGAGCTTGTCGCGCTTGCTGTTGAACTCCTTGGTCTTCTCCGGGTCCTGCTTGCCGAAGCCGCCGAACCCGCCCTTGCCGCCCTTCGGCTCGCCGAAGATGTCCTTGCGCACTTCGGCCTCGTCCTTCCCGAACTCGGCCACGATCTCCTTCAGGGTGCCCTTCTGCGCGTCGGTCGCGCCGAGGTCCTTCAGCACCTCTTCGTTGGTGAAGGCCCCCATGCGCAGGTTCTGCACGTGGATCTGCTTGAGCCGCTTCTTCTGGTCGGCGGTCAGTTCCGCTTCCACCAGCTTCTTCACCTCGGCCGTCACCTTCGCCCCTTCCTTCTGCATCTCGGTGAACAGTTCGGTCATCTTGTCCTTGTCGCCCTTGGCGTCGGCGAACTTGTCCTTCATGCCCTCGAACTGCTTCTTTTGCATGTCCTGCTGCTTCTCGGTGATGCCCTTGAACTTGGCCTTCTGCTCGTCGGTGATCTTGACCTCTTCTTGGAGGGCCTTGTTGTTCAGCACGGTGATGAACGTGTCTTGGACACCGAGCCGGCCGAAGCCGCCGCCGGGTTGGGCCGCGACCACGGTGACGATGCCCGCGGCCAGCACGGCCGCGAGGAGCCCACGAACTGCCCGCATGACTGTTCCCCTTGCGCGATGTGAAGTGCTGCTGCCCGGCGCGCGGCGTGCGCGACGGTGCGCACATCGTTACGACGGGCCGGTGAAAGGGAAGTGAGAACCGGCAAAAAACGTGCGGCGCGCAAAACCGCCGCGCGCCACTTGACACCGGCCCCCGGACGCAGAAAGATGCTCACTGTACCCCGCGCGGCGTTTTGCGCGGGCCGTTCACACATTCACGTTCAGGTGCGCCATGGCGTCCCAACAGCCCCGCCGTCGCCGGCTCGAGGTCGAAGACATCGGGGACATCGCGGTCGTCAACTTCGTCGACAAGAAGATTCTGGACGAGCAGAACATCCAGATGATCGGCGACGACCTGTTCCGCCTCGTGGACGAACTGGGCCGGCGCAAGGTGCTCCTGAACTTCGGCAACGTCGAGTTCATGTCGTCGGCGGCGCTGGGCAAGCTCATCACGCTGCACCGCAAGCTGCAAGCGGTGCAGGGCAAGCTGGTGCTGTGCAAGATCGCCAAGGACATCTTGGACGTGTTCAAGATCACCAAACTGGACAAGATCCTCACCATCGCCGCCGACGAGCAGTCCGGCTTGCAGTCGTTCGCGTGACCCCCGCCGGCGCGGCCCTCGCCCCGCCCGCGCCGGGCTTTTCCCCCTCCGTTTCACTCCGGCCGGCCGGGCACTCGCACCCATGAGCGTCGCGCAGATGGGCACCGAACTGACCATTCCCAGCGACCTCGCCGAGGCGCGGCGCGTTCAGGAGCTGATCGAAGGCGACCTGAGCGCGGCCGCGTACACCGAGCACGAGGTGTTCTCGATCAAGTTGGCGCTCGAAGAGGCGCTGGTGAACGCGATCAAGCACGGCAACCAGATGGACCCGGACAAGCGCGTGTTCGTGGTCTACAGCGTGACCCCCGACCGGTTCGACATCCGCATCACCGACGAGGGCGCGGGCTTCAACCCCGCCGACGTGCCGGACCCCACCGACCCGGACAACCTCGAGCGCCCGTGCGGGCGCGGCCTGCTGCTCATGCGCGGCTTCATGACCGAAGTGGAGTACCACGGGCGCGGGAACGTCGTGAGCATGGCGAAGGTGCGCGAGGCCGCCGCCGCGGAGTGAACCCCGCGGGCGCGAAGACCCGGCACGCGCCCCAAGCGCACCGTCACTTCTTCCCGAACAGTTCCCCTGCGGCCTTCAGCACGCGCGCGGTGGCGGCGGCGTCCAACTCGCCGGCGCGGAACGCGAACGCCGCCGTCGCCTTCTGCTTGGTGAACAGGATCACGGTTACGTCCGCGTCCTTGTGGAGCTTGTACGCCGGCGGGCCGTCCGCGTCCTCGAACGCGCCCACCGGCAGCGCCTTCAGCCCCTGCTTCTGCGCCCACTTCGCCAGTTCGTCCAAATCCGCCTTCTCCGAAAGCAGCGTCATCCACGCCTTGCAGCCGGTGTCCTTGTTGGCGAGCGCCGCGGCGTCCAGTTGCGCGAGCAGTAGGGCGAGCGGGTCGGTGGTGGTGCGCGCGAACACGACCATGCCGGGGCGGTCCGCGTCGTGCTGTTCGCAGATGTAGCACGTCTGCTTGCCGCGCTGCGGGCCGGTGGCGACGAGGAAACTGTAGGGGCCGGGCCGCTTGCCCACGGGCGTGCCGGGCGCGAGCGGTTCGGCCGCGGTCAGCGGCGAAGCGAGCGCGACGACGAGTGCGAGCGGAAGAACGCGAGTCATGTGTTTGGTTAGATTTGTGGCACCGGCCTCTGGCCGGTGTTGGGGTGCTTGTGAAGTGGCACCGGCCTCTGGCCGGTGCCACAAGAAAAAGGCCACGGTGCGCTCTACTCCCCCGCGCCCGCGACGGCTTTGTCCAACTTCGCGGCGCGCGCGGCCATCGCGCTCTGGAGCGCGGCGAAGTCCTTGGGGTCGGCCTTCGCCCACACGCGGCGCGCCACCTTCAGGTACCGCTCGGCTTCGTCGCGGCGGTCCAGTCGTTCGCACAAGGCCCACAAGCCCAGCGCGCCGCGCACGCTCCCGGCGTCGTGCGCGAGCGCCTCTTGGAACGCCTCTTCCGCCTGCGCCGCGTTGCCGGCTTCCAGCGCGCCGATGCCCCACGATTCCATGTACACCGCGCCGTTGCCCCACGCGTGGTGGTAGAAGTCGTTCTTGGTCGCGTCCACGATCTTCTTGAGCACCTTAAGCCCTTCCGCGTCGCCCTTCTGGCACAGCAACCGGCCCTGCACTTCGTCCAGCCGGCGGTCGGTGCCGCGCGGCCCCTTCTTGCCCTGCGCGCTTTGGCGCATCGTGTCCACCTCGCGCTCGGCCTGCGCGGTGTCGCCCTTCTCAAGGGCCACGAGGGCCGCGTAGTACGCGCCGGTGTTCTTGTCCGTGCGGCGGAACTGCTCGATCAGCTTGTGCGCGTCGTCCCAGTTGCGCTCGCCCAGCGCCATCCGCAGCCACTCCGGGCGGAAGCTGTACTTGTAGGTTTCCGCGAGCGCCTTGATCTTCTTCGCTTCGGCGAAGCGGCCGTCGTGGACGAGGCTGCGCGTGAGCGTTTCCATGTGATGGTTGAACTGGTGGTCTTCGCCCGCGGTCACCCCCTGAACCTTGTGGTACGCGAGCTGAAGTTCGATCGCCTTCGAGCTCCAGTCGCTGGTGGTGCCCCACTTGCCGATGCGCATGCCGAGGTGCGCCTGCATGTGGAACGCGTGCGGGATGCCGGGCGACGACTTCATGTACCCTTCCGCGAACGGCCAGCCGAGCGCGGGCCGCTGGACGTTCTCGTAGAAGTGAACGAACTCGTGGTTCGCGCCCGGGTGCAGCGGGTTCACGCGGAGCAGCGCCTTGTAGTAGACCGCGGTGCCGTTCGGGCCGTAGTCGCGCGCGAGCTGGGCGCGCCAGAACCACGCCTCTTCGTCGTCGTCGTACAGCATGAGCAGTTCGTCGAGCGACTGCGCGGCCTTCTTGTTGCGGTCGGTCGCGGGGGTGTCGGGCCACATGCCCTTCTCTTGCAAACGGGCTTGGATGTGAAGCTGTTCGCGGTGGCTGGCTTTGGGCATCAGCGCGCGGGCGGTTTCGAGCGCGAGGTCGGCGTTGTTGCGGCCGACGCCCGGCGGGAGCTTCGCGTACACGAGGCCGCCGAGCGCCGCCACATAGGGGCCGGCGGGCTTGGCGGTGCCGGTGCGCCCGTACTTCTCGAGCGCGCGGTTCAGCATGAGCCACGCGTAGGCGCAATTCGGGTCGAGCCGCGTCGCGGTCTCGAACGCGCGCGCGGCTTCGATCCACACGTACGAGTAGTACTGGCCCAGCCCTTGGTTCACGAACGCTTGCGCCTGCGCGTTGGTGGTGCCGACCGGGTACTTGTAGATGCAGGCGTCGAACATGGGCTTGGCGGGCGCGAGGCCGGTGAGCGGCATCTTCTCGCCGGCGGGCTTGGGCGCTTCGGCGGGCGGCGCTTTGGGTCGCGGTTGGGGCGCGGGTTCGGCGGCGTGAACCGCGAGCGCCGCGAGCGCGGCGAGGAGCGTGATACCGGACGTGCGCATGGCGGGCAGCTCGTGCAGTGTGATGCGTGTGAAGAAAAGTCTACCGCAGCGGTGATGAATGCGAAAGGGTGTGCCGCGGAATCTCATCACGAGCCAATCTTCTTCGCGTGCGGTTCCGGTGCGGTGCGATCCAATTCGTCGATGGCGGCCCGCACGGCCGCCGCCACACGCTCCTCTTCCGGTGTGAGTTTCTGCTTGTCGGCGAGCGCGTCGTAGGCGGCGGCGACTGTGGCGAGGTAGCGGCGCACGGCGTCGCGGTGCGCCGGGTCGGTCGCGTCGGTCGAAGCGCACGCGATCAGGCACGCTTCGAGCAGCTCGATGGTCTTGTCCGAGTTGCGTCCGAGGCTCAACCCCTTCTCGGCGGCTGTCACCACTTGCTCGGCGAGTTTCGCGTCGGTGAGGCGCGCGATCCGTTGGGATGCCGCATCGCTCAACAGCACTTGGCGCTTCGGTAGGTAGTCGCGGCCCGCGAGTTGGTTCGCGGCGATCTGGAGCCGCACGGTGCGCACCCGCCCGCGCACCCGTTCGGCTTCGTCAAACCGCTCGAGCGCGCGCAGCGCGACGGCGAGCAGGTTCGCCGAATCGGTCCACTGTTTGCGCATCGTGTCGGCCGCGGGGCGGGCCACCACCCACGGCTCGAGCGCGTCCGTCGCGGTGCGCGCGGCTTCGACCGCGCCCCGCGCGTCCGCAGGTTTCTTCTGCAAGAGTGCCTGCGCCAAGTACCACGCGAGGTTGCTGCGCAACAGCGCCACTCGGGGCGCATCGGGCACTCCCTTCAGGGCGTCCGAGCCGGCTCGCGCTTCGGCTTCCGACTCGCCGAAAAGCTCGCCGGCGAGGAACGCGTTGAGCGCGTCGTAGTGCGTCTGAGCCGCTTCGACGCGCCACTCGGCGCGTTCGGGTTCCCTCTTGCGGCGGCGCGCGTAGAAGTCGTGAACCGGTTGAAACACGGCGCGCACGTCGTCGGCGCTTCGCTTCCCGCCCAACTGCCCGAGCAGGAACAACCCGACGCGGCCGGTCGTGAACGCGGCTTGGAGCGCGTTGTAATTCTCCGGGTCCGCGGCCACGAGGCGCTTGCCCTCCTCGATCACCTCGGCGGCCCGCGCGCGCAGCTTCGCGTTCTCGTCGTCCGGCCGTTTCGGGTTGGTCGAGACCGTGTTCATCACGACGCTCCGGCGGAGGACCACGAAGCGCTGCCGCCACACCGCGTTGGCCGGGTCGTCGCGCACGATGCGCTCGGCGATCGGGATCAGCCGTTCGAACAGCGCGAGTTGCTCGCGCAGCACGGCCGCGGCTTCGTCCGCGCGGGCGAGCGCCTGCGTGCGGGTGATGCCGGCGTAAAAGCGCAAGCGCTGCCACTCGGCGCTGTTCGGGTCGATCAGGAGCAACCCGTTGGCCAACTGTTCGGCGCGCGCGAGCAGTTGGCGCGCCCGCGCCTCGTCGCCGTGCTGGTGTACGGGTACGGCGCGCGCGATGAGCGCGTCGATCAGGTCCGCTTGAACGCCGGGCGAACCGGGCGCGAGCGGGTCGAGCAGGTCGTGCGCCTTCAGGTACTCGGCCGGCGCGCCGGGTTCTTCGCGCCGTTCCAGCGCCGCGCCGCGGTTGTAGTGCTCGCGGGCGAGCAGCCGGCGCGCTTGCACGTCGCCCGCGCCTTCGGGCGTGTTCACGGCGCCGGTCGCTTGTTCGAGCGCGCGCGCGTGGCTCGCGTTGCCCTCCGTGAAGCGGCCCTGCGCCCACTCCAGCGCGCCGACCAGCATGTTGCTCTTCGCTTGAAGCACCTGCCAGCGGTAGTTCTCCGGTTGCGCCGCGGCGAGTTCGTCGGCGATGGTTCGCGCGCGGCGCACGTCGGCGAGTGCCGGGCCGGTGGTGCCGCGGTCGGAGTGCACGCGCGCGCGCGTGTAGCGCCAGCCACAACCCGGGGCGCGTGTCGGCGTGCGGGCTGTCGCGCAGCGCGTCGTAGCCGGCCACGGCTTCGGTGCCGGCGGCGAGCGCGAGGTCCGTGCGCCCGCGCGCCAGTTGCAGTTTCGAGGTCAGCGCTTGCAGTGCCGCGAGTTGCTCGCGCGCTTCCGGCGAATCGCCGAGCGTGCGGAGCCGCGCGAAGTTCGTTTCGGTTTGCCCCAGCAGGCGCAGCGTCAGCCCAGTTTGCGCGCCGAGCGTCTCTTCCAGTTCGGTCGCCAGCGCGACGAACGACGCGGTCGTTTTCACCGCCTCGCGCAGGTTGGTTTCCGCCTGCCCGCGGGCCGCGATGGCGTCCTTCTTTTCCTGTTCCTCGCGGCCGGCGGCGGCTTCCGCGTCTTTGCGCTTCTGTTGCGCCTCAATGCCGAACGCCACCGACACGCCCGCGCCAACCAGCAGCGCCAGCACCACCGCCGCGCCCGCGAGCGCCGCCACCTTGTTTCGTTTCACCCACTTCGACGCCCGCTCCAGCGCGCCCGCCGGGCGGGCCGCGATCGGCTCGTTCCGCAGCCAGCGCAACAGGTCGTCGGCCAGTGCTTGCGCGGTCGCGTACCGCTTCGCCGGGTCCTTCTCCAAACACTTCAGGCAGATCGTTTCGACGTCGCGGGGCACCGCCGGGTTCAGCGCGCGGGGCCGCTCCGGTTCCTCGGTGAGCACTTTCTGAAGCGTGACCGCGACCGAATCGCCCTGAAACGGCGGCCGGCCCGTGAGCAGGTCGAACAGCACCGCGCCCAGCGCGTACACGTCGGCCGCGGTCCCGACCTCGCGCACCTTGCCCGCGGCCTGTTCCGGGGCCATATAAGCGGGAGTTCCCAACACTTGGCCGCTGACGCTCAGGTTGCGGTCGGCGCGCCCCACCTTCGCCAACCCGAAGTCGGTGAGCCGCGGTTCGCCGTCGGCCCCGATGAGCACGTTTAGCGGTTTGATGTCGCGGTGAACCACCCCGCGGCTGTGCGCGTGGGCCACCGCGCCCGCGAGTTTGGCGACGATGTGCGCCGCCTCGCGCGCCGGAGCGCCGCCGGCCGGGACGCGCGCCGCCAAGGAGCCGTTCGGCGCGTACTCCATCGCCAAGTACGGGTGCCCGCCGCTCTCGCCGAACGCGAACACCTTCACGATGTGCGGGTGCTCCAGCGCCGCGACGGATTCGGCTTCGAGCAAAAATCGTGCGCGGTCGGTCGCGGATGCGAACGAGCCGGAGAGCAGCATCTTCAGCGCGACGGTGCGGTTTAGCCCGGTCTGCTTGGCCCGAAACACCGCGCCCATGCCGCCGCGCCCGAGCGGCGCTTCGATCTCGAACCCCGGCACGTTCAGTTCCGGCGCGAGGCGCTCCCGGTGCGTGTCGTCCTGTACGCGGGTGACGTTCGGGCGGTGCTCTTGGGGCGTGGTGCGGTTCGGGTCGTTGGCGTCGGTGTTCACGCGGGCGCTCCGAGAGTGCGAGCGGCATCGTACCGCGGCGCGCCGGCCGTGTGAACCGCCCGCCGCGCACTTTCGTAACGGTTGTGCCGGCGGCGCGCGGGGCGCGCGTTGCCGCGCACGCCGGTCGCCATATCATCATGCCTCGTGCTGGTGCGGCGAACACGTTCTGCGATTCCGACGACTCACGGGCGCACATGGCAACTCCCGCCATCGACGTACAGAACCTCACCAAGAGCTACGGCCCCGTGCTGGCCGTGGACGACGTGTCGTTCCGAGTTCAACCCGGCGAACTGGTCGGCTTTCTCGGGCCCAACGGCGCGGGCAAGTCCACCTGCATGCGCATCCTCACCACGTGGCTGCCGGCCTCGCGCGGCTACGCCCGCGTCGCCGGCTTCGACGTCATGTACGAGTCGATGCAAGTCCGCCAGCGGGTCGGGTACCTGCCCGAAAGCGTGCCGCTGTACACGGAAATGCGCGTCCGCGAGTACCTCGCCTACCGCGCCAAGTTGAAGGGCGTGCCCCGCGAGGGGCGCACCGCGCGGCTCGACTACTGCATCGTGAAGTGCCGCATCAAGGGCGTCGAGAACCGGCTCCTCGGCACGCTCTCGAAGGGCTACCGGCAGCGCGTCGGCCTCGCCGACGCCATGCTCGCCGACCCGCCCATCCTCATTCTGGACGAACCGACCAGCGGCTTGGACCCGGTGCAGATCAACGAGACGCTGAACGCCATCAAGGAACTCGGCGGCCGGCACACCGTGCTGCTCTCCACGCACATCCTCACGGAAGTGGAGAAGGTGTGCGAGCGGGTCATCATCATCGACAAGGGCAAACTGAAGCTCGACAAGACGATGAAGGAGATCGAGACCAGCGAACCGGCCTACGCGGTGGAAGTGCGCGGGCCGGGCGCGGTGGTGGGCGCGTGGCTGAAGGAGCAACCGGAACTGAGCTCCGTCGAAGAGAAGAAGGCCGACGGCGACTGCACCGAGTTCGAGGTGCGCGGCACGGGCGGCACCGACCCGCGCGAGGCGCTGGCGGCCAAAGTGCTGGCGAAGGGGTGGGGGCTGCGGGCCCTCGCCCTGCGGCGGGCCAGCCTCGAAACGCTCTTCAACGACGTGGTCCTGCGCCGCCCGCCCGAACCGGCGGCGGAACCGGTCGAGCCGGCCGCGCCCCCCGGGCCGGCCCCGGACGCGGCCCCGGCCGCGACCGCCGGCTGACGCCGCGTTCCCGTTTCCCGTACTCCGAATCACTGCTGACCGGCACCTATGAGCACCAACCCGTTCGCGCCCGCCGAACCGCCCCCCGCGGACCCGACCGCGCCGTCCGCGGTCGTGTCCGAAGGGGCGGGCCTCACCCGCGCCGTGGGGTTCCTCGGTCTGTTCCTCGCGGTCCTCGGCGCGGTGGTGATCGTCACCACGCGCGCGGTCGGCCCGCGGTGGGTGAGCGAGGGCTACGGGTTCGTGTCCGCGGGCCTCGGGCTGGCGCTGATGCTGTTCCACGCCATCAGCGACGGCGAACAGGAAGTGCGCCGCATGTACGGCGGGTTCGCGCTGGTGATGCTGGCGCTGGCGGTGGCGCTGGGCCTCGTGCCGGGGCCGTTCGGCGGGGCGGGCAAGGCGGTCGGCTACTACCTGCTGCCGTGGGGCTTCGGGGCCGGGTTCGTGGCGCTGCTGTTCGCGGTGCCGTTCGTGCGGCACGAAACGGCCCCGGTGCTCCGCGGGATGGCGCTGAACGGGTTGCTGTTCGTGGGCGCGGCGCTGTGCGCGGCGGTGCCGGCGGTGGGCGCGTTCGCGCCGGAGTTCCTCGCGGTGCCCGGGCTGCCGCTGGCGCTGCTGGGCCTCGGGTACCTGTGCGCGTACCTGAGCTACGCGGGCACCGACACCGGGCCGGGGCGGGCG
>JALHNS010000255.1 GCA_022843445.1 Gemmata sp.
CGCCACACGCGGGGGGTTCGACACGACACACATGAGCACCGCGACCACACCCGACACCGAAACCCTGTGGCGGCTGATCGTTCAAGCCGGCGGGATGAAGGCGTACATCGACGGGCAACTGCGCGAGCGCGGGTTTCTCGTTACGCGCCGCGACGCGGACGCCATGTCCGACCGCGAGCGCGACGCCTACAAGAAGGCGCTCAAACAAGAGGCCGACGAGCGCCGCAAGCTGCGCCGCGCGACGTGGGGCGCGTACAAGGCGAACCACATCGTTCACCTCGGCGAGGGCGTGTTCTGGACCGACACCCCGAAACTGGACAAGTGGGACACGCCCAACAGCGAGGAACGCGCGGCCGAAAACGAACTGCCAGCGCTCGACAAACCGGACCAACTCGCCGAAGCGCTCGGTGTGACGATTCGGCAACTCAAGGGCATGGCGTACCACCGCGACGCCGCGACGAACCTGCACTACGTGCGCTTCACGATCCCGAAGCGCGACGGCACACAGCGCCCCATCTGGGCGCCGAAGAAGCGGCTGAAAGCGGCACAGCGGTGGATTCTGCACAACATCGTTGAGCGGTTGCCTGTTCACGGCGCGGCGCAAGGGTTCCTCGTCGGCCGCTCGATTCTCAGCAACGCGAAGGTTCACGAGAACCCGAAACTCCTCCTCAAGATGGACATCAAGGAGTTCTTCCCAACGGTGACCGTGAAGCGCGTGCGCGGCGTGTTCCGGCGCGCCGGCTACCGCTCCGAGATCGCCACGCTGCTCGCGCAGGTGTGTACCGAAGCGCCGCGCGAAGTGGTGGAAGTGGAAGGGCAAACGTATTACGTTTCCCTCGGCCCGCGGTGCCTGCCGCAAGGCGCGCCCACAAGCCCCGCGATCACGAATGCGCTGTGCTTGCGGCTCGACCGGCGCTTGGCCGGCCTCGCGGCGAAGTACGGGTGGCGCTACACGCGGTACGCGGACGACCTCACGTTCAGCCTGCCACAAGAGCACAAGGGGCCGCCGAAACTCGGCACGCTGATGGGCTGCGCGAATCGCGTGGTGGAAGCCGAAGGCTTCGCGGTCAAGGAAGAGAAGACCCGCGTTCACCGCACCGGTGGGCGGCAGAGCGTGACCGGCCTCGTGGTGAACGGCGACGCCCCGCCGCGCGTGTCGCGCACGCTGCGCCGCCAACTGCGCTCCGCGATCCACAAGGTGAAGACCGGGGCCGCGCTGCAAGAGGGCGAATCGCTCGCGCGGCTGATGGGCTACGCGGCGTTCGTGTACATGACGAACCCGGAACTCGGCCGCAAGATGCTCGCCGACCTTCGCGGCACCGCTTCGTAGTACCTATTCGAGAGCCGCGCTCAGCAGACGCGCGGCGTCGTCCCACTTTCTGTCACCTGCCGCCCGCGACGCATCAATCACCAACTCAATGAGCCGCGGCGTGTACGGTACCGCTCCGCCGGGCGGAGGTGATTGAGATACGAGTCGCTTCACGATCTCGTTCACAAGCGCTGCGAGACCGTCGCCCGTTCGCGCCGAGATGAGCAACAGCCCCCATGCATCGCCCGCGTTCGGGTCCGGCCCCCAACCGAGCATCGCGTCGCTTTTGTTGACGACAACAAGCAGTTTCTCGCGTTTCATGTCGTCGCGGGGCCATTCCATCCGTTCGGCAGTCCCGTCGAGCAACCACACAACGAGGTTCGCAGAATCCACAGTTTCGCGCGCGCGCGCGATCCCTTCGGCTTCGAGGCCGCTGGCGTCGCGCATGCCGGCGGTGTCGATCAGTTCCACCGGCCAGCCGTCGAACGCGACGCGCACGCTGACCGCGTCGCGCGTGGTGCCGGGCACTTCCGACACTACCGATCGCTGGAAGCCCGCGAGCGCGTTGACGAGCGAGCTTTTCCCCGCGTTCGGCGGGCCAGCGATCACCACCCGCCACGGGGTCATGAGGTAGCGCCCCACGGAGTGCCCCAAGTCCGCGAGTTGGTGGAGCGGTTCGACCGCGCTCGCAGGGTTCGTCTCAAGCAGCGCGAGTAGGCGCTGCACTTCGCGCGCGAACGCGCCGTTCAGTTGATCGAGGAGGGTGTTCGCGGTACGGAGTGTGGGAGCGTGTTGAAGCAACTCGAACCCCTCGTCCGAAGGACGAGGGGTTCGCTCTGTGCAACCGGCCGCGGTGAAGCTGGAAAGGATCGCGCGTACCACCTGCGGCCCGCCGTGGCAGTGAACTTCCACCGCATCCGGTTCGGTAACCGCGAGTACCACCTCGTCGCCCGCGAGTGTGCCGAACCAGAACCGGCCCACTTCCAGAGATTCGGGCAGTGCCTTCGAGAAGAGCGCGCGGGCGGTGGCAAGCGCGAGCGGCCCGCGCGCTTCGATCACGGCAATCGCGGCCGTGCCGGGCGGCGTGAGCAGTGACACCGTTGTGTCACTCACGGCAGCCCCTCCGCGGCGATGCGGATGCCATCGAGCGTAAGCCGCGGATCGAAGGTGAGGTCTTCCACGCCGTCGGGGAAGTCGTCGGCGGTCAGGAAGTCCGCGCCGCCGCCGGTGAGGAACGCGCGCACCGGCACGCCGACTTCGTCGCAGAACGGCCACACCGCGTTGAACACCGCACCGGTGATCGCGGAGTTGATGCCGCTCAGAATCGCGTCGGTCGTGTTCTTCCCGCAGTAGTCCGACATCACCATCGGCGCGGCTTCGACGAGCGGGAGCGCCGCGGTGTAGTCGCGGAGCGAGCGGGCCATCGACTGCGGGCCGGGGAGAATCTGCCCGCCGAGGAACACCCCTTCGGCGCTTGTGAAATCGACCGTGACCGCGGTGCCCACGCTCACCGTGACCACCGGCACGCCGGGCGCGCGGCGGGTCGCGACGAGTGCGTTGAACAGGCGATCCGTGCCCACGCGCTCCGGTTGATCGACCGCGAGCGGAAGCCCGATTTCTTCGTGGCTCGCGATGCCCTTCACGGTGTCGCCGCGCGCCTCGGCCCACTGAAAGAACGGCAACACCGGCTTCGGGTTCACGCAGGTGAGCACCCACTTGGTGCCGGGTTGCAGGTTCCAGCGGGCGGCTTTCGCGGTCCATGCGTCCGGGTTCAGCGCTTGCACCGCGGCCATGCGCGCGATCTTGCCGTCGCGCACCAGCCCCCACTTCATGCGCGTGTTGCCGATGTCCACCACCACATCGGGCGTCACGGCTGCTCCTCGCTGGGCGGCGTGATCGTCGGTACCGCGGTCGTCTGGAAATCGGAAGTGCGGATCGCGGCTTCGGTCGGGAACTCGGTCGGCTTCTTCCGCGCCGCGGCTTCGGCCTCTTCGCGCTTGAGGTCCGCGATCATCTGCGTCACGCGGCCGATGAGCGTGTGCAACCCCTCGCCGGTCACGGCCGAGAACAGCAGCACCTCGCGCCCGGTTTCGGCTGCGAGTTTCGCGCGCACCTCGTCTGCGCCCGGCAGTTCGGCCTTGCTCACGCACACGATTTCGGGCCGGCCGTCGAGCGGCACCGCGTACTCGCGCAGCTCTTTGCGAATCGCGTGGTAGTTGTGAATCGGGTCGCTCTCGTCCGACGGGAACGGTTCCACCAAATGGATGAGCACCCGCGTGCGCTCGACGTGCCGCAAGAACTCGTGCCCGAGGCCCACACCCTGCGCCGCGCCTTCGATGAGGCCCGGCAGGTCGGCGATCACGAACCCGCCGTCGCCGACCGTGACGATGCCGAGGTTCGGGTGCTTCGTGGTGAACGGGTACGACGCGATTTCCGGCGTCGCTCGGCTCACGCGCGATAAAAGCGTGGATTTGCCCGCATTCGGGAACCCGACCAACCCGGCGTCCGCGATCACCTTCAGTTCCAGCGAAATCCAGCGCTGTTCGCCCTCTTCGCCCGGCTCGAACTGGCGCGGCGCGCGGTTCGTCGCGCTCTTAAAGTGAACGTTGCCGCGCCCGCCTCTCCCGCCCTTGCCGACGACCACTTCGTCGCCGGGGTTCACGAGGTCGCGGAGGACGTTACCGTGTTCGCGGTCGCACACGATGGTGCCCGGCGGCACGAGCAGAATCACGTCTTCGGCGGCCTTGCCGGCGCACTTCGCGCCCATGCCCGGTTCGCCGTTCTTGGCCTTCCAGTGTTTCTTCATCGTGAGGCCGGCGAGGTTGTCGGCGTTCGGGTCGGCGCGCACGATCACCGAGCCGCCGTCGCCGCCGTCGCCGCCGTCCGGCCCGCCGAGCGGGACGAACTTCTCGCGCCGGAACGTCGCGGCCCCGCGCCCGCCGTCCCCGCCCTTCACATAGATTTCGACGCGATCAACGAACATCTTTGAAGTTCCAGAGTTCCAGAGTTCCAGAGTTCCAGAGTTGAACGCTTGGAACGTGGAACTCATATTCTACATGCGCTCGACGACGCGGATGCCGAGCAAGTTGAGCGCTTGCTTGATCGTGCGGCCCACCAGATCGACCAACAGCAAGCGGCTCGCGCGCAGTTCGGGCGTCTCAGCCTTCAGCACCGGGCACGCTTCGAAAAAGCCACTGAAACTCTTCGCCAAGTCCCACAAGTAGCCGGTGAGCGCGTGAGGCGAGTAGTCTGCAACGGCCGCGTCGATGGCTTCGGGGAAGCGCAGGAGCTGAATGACCAACGCGCGCTCCGCGGCGCTCCCCAAATTCAACGGCGGGTTTGTGCGCACCGCTTCTTCGTCCACGCCCCCCTTGCGCAGAATGCTCCGACAGCGCGCGTAGGCGTACTGCATGTAGGTCGCTGTATTTCCGTCGGTGGCGAGCATCTTCTCGAAATCGAACTTGTAATCGGTGGTACGGTTCTGGCTCAGGTCCGCGTACTTCACCGCGCCGATACCTACCGCTGAGGCGATGTTGCGCTTCTCGTCCTCGCTGTAGTCTTTCCAATCCGGTACGTCGTGCCCGTTGGCTTTGCGCTGCCAGTATGTCATCTCGAACAGGTGCCCGCCAAGTTCGACGGCGCGTTCGAGGAGTACCATCAACTCCGTCGTGCCGCCGTCGCGGGTCTTCAGCGGTTTGCCGTCCTTGCCGAGGACCGAACCGAACTTCACGTGCTCGAGTTCGACACCAGTGTAACCCCAACGGCGCGATGCCTCGAACAGGTTCGCGAAGTGTTGCGACTGGCGGAAATCGACGACGTACAGCATCGCATCGGGTTTGAAGGTCTCGATGCGGAACTTGATCGTCGCGAGGTCGGTAGTGGTATAAGTGAACGCACCGTCGCGCTTGCGCACGAGGGCCACGTTCTCCGGGCCGAAGCGGATGATGACCGAACCGCCGTCGCCAGCTTCGCACACACCCGCCGCTTGCAGTGATTCGACAACACCCGCGAGCATTGGTTGGTAGTGGCTCTCACCGTACTCGTGGTCGAACGGTATCACTTCGAGCTTCTTGTAGACCTTGTGGATTTCTTCCATGCACGGTGGCATGAACTCCTTCCACAGGCGCACGTTGTCCGCGTCGCCGGCGTGCAACTTCGCGGTTTCGGCGCGGTAACTGTCAGCGATCGGGTTCGGCGCGGGCGGTCCAGAAGCCACGACGTCGTCTTCGCCCTCGTCGGGTTCGGCAGCGCGCTTGAGCCCGTTCACGTACACTCGTGTCAGTTCCGCAATCGGGTTAGCGGCAAACGCGGCTTCGTCGCGAAAGTGCGTGTAACCGCGCGAGAGAATGTCGATTGTGCCCGCGAGTTGGCGCACGAGAACGTAGAGGCGCGCGAGTTCGCGCACCTTGTCCGAGTTGCTGCCGGCGTACTTCTTCTTGTCGAGGAAGTTCCGGTAGCCGTAAATGAGCATCCCGAACTGCGTGCCCCAGTCGCCGAGGTGGTTGTCGGTAACGACCGTGTGGCCCAAGAAGCGCAGGATGCGCGCGAGCGCGTCGCCGATAATCGTGCTGCGCAAGTGCCCGACGTGCAGCGGCTTCGCCACGTTCGGCCCGCTCAGGTCGATCACGAACGTGCGCGGCTGCGCGGCCGGTTCAACCCCGAGGCGCTCGTCGGTGGCGATGTCGCGTAACGCGCGGGCGAGGAACTCCGTCTTCAAACGGATGTTGATGAAGCCGGGGCCGGCGACCGTGGGTTCTTCGATCACGTCGTTTGGCGGCAACTTCGCGACGATCGCCTTCGCCACGTCCGGCGGTTTCTGGCCGAGTTGCTTTGCGAGCGCCATCGCGCAGTTGGCTTGGTAGTCGCCGTTCTTCGCGTCCGCCGCGGGCTTGATCGCGTTCAGCAGAGCGGGCAGGGCGGCGCGGTCCGGTACGAGCGCTTCGAGTGCGGGTGCGAACAGCGAGCGGACGTGCGAAAGCAGGTTCATGGCAGGCCCAAAGCGCATACAGAAAGCGACTGTCGGCCGACTCCGACACCCAAGTGAGGGGCGGAGCGGCCGACAGGTTCGTTATAGAGAAGCGAGCGGCGCGACGTCAGTCCGCCGGTGCTGCACAACGACGATTCGCCGTGCGCACTTGCGGTCGCGGTGCGAAACCGGCGGACTGACGTCGCGCCGCTCGCGGGGGGTCACTCTTCGTTCTGCCAGTCCACGCGGATCGCGTCGGCCCACAGCTCTTCGAGCTTGTAGTAGTCGCGCGTGTCGGGGTCGAACACGTGAACCATCACGTCGCCGTAGTCCTGCACGATCCACTTGCTGGCTTCGTAGCCCTCGATGCCGATGCGCGTGTCGCCTTCGGCGCGAAGGGCCGCGTCCGTTTCCTCCGCCATCGCGTGCAACTGGCGCCGGCTGGTGCCGGTCGCGATGACGAAGTAATCGAAGTGGGGCGTGCAGGGCCGCATGTCCAGAACCATCACGTCGCGGCCTTTGTTATCGGCAGCGATGCGGGCCGCGACACACGCCCGGTGCAGGGCCGTGCTCAGCGGAGCGGATTGCGGGGCGGGCACCGTGTTCACCGTGCTCAACGTGGCGGTGTTCAAGTGGCCTCCTTCAGGGCATGGGGGATGCCTCCGGAAGCCGGTGCCGCGGCAGAACGGGGATGAGTATCGCCGTTGTCGTGGGCTTGCCTCCGAAGGTCGGTTCGCGACCGTGCCATGCCGGCTGATGCTGGCGCGGGACGTCCGCGCCATCTACTGCGATCATCAGCCGGGATACCGCGTCAGTCAAGGAACATGGTGACTGTTTCCTTTCGCTACGGGGGTCGAGGCGCGCCCCAACCCGCACTTCAGTAACCCAATTGATACAGACTGAATCGCTACCGTTCACAAATCGTTCAAAAATCGCCCCGAATGGCTTGGCGGGAGGACACTCCATCCTACGTGCGGGTTCGCCAGCCTCATCAAAGTAGTAGGCACGCTCAGCGTGCCGTTCTGCAGAGTACAGACGGCTTTGCGAAGCGTGGTGTAAGCTGACGCGGCCCGATCACACGGCACGCGGAGCGTGCCTACTACTTTGGAGCGCCGGTTCGCCAACTCTCTGCTTTCTATACCGGACCCGAACCTGTATCCTACTCGCAACAATCTCTCCGCTTCCGCTCGGACCCGCACATGAGCCGCCGCGTTCTGGTCGCGCCCGCCCCGCTCCGGCAGATCGAATTCACGTACGGTCCGATTCTGCGCGAGGCCGGGTACGAAATCGAGTACCCGCCGCGAAACTACACGCACACCGAACAGCAGATGAGCGTCGAGGAACTGCTCGCTCAGTTGCCGGGGTGCGTGGCGACGCTCGCGGGCAGTGAGCCGTATACGCGGGCGGTGATCGAGAAGGCCGCCGCCGCCGGGCTGAAGGTGATCGCTCGCGCCGGCGTCGGCTACGACGCCGTGGACCTGCAAGCCGCGACCGATTGCGGCGTCGCGGTCTGCTACGCACCGGGCACGAACCAAGAGGCCGTCGCCGAACACGCCTTTATGTTCATGCTCGCACTCTCCCGCAAGCTCCGCGAGCAAGACATCGAGATGCGGGCGAAGCTGTGGCCGCGGCGGGCGGTCGGGAACCTCCGCGGCAAGACGCTCGGCATCCTCGGCCTCGGGCGCATCGGGAAAGCGGTCGCGCGGCGCGCGGTGCCGTTCGGCCTTGAGGTGCTGGCGACGGAGATCGAACCGGACCACGAGTTCGCCAAAGCGCACAACGTGACGTTCGTTCCGCTCGAAGGACTGCTGAAGCGCTCGGACATCGTGACGCTGCACGTTCCCAAAACGCCACTGACGAAGAACATCATGCGCCGCGAGACGCTCGCGCTGATGAAACCGACCGCGTTTCTGTTGAACACGGCGCGCGGCGGCATCGTTCACGAAGGCGACTTGCTCGACGCGCTGAAGGCGAAGACGATCGCGGGTGCGGGCATCGACGTGTTCGAGACCGAACCCCCCGGCGACCACCCGCTGTTCCAACTCGACAACGTGCTGCTGACCGCGCACACCGCGGGCGTGGACGAGCAGTCGCGGCAAGACATGGCGCGGCTGCCGGCGCGCGCGATCGTGAAGTTGCTCGCGGGCGAGTGGCCCGCGGATTGGGTGGTGAACCAGCAAGTCAAAGACAAGTTCTTCGCGCGCGCGTGAGGCGCGCTTCTGTGACGCCAGCGGCGTCACCTTGCAGAGGCCGGGGTTTCAACCCCGGCGGGCAACCGCGTGAGGCGAGATGTCGGACGCTGCCATCGAAATCAGCAAGTTGGTCGTGCAGTACCGCGGGAAGACGGCCCTCAACGGCCTCGACCTGCGCGTGCCGGCGGGCGCGGTGTACGCCTTTCTGGGCGACAACGGCGCGGGCAAAACGACCACCATGAAGGTGCTCACGGGCCTCGCGCCCGCGGACTCCGGCCGCGCCACCATCCTCGGCATGGACTGCTGGGCGCGCGCCACCGACCTGCGGCACCGCGTCGGCTACATGCCCGAGCGCCCGCGGTTCTACGACTGGATGACCGTCGACAACATCGGCTGGTTCACGGCGTCGTTCCACCGCGGGCCGTTCCTCGCGCGGTTCCGCGACTGGGTGCAGCGGCTCGCGCTCGACCCCGCCAAGAAGCTCAAAGATTTGTCGAAGGGCGGCTACGCGCGCGTCGGCCTCGCGCTGGCACTGGCCCCGGACCCGGAAGTGCTGCTGCTGGACGAACCCACGTCGGGTTTGGACCTGCTCACCCGGCGCGAGTTCCTCGCGAGCCTCGTGAACCTCGCGGCCGGCGGGCGCACGGTGTTCATCACGTCGCACTCGATCGCCGAACTGGAGCGCGCCTGCACGCACGTCGGCCTACTGCGCGACGGCAAGATGCTGCTGCACGGCACGCTCGAAGAGGTGCGCAAGCGGTTCCGCCGGATCAGCATGCGGTGCGCCGACGGGCCGCCGGACGCCGGCGCGCTGGGGACGGTGCTAGACCGAACCGCGACCGGGCGGTTCTGGCAGGTGCTGGTGCAGGACCCCAACGGCGACGCGGTGGCGGCGCTGCACCGCCGCCCGGACCTGAGCGACATCGAAGACGCGCCCGCGACGCTCGAAGAGGTGTACGCGGGGCTGATGGCGCGCCCCAAACCGGACGCGCCGCCGCTGGTCACGCGCGCCGGCGAGTGATTCACTTCAGTGAGGTTCTGCCCGTGATCCGAGCGGTGGTGTGGAAGGAACTGCGCGAGCAGGGCCTCATTGCGATCCTGCTCGCGGTGCTGGGCGGCACGCTCATTATCGCCGCGGCCGTGTTCGGCGACCCGCCGAGCGCGAGCGCCTCGCCGTCGAACCTCATCGGGTTCCTCGGCGCGGCCCGGTTGCTCACGCTCATGCTCGTCGTCACGGCCGGCACGGTGTGCGGCGGCGCGCTGTTCGCGGCCGAAAAAGAAGCCGGTACCATGTCGTTTCTGGACGCGCTGCCGGTCGCGCGCGGGCCGCTGTGGGTGGCGAAACTGCTGGCCGGTTTGGCGCTCGGCGGGCTGGTGGCGGGCGGGCTGGTGGCGGTCTCGGCGGCGTGCGGCGTAACGGACCTCGGCTTCGCGGCCCGGCTCGCGGTGTACGCGGCCCTCGCGTTCGCGTGGGGCGCGCTCGGGTCCACGCTCGCGCGCACCACGCTCGGCGCGGTGGGCGTGAGCGTGGTGGCGGGCTCTTCGGCGGCGCTCCTCATCCTGTTCCCGATCGTGCTGTTCGCGGGCGCGCCGGGCACCGGGATGCCGCGCACCGGCGGCTGGGTGCTGTTCGTCGCGCTCATGGTGGCGCTGCCGGTACTCTGGTCGCTGCGGGCGTTCACGGCCCCGGACCGCGCGCGCGCCGACGGCGGGGCGGCCGCGCCCGCGG
>JALHNS010000256.1 GCA_022843445.1 Gemmata sp.
TGGGCGCGCCGCTGCGCACCGGGGCCGCGGTCACGGCCGTGGCCTTCGACCCGCGCGGCGAGCACGTGCTGGTGGGCACCGAAGCCGGCCACGTGACCCGCTGGGACCTGCCGCCCGCCCCCGCGCTCGGCTCCGCGGCCGAGTTGCTCGCCAAGTTCGCCCCCGCCGACGAGCGCTGAGCGCCCGCGCGCTCCTACATTAATGGGCACGCGGGTGCCACGCGCCCCGCAGTCGAACCAAGGAGCGCTCGATGCGGAACGCCTTCCTCGCACTGCTCACCGGCGGCACCGTGGTGCTCGCCGCCACCGCCGCCGCGCGCCCGACCGCGCAAGAGCCCAAAGCCGAACCCAAAGCCAAAAGCCTCACGGTGCGATGGTTCGGGCAGTCGTTCTTCCAGATCGAGGACTCCGCGGGGCGGCCGTTCGCCATCGACCCGCACGCGATCCCCGCGTTCGGCCGCACCCCCGTGCGCGCCGACTTCGTGCTGTGCAGCCACAGCCACGACGACCACTCGCTGATCGAAATCGTCGATACCGGCGCGAAGGACGCGCGCATTAAGGAGAACGACGTGTACCGCGGCGTCGTCGAGGGCAAGACCGGCAAACAGGACTGGAAGCTGATCGACGAGAAGCGCGGCCCCATCAAGTTCCGCAACGTCGCCACCTACCACGACGCCACCAACGGCATGCAGCGCGGCAAGAACAGCGCGTGGGTGATCGAAGTGGACGGCCTCACGATCTGCCACTTGGGCGACCTCGGCCACGAACTGAGCGACTTGCAGCTGAAAGGGATCGGGAGGGTGGACGTGCTGATGGTCCCGGTGGGCGGCATTTACACCATCAACGGCGAGCAGGCCGCGGCCGTCACGAAGAAGCTGAAGCCGCGGCTGTACGTGCTCCCGATGCACTACGGCGTACCGGGCTACGACGACCTGAGCGGCCCGGAAGAGTTCCTGAGCGAGTTCAAGAAGGACCAAGTGAGGCGCGCGCCGAACACCAACGAACTGGTGATCCCGGTGGACGCGAAAGCGGACGCCCCGACCGTGCTGCTGATGGGCTGGAAGAAGGCCGAACCGCCGAAGGAACTGAAGGAACCGAAGAAGCCGTGAGTGCGGTCGCCCCGCGACCGGGGGTTCGGGGCGGCAGCCGTTCGTTCACTCCGCCACCACGAATTCGTTGCCGTTGAACAGCACGCGGCACAGCGCCTTCAACCCGTGGTCGGCCACGAGTTTCGTCGCGATCTTCAGTTCGTCCGCGGTCGGATCGCGCTGGAGCGCCAGCCGCCACGCGGCCCGGGCCTGTGCTTCAGCGCCATCTGCGCCCTTCGCCGCGCGCGTTGCGAACGCATCCGCGGCGCGGAGCGCGAAACCATTATTCCAGAGCGCCAGCGCTTGAAGCGGTGTCGTGGTGCTCGCGCGCCGCGGGGCCGCCGCGGCCGGGTCCGGGCAGTCGAACGTATCGAGCAGCCCCTGATTCGCGCCGCGCGGCGCGAACCGGTACACGCTGCGCCGGTGGAACTCCGGTCCCACCGGGTCGAACGGCTCGAAGTACGCGGTGCCGTTGAAATTCCGCTCGCGGTAGTCGCTGAACCCGCGGCCCCCGACCTCCGGGTTCAGCAGGCCGCTCACGCTCAACATCGCGTCCCGCACTGCCTCACCTTCGAGCCGTCGTGGTTTGTACCGCCACAAGAGCCGATTCTCGGCGTCCTTCGCGTGCGCCTCCTTCCGCAGCGCTGAAGCCTGCTTGTACGTCGCCGACAGCACGATGAGCTTGTGCAAGCGCTTCAGTTTGTATGCGCCTTCTTCTTTCTCCCCCTTCCCTTCAGGGAGGGGGGCCGGGGGGGTAGGTTGCATTAGCTCCGCGGCCAGCCAATCCAACAACTCCGGGTGCGACGGGCGACCGCCGTTGAAGCCGAAGTCGTTCGGCGTCTCCACGATGCCGGTGCCGAGGTGGTAGTGCCACACGCGGTTCGCAATCACGCGCGCGAACAGCGGATTTTTCGGCGACACGATCCACTCCGCGAGTTTCGTGCGGCGGTCCGCGTCCGGGGCGTCGGGCTTCAGCGCGAAGTCCGGGTTCGCGCCGCGCACCGCGGCCACGCCCGCGGGCGGCACGACCGGCCCCGGCGTCGCGAGGTCGCCGCGGAACAGCACCTTTGTGACACCCGGCGGCAGCGGCACGTTCGCATAGGCTTTCGATTCCACCACCAGCCCGCGAACGAACCCCAGCGCCTTCAGCGCCGCGGTTTGCTCGGTGCGCAGTTTCGCGCGTTTCGTGCGATCCTCGGCGCTCAACTGCGCGTCGATCTCGGCACCGGTGACGAACGTGCAGCCGGCGGCGAACGATGCAGCGATTTCGTCCGCACTCAGCGCCTTGTCGTAGAGCCGCGCGACGCTCACGGTGCCCGCGAGCATCTTGTTCCCGCCGGCCGGTTCGTGCCGCACGCCGAACGCGACCACCGCGCCGCCGGCCTTGAACGCCGCGACGCCCTTCGCCCGGTACGCCGTGCCGTGCGGCTTGCCGTTGCGGAACGCGGTGATCGTGCCATCGGCCGAATACGCGAGTGCGACGTGAACGAACTCCTTCGCGGCTTCGTCTTCGTCGGTCCCGCGCAGCGGTTGCGTGCGGCGGAAGAACGCGCTGCCGGCCATCCACCGTTTCGGTTCGTTCTCGCCGAACACGATCGCGTCGAACTCGTTCCCGTCCGGCGTCTGAACGGTCATCGCTCCGCCGCCGCGCTGTTCGAGGGTGTCGAGTTTCACCCAAGCTTCGAGGGTCTTCGCGGTCAGATCGAACGTGAGCGGTGCGGTGCGGAACAGGCCGGTTTTGCCGTCGAAGGTCGCGCCCTCCGCCGTGAGTTTCGCGCCGCCGACCGGCTTCACATGCAGTTTGCCCACGAGGTCGTCGCCGCTCTTGCGGAAGTCCCACGCCGCGACCGGGGCCGGCGCGCGCGCCGCGCCTTCCTTCCCGCCCTTCGCTTTCAGCGCCGCGGCGCGGGCCGGCGCTTCGAGCGCTTCCAATGCGTCGCGCGCGGCCTTCACTTTGGCTTCGGCTTTCGCTACCGCTTCGGCGTGCTGCGCGCTCGGCAGCGACCGCTCGCCGAAGCCCACCCCGCCGAGCGCGGACGCCAGCGAATAGAAGTCCTTCTGCGAAATCGGATCGAACTTGTGATCGTGACACCGGGCGCAGTTTGCGGTGAGGCCGAGGAACGTTTGGGCCACGCCGCCCACGATGTCTTCGAGTTCGTCTTGCCGCGCGATCGCGCGCATTTGGTCGTTGCCGAGCACGGTGTTGTGAACGCCCGCGACGAGGAACCCGGTCGCGCGCACCGCGTCCGCGTCGTTCGGTGCGAGCACATCGCCGGCCAGTTGCAAGCGCGCGAACGTGTCGAACGGCAGATCGGCGTTCAGCGCGCGAATCACCCAGTCGCGGTAGTGCCACGCGGTCGGCCGCGGGGCGTTGCGCTCGAACCCGTCGCTCTCGCCAAACCGCACCACATCGAGCCAGTGGCGCGCCCAGCGCTCCCCGTAGTGCGGACTCGCGAGCAGCTTATCGACCAGCAATTCGTAAGCGGTCGCGCGCGTGTCTTTCTCGAACGCTTCCACTTCTTCAGGCGTCGGTGGTAAACCGATCAGGTCGAAGTAGAGTCGGCGAATCAGCGTGCGCTTGTCCGCTTCGGGCGACAGCGACAGCCCGTTGTCACGCAACTTTGCGCGCACGAAGTGGTCGATCGCGTTCGCGCCGGCGGGCAGTGCGGGGCGCTTCACCGGTTGCAGGCTCCACCAGTCGTAGCCGGCGCGCGTGCTCGTGCTGAAGCGGAACGGGTCGATGGGATCGGTGCCCCACTTCGCCCCGGCTTCGATCCACTCGCGCAAGAGTTTCTGCTCCGCCGCCGGTAGCGGCTTCTTGGGCGGCATCTCGCCGGCCGCGACGCGCGCGTACAATTCGCTGTCGTTCGGCTTCCCCGCGGTGATACTCCGCTCCGCGCCCGCTTTGCGCGTGAGATCGAGTTTGCCTTTCGGCTTCGGCCCGCTGTGGCAGTCGGTGCAGTGCGACGCGAGCAGCGGCGCGATTTGCGTGTCGAAATCCGGGGGCGCTGCGACTGCGACCGGGGAAACGACGAGCACAACGAAAAGCGAGAGCGTTCGCAGCATGGGGTGAGGCCCGCGGGTGAGGTGCGCCGATTGTGGCACGCCGCGGGGCGAAAAGCTACAGCGAGAACCTGTTCCGCGCCGCCGGTGTCCGGTTCGTCACACATACGAGGCCGCGCCATGACTCCCGAAAAAGTGTTCCTTTCCGACCGCGACGACCTGTTCGTCGTTCGGCACTTCCTTTCGCCGCCCGAGTGCGACTACTACATCACGCTCAGCGAATCGGCGGGCTATGGCGACGCGCCCATTTCCACGATGAGCGGCCCGGTGATGCGCAAAGACATCCGTAACAACGACCGCGTGATGATCGACGACCCGCGACTCGGCGAACAGATGTGGGAGCGCCTGCGCGTGTTCCTGCCGGAGCGCGTCGGCTTCTGGCTGCCGTGCGGGCTGAACGAGCGCTGGCGGTTCTACCGGTACGACCCGGGCCAGCAGTCCGACTGGCACTTCGACGGCTACTACGAGCGCTCGTCACTCGAGCGCAGCGCGTTCACGTTCATGATTTACCTGAACGGCAGCGTGGCCGGCGGCGCGACCGAGTTCAACATGAAGACGCACGGCCGCGTGCGCGACGACGACCCGATGGTGCGCGTGCAACCGGACGCGGGGATGGCGCTGGTGTTCCCGCACAAGATTCTTCACCGCGGCGCGCCGGTGGAAGGCGGTCGCAAGTACGTGATGCGCACCGACGTGATGTGCCGCTGGGCCGAACAGAAGTGACTCCAACGAGCCGCGAACGCAAGTGAGCCGGCGCACTCTGAACAGCGTGCCGACTCACTTGCGTTCGCGGCTCGAAAGAGGTTACACGTCGAACGTGGCTTCGCCGATGCCGGCGTTCAGCTTCAGGTCGGTGAAGCTGTACGCTTCGAGCAACTCGCCCGTGGTCGCGCCGCTCTTCGGTTGGTCGTACATCTCGAACCGCACCGGCAGTTTCGTCTGCTGGTCCACGAACACCACCATCTTGTGCGCGGTGCGGAACGCGTGCGGGCGGCGCGTGAACACTTCGTATTTGGTCACGTTGCGGCCCGCGAACTGGAACTCGCTGCTGTACACTTCTACCGGGTTGTTCAGCCCCTTCTCGCGCGCCACGCTCGTTGCGACGCGCTCCAAGAGCGCCGACATCGTCCATTCGGGCACCGGGTGGCGGTTATCGGCGAGGAACTTCGTGTCGTCCGGGCTGATGGTGCGGAACCCCTTCGCCCCGTCCACGCCCGCGGGCCGGTACTTCACCTTCGCGAGCTTGCGCGCCCCGCTGTACGCCACTTCCATGCCCGCGATGGAGTCGGGCCGGGCGAACCGCGCGTACACGCCCACCGGCGCGCTGCGCACCTTCATCTCCGCGACCTGCTCCGCCCCGACGGTCCCGTTGCGGCTCTCTTGGCGCGTGAACGTGCAGGAGTAGTCGCGCACCTTGCCCAGCGCCGTGCGGCAGTCGCCGAGCACCGCCGTCAGCCCTTCGGCGGTCGCTTTGGTGGGTTGGGCGGCCGTCGAGGGCGCGCCGACTTCGCCGCTCGCGGGCTTCACGGTCCCGGTTTTGGGCGGTTGGGCGGTTACGGCAACGGTGGTAATGAGGCCGGCGCACGCCGCCGCGGCCCACGTCTTCGCGCGCATGAGTCTTGCTCCCCCCAGAGCGTCACAGATTGTGCCGAACGAACTGCGGCGTATAGCGACCGCCCGCCGCGGGGGGAAGCGCAAAATCGCGCGGCGGAAGTGCTTGAAAAACAAGCGAAATCGGCACTTTGGGGCGAGGAGTCGAGTTCGGGCTGTTGAAACGCCGCTACCGCGATTCGGCGCGGGAAGCCGTCGCGGTGAACGCGGTTCGAGTTCTCGGACTGCCCCGGGGCGGTTCACACGCGTGCGCGGCGCGCGTTCCGAGTTCGCACGCGCGCACGAACGCCCCTCTCGGTCGGCGCGCCTTCGCGCCACCGAATCAATAGTATACTCATGTTCAATTCGAGTCAACGGCCGAACCGGAGAATCCCGACGCCGCACGTAACCGTTCGGCCCGTGGCGCGTTAGTAATGCTGTGTCCCCTAACCCCCTCTGAGGTTCCGCCGATGAAGACCGCTCTGAAACTGGCCCTGTTCGCGTTCGGCGCGTTCGCGCTGAGCGCCACCGCCGCCGCCGCCGACAAGAACGACCCCACCGGCACGTGGGCGGTGAAGGCGAAGCTCGGCAAGCGCGACGTCGAATCGAAACTGGTGCTCGAACACAAGGACGGCAAGGTGACCGGCACGATGAGTGCTGCGAAGGGCGGCGACGTGAAGATCGAAGACGGCACGTTCAAGGACGGCACGCTCAAGTTCAGCGTGACCCGCGAGGTGAAGGACAACAAGATCGTGACCAAGTACGAAGCGAAGATCGACGGCGACACGATGAAGGGCACCGTATCGCTCGACTTCAACGGCAAAGAAGTGAAGGGCGATATCGAAGGCACCCGCGAGAAGAAGAAGGACTGACCGAAGGCGAGCGGCACGCGTGCGCGTGCCGGTTGGCTGTGTCCACAGGGTGCGCGGTGCGCCCCTGTGGACACAACAGCGCCTGTGAACACCCTCGCTCACGCGTCGGGTTACGTCGTTGCGGTCACTTCCACAAGGTTGTCGAAGAAGGTCGCGCCGCCGCCGAGGTCGGTCGTCGCGGTGCTCGTTGTCGCGTTGCAGTTCACCCCGTCGTCGGCCCACTTCCGCCACCACAACCCCAAAGACACCACCACGCCCGGCTTCACGGTGTGCGCCAGTTTCGCCTTCGCGCGGAACTTGCCGCGGGCGTTGAACACGCTCACCAGTTGGCCGTCGCTGATCCCCCGCGCCGCGGCGTCGTCGGGGTGAATCTCCAGCGTACGCTCGCCGGCACTCTTGCGGAGCGAATCGACGTTCACGAAGGTCGAATTCAGGAACGTCGGTGACGGTGGCGTGAGCAGTTGCAGCGGGTACTTCGCCGCGAGTTCCGGCTTCGTCTGCGGGTCTTCGTGCGGCGGAACGTAAGTCGGCAGCGGATCGCGCCCGGCACGCGCCTCGCGCTCCGAATACAGTTCGCACTTCCCCGACGGCGTCGGGAACTTGCCCTCCGCGAACGGTGCCCAGTTCTTCGGCAAGTTCAGTCGCACCGGGCCGGCTTTCGTCGCGTCGAGCGTGATGCCGTCGAAGCGGCCCGTCGCCGACCCTTCCGGCTCGTGAAGCGCGCGGGCCGCGAGTTGCTCGTCGGTTTCGGCGAACAGTTCGTCCTCGAAGCCCATCGCTTTCGCCAGCAACCGGAACACCTCGGTGTTCGGCTTCGATTCGCCGAGCGGCGCGATCGCGGGATTGTTCGACTGCACGTACAGGTGCCCGTAACTGCTGTGAATGTCGAAGTGTTCCAGTTGCGAAGTCGCGGGCAGCACGATGTCCGCGTAGTCGGCGGTGTCGGTTTGGAACTGATCGTGAACGACGGTGAACAGGTCTTCGCGCATCAGGCCGGAGAGCACGCGCGACTGGTCCGGGTTCACCGCGGCCGGGTTCGAGTTGTACACGAAGAGCGCCTGAACGCTAGGGCCGGGCAGTTCGCCGTGCAGCGCCTCCGCGAGGTGGACCATGTTGATCGTGCGCGTGCCGCGCGGGATCAGGTCCGGGCGCGTGAGGTAGTTGTCGTCGAACGGGTAGGCTTTGCTGGTGCTGAGCAGCGCGCCCGCGCCCGCGTGCCGCCAGTCGCCGGTGAGCGCCGGCAGGCACACGATGGTGCGCACCGCGGTGCCGCCGCCGCCGTGCCGCTGAAGCCCGTAGTTCACGCGAATCAGCGCCGGGCCGCCGCGCGCGTACTCGCGCGCGAAGCGTTCAATGTCTTCGACCGGCAACCCGGTGATGTGGCTCACTTTCTCCGGCCGGTATTCGCTCAGAACGTGCGCCTTGAGTTCCGCCGCGCCGACGCAGTGATCGTTCAGATACGCCTTGTCGTCCCAGCCCTCGCGGAAGATGACGTGCATGACGCCGAGCGCTAAAGCGCCGTCGGTGCCGGGCCGCACCGGAATCCACCAGTCCGACTTTGCGGCCGTCGGACTCTTGTACGGGTCGACGGTCACGATCTTCGCGCCGCGCTTCCGGGCCTCGTGTTCCACCTTCCAGAAGTGAACGTTCGTGACGGAGGTGTTAGACCCCCAGTTCACGATGTACTTGCAGTTCACACTCGCTTCGGGATCGACCGTCGCACGCGTACCGAGCGTCACGTCGCACCCGGCCGCGCCCGCGGAGGCGCAGATGGTGCGGTCCAGCAGGCTCGCGCCGAGCCGGTGGAAGAACCGGCGGTCCAAGCTCGCGTACATGAGCTTGCCCATCGTGCCGGCGTAGCTGTAGGGCAAGATCGCCTGCGGGCCGTCGCTCGAAGCCGCGATGCGCCGGAACTGCGCGGCGATCGTGGCGATCGCTTCGTCCCACGAGACGCGCGCGAACTGGCCCGCGCCCTTCGGGCCGACGCGCTTGAGGGGAAAGAGCAAGCGGTCGCGGTGGTATACCCGGTCGAGGTAGTTGTTCACTTTCGCGCAGAGAAAGCCGCGGGTGAACGGGTGGTCGGGGTCGCCGCGCAGGTCGACCGCGCGCCCGGTAGATTCGTCCACCGAGACGAGCATTCCGCAGGTGTCCGGGCAGTCGTGCGGGCACACGGCCTTCACGGTCACGGTTCCGAGAGCGCGGCGCATGTACGTTCCCCCCTGTCCGGTGGCGTCCGGGGTATGATAACAGCGAGGCGCGTATTGCCGCAGCGTAAATGGCGACCAGCCCCTTGCACCGCGCGCGCCGGTTGGCGACAGTAATAGGCGCACCGGGCCGAAGGACACGCAACATGCCGGTTCCCGCTACCGTGGCCGAGTTCGCGGACCTCGTTCGCCGCAGCGGACTCGTACCCGCGAGCAAGCTCGACGAGATGCTCGGCCGCGCGCAACCGCCCGCGACCGCGGACCAAGCCGCCGCGCTGCTGGTGCGCGACGGCCTGCTCACGTTCTTCCAAGCGAAGCAACTGCGCCAAGGGCGCTACAAGCGGTTCACCATCGGGTCGAAGTACCGGCTTCTGGAACTGATCGGTGCGGGCGGCATGGGGGCCGTGTACCTGTGCGAGCACACCATCATGAAGCGCCTCGTGGCGCTCAAGGTGCTGCCGACCGACAAACTGGACGACCAATCGAACCTCGACCGGTTCTTCCGCGAGGCCCGCGCGGTCGCCGCGCTCGACCACGCGAACATCGTCCGCGCCTACGACATCGACCAGTTCGAGAAGCTGCACTTCCTCGTGATGGAGTACGTGGACGGCACCAGTTTGCAGGAGATCGTCGCGCGGTACACGTTCGAGAAGAAGCAGTTGGACCCGATTCGCGCGGCGCACTACACGGCCCAAGCCGCCGTCGGGATGCAGCACGCGCACGAACTCGGTATGGTGCACCGCGACATCAAACCCGGGAACGTGCTGCTGGACCGCAACGGCGTCATCAAAGTGCTCGACATGGGCCTCGCGCGGTTCTTCCACAAGCAGCAGGACAGCGTGACCGAGAAGTACGACGAGAAGTGCGTGCTGGGCACTGCGGACTACCTCGCGCCGGAACAGGCCGTGAGCAACGTGGTGGACGTGCGTGCCGACATCTACGCGCTGGGCGGCACGCTGTACTTCATGCTGACCGGGCAGACGCCGTTCCCGGAAGGCACGGTCGCGGCGAAGCTGGTCGCGCACCAGACGCGCGAGCCGAAGCCGGTGGAGGAGTACCGCTCCGACGTGCCGCCGGGGCTGCTCGCGGTGCTCCGCACGATGATGGCCAAGGACCCGAGCGCCCGCTACCAGACGCCCATCGAGGTGGCCGAGGCGCTCGCGGAGTGGACCGCGATCCCCATCGACCCGCCGCCGGAGCGCGAGATGCCGGCGCTGTGCCCGCTGGTGCGCGCGCTGATGACCGGGCCGACCGACCGCAGCGCGCAGAGCGGGTCGCTGTCCAAGGCGCTGTTCGGGCCGGGCCGCGGGGTGTTCGCGCGCGGGCC
>JALHNS010000257.1 GCA_022843445.1 Gemmata sp.
GAGCAACTGGTCGACGCACGCGTCGAACAGCGCGAGCAGTTCGGCCTTCGTGCCCAGTTCGGCCTGCGTGCCGGCCGGGTGCTTGGTCACGCTGAACCGGGCGACGTACTCCTCGGTGAGGAGCGGCAGATCGGTCGCCCCGAGGCGCTCCGCGGTGCGCCGGGCGGTCACCGCGAGGTGCCCGACGATCCACGCGGGGCTGTTCGCGCCCGGCACCGGCTGGTGCGCGAACTCGGCGTCGGTCAGGTCGTCGGCCAGCCGGTGAACGAGGGCGCGGCCCATGCGGTAGCCGGCGGCGAGGGCGTCGAACGTGGTCACGGGTGCGCTCCGCGCGGGGGCAACAGTTCGTTTACGGGAATTGTACCGACCGTCACGCCCGAGAACCGCACCCGCCGGCCTTCCACGCGGCGCGCGGCGCGCGTAAGCTAGGTTGCGCCCGTTCGCGTCGGAGGGCCGTGCCGTGAGTTCGCCGCTGCACCCGGATCTGCTCGGTCTGCTCGGCGGCTGCCGTCATGCGCCCGCCGACGATACGCCGCGGTTGGTCCTCGCCGATTGGCTCGAAGAGCACGCGGACGCCTCCGGGTTGTCGTCCGCGGCCGACGCGCGGGCGCGCGCCGAACTGATCCGCGTGCAGGTGGAACTGGCGCGGCCCACGCTCGACACCGCCCGCACGGTGCAGTTGCGCGCCGCCGAGGCGCGGCTGCTCGCGACCCGCGGCCCCGACTGGCTCGGCACCCTGCCGCGCCTGTACGACGCCGCCCGTCGGGCCCGCGGGTCCGCACCGGCCACGAGCTTCCAACCGCAGGCGAGTGGGAACCCGTGGCGGTTCTCGCGCGGGCTACTCACGGCGGAACTGTCCCAAGGCGAGTTGGCGAACGCGAACCTGTGCGCGTGGTTCGGCACACCGCGGGGCGCGTGGGTGGAGGCGGCACTGGTCGGCGTCTCGGGCCTGAGCGGGCTGGCGGAACTGACCGTGCCGGACGCGCTGCGCCCCGTGATCGGGCTGCGCGTGGACCTCGGCGGCACGCAGTACGGCGCGGGCTACCGCGCGGAGCGCCCCGAAGAGGTGAAGGGGCCGAAGGTGCAGCGGTTGCTCCTCGGCGACACGTTCGGCCTCGTGCGCGAACTCACCCTGCACGAGCCGGCGCTCAACGAGACCGCGCTCGGGCTGCTCGCGCGCGCGAACGTGGGGGGCGTGCGGCGGCTCAAGGTGAACGGGACCCTCGGTGCCGACCGCGCGAAGGCGCTCGCCGCGGTACCGGTGACGAACCTGTCCGGGTTGGACATCTCCGGGTGCGGCCTCGGCGCGCCGGGCTTCGTGCGGCTGGTGCGCTCGCCGCACCTCGCGCGGCTGGTGTGGCTGGTCGCGTACCGCAACCCGTTCGGGTGCGAGGGCGCGAGCGCGCTCGCGGAGTCGCCGCTCGCGGAGGGGCTGCGCCACGTCGAACTGCAGAACTGCGGTATCGCCGACCGCGGCGGAGTCGCGCTCGCGGAATCGCCGCTGCTCGCGCGGCTGCACGGCCCCGGCCTGAACCTCTCCATCAACCCGCTCGGCAACGGGTTCGCCAAGGCGCTCGCCGCGGGGCCGTTCGCGACCAACTTCACCGAACTGGTGTTCCGCGAGTGCGCCTTCGGCGACGCGGGCGCGAAGGCGCTCGCCGGGTCGCCGCACCTCGCGCACGTCACCTACCTCGACCTGTGGAGCAACCGCGTGGGCGACTCGGGTGCCAAGGCGCTCGCCGGATCCGACGCGCTGCGGAACGTGCGCGACCTGAACCTGCGCGACAACCGCATCACCGCGAAGGGCGCGGCCGCGCTGCGCGCCAAGTACGGCGACCGCGCGAAGGTGTGAGCTTACGCGCGCCGGCCGCGCAACCAGTTCAGCGGCTCGCGCACCAGCGCGTGTAAAGCGTCCGCGACGCGGTGCCGGCGCGGGGTCGGTGCCCGCAGTTCTTCCGCGCGCTGGTGAAAGCCCAGTAGCGCGCTCCACGCCTCCAGCAACTCCGCCGGGGCGAGCTTCCCGCTGTGCGCGAACTGGCGCAGCACGCGCTGGTGGTTCGCGTACCAGTTCGTGCTGCGCGAGAACCCGCCGGGCCGGTGCCGGTAGTAGAACAGGTGCTCCGGCACCACGCCGAGTTTGAACCCGGCGTGAACCAACTTCACGAACGCTTCCCAATCTTCGCACGAAGTCCCGCGGTCCGGTTCGTAGCCGCCGATCGCGCGCAGCGCGTCGGTGCGGAAGATCGCGTTCGCGTCGCCGTACACGTTGCGAATCCCCGCGAGCGCGTGCGGCCCGCCGGTCGGCCGCAGCGCGTAGGCGAACGCGGTCGGTTCGGGTGTGTCGAACGCGAGGAAGTAGCACGACATCGCCGCGAGGTGCGGGTTGCGCTGAATCGCGCGCACGAACGCGCTTACTATTTCCGGGCGCGCGAGGTTGTCGGCATCGACCGGGATGAAGAACTCGCCGCGGGCGAGTTCGAGACAGCGGTTCCGCGTCGCCCCGATTCCCGCGTTCGACTGCCGGAGGAACCGCCACTTCGGATACTTCGCTTCGAGCGCCGCGAACGTTTCGAGCGAAGCCGCGTCCGTGCTGCCGTCGTCGATCACGATGACTTCGAGATTCGCGTAGGTTTGGGCGGCGAGCGATTCGAGCGTTTGGGGGAGGAACGCGCCGAGGTTGTAGTGCGCGATGCCGAGCGTCACGAGCGGATCGCCGGTTGCGGCAGGCGCGGCGGCGCGCGGTTCCCATCCGCACCGGTGCGCGAACGCGGCAAGCTCCGCGTCCGGTTCGATGCGCTCGTCGGCGTGCTCGAACGCGAAGCGCTCGGCGAAGTCGGTCAGCACTTCGTCGAAGTCGCGGGGCCAGCGCTGTTCGCGCTCGCGGTCGTGCCGCGCGGTGCCGTCGAGCCGCACCGCGAGCGTCACGTCTTGGAACGCGAGGCCCGCGGCCTTCGCTTGGATCGCGCGGAACCCCAATCCGCCGCGGGCGAGGAACTCGATGCGCTCGAACCGGTGCGTGCGGTGCAGCGCTTCGAGGGCGCGGCGCACGCGCTCGGACCGCTCGGCGCAACTGTCGCCGTGCAGTTCGCGCAGCGCGTGCTCCGGCGCGGTCACGCCCGCGCTGTCGAACGCCATCGCAAGGCCGGCGGTGGAGAGAACGAGCGCGCCGTCCGGCGCGCGGACCAGAACGTGCGAGAAGCCGGGCGCGGTTACGCCGCGGCCGTGAGGGGCGACGAGGCACGCGCGCCCGCGAACCGGCGGCGGATCGTCTCGAAGCACGCGAGCGCCTCCAGAAGTACTTCGTCGGTGTTGAAGTACCGGTATTGTGCGAGCCGGCCGCAGAAGTACACCGCGCGGCGCGCGGTTTCGGCGTCCGCGAGTTCCTTGTAGCGCGCGTACAGCGCCGCGCTCTCGTGCCGCGGCACCGGGTAGAACGGTTCGCCGCTGTTGGTCGGCGTTTCGTAGCACACCGCGGTTTCCGGGTGCCGCTGCCCGGTCACGTGCTTGATCTCCACCGAGCGCGTGTATTCGCGCTCGTTCGGGTAGTTGATCTGCACGCACGGCTGCGCGAACGCCTCGCGCCGCGTCTCGAATTCGAACTTCAGCGACCGGTACGGCAGCTTCCCGAACCGGTACCCGAAGTAGTCGTCGATCGGCCCGCTGTACACCGTCGCGAACCGGGGGCGGATCAGGTCGCGCACCTCGCCGAAGTCGCAGTTCAGTTCCACGCGAATTCGCGGGTGCTTCAGCATCGAAGCGAACAGACTGGTGAACCCGCGGCGCGGCATCACTTGGTGCTTGTGATCGACGTAACGCGCGTCGCGGCACAGGCGCACCGGCACGCGCCCGCACACGCTCGTATCCAGCTCGCGCGGGTGCAACCCCCACTGCTTCCGCGTGTAGTTCAGGTAGAACGCTTCGTACACCTCGCGCCCGACGCGGCTCAGCACGAACTCTTCCGAGTTCGCGGGGCGCGCGATCGGCACGCGCCTCGACGCGAGTAGTGTCTCCGCGCTCTCGGCGTTCAGTTCCACACCGAAGAACCGTTCGAGCGTGGTGAGATTGATGGGGAAGGGGAGCAGTTCGCCGCGCACGAGCGACCGCACTTCGTAGTTCGCGGGCACGAACTCCGCGAACCGCGACAGGTACTTCAGCAGCGCGTCGTCGTTCGTGCGGAAGTAGTGCGGGCCGTAGCTGTGGACGAGCACGCCGTTCTTCGCCGGGCCGTCGTGGCAGTTCCCAGCAAGGTGCGAGCGGCGGTCGAGCACCAGCACGCGCCAGCCGAGGTGCGACGCCGCGCGCTCCGCGACCAGCGAGCCGACCGGCCCGGCCCCGCACACCAGCAAATCGACGTTCTCGAACACGGCGACTCCGTTTGCCGCTGATGAACACCCTCGCTCACGCGTCGGGCTACCAGATCACGTTCGGGCGCGGTCGAAGGCTCGCGCGAGCGTCGCATTCCATTGCGACAAGTTGAAGTGCTCGCGCACCGACTCGCGCGCCGCACTCCCAATCCGCGCGCGCACGTCGCGCTGTTCCACCAGCAGCGTCACCGATTCCACGATGCCCTTCACCACGCGCGGGTCCGCTTCACACATCGGCGAATAGTCTTCGTGCAGCATGCCACTCGCGCGATCGCTCCAACTCGTGCGGCCGTCGCGCCCGGGCACGAGCAACCCGGTGCGCCCGTGTTCCACGTATTCGTCGAAGCCCCAACCGTCGCTCGCCACCACCGCAAGCCCGCTCGCCATCGCTTGCAGAAGCGACACGACGTGAATGCGCGCCGCGGGGAGCAGGTACACGTGCGACTCTGCGAGTAGATCGCGCATCGACTCCGCGCTCACGAACTCGGGAATCACCCGCACCCAACCGTCGCGGATGATGCGCGAGTGGCGCTCACTCAGCTCCGGTAGCGCCGAGCGCAGCGTGAGTCGCACGTTCGGGAACCGGCGGCGCAGGACGTCGAACGCTTCGAGCACATCGAGGCCGCCGCGCAGGAAGAAGTTGTTCGCGCCTTGGTGCCACGAGTTCGTGAACAGTAGGTCGATTGGGCCGTCGCCTTCGTGCGATTGAAAGCGCGCCGGGAGCGGTACGCCGAGCGGCCCGAACGTGACCTTTCGCGCGATGCGCTCGCTTTGGAACAGCACCGGCAGCAACTCCGCGGTGCCGCGCATGTGCGTGACGATCCCGCGGCAATGGTCCGCTTCGAGGAGCGCCTTCACTTGGTCGAAGCACGGTAGCGCGCGCACATCGAGGTGCGACGTGCGCCCGTTTTCGACGAACGGGAAGAACAGCGTGGTCGGGTCTTCGATCTCGATGACCCACGGCGCTTGGCCGACGGTGTACGGCACACTCGTGAGGAACGCGAGGCCGTCGCGCGGCGCTTGCACCTGCGATTCGAAGTTCCGCGAATGCGCGAACCGCACCGAAGCGCGCAAACTGCCGGTCGCGCGCCACTGTTCGCGCACGAAGCGCGCGAAGCGCGCGAGCGTGCGCACGGTGCGGCTCAACCCGAACCGGCGGGCGGTTGCAACGATCATCCAGAACGAAAGGAACAGCGCACCGATCGCGCGCAGCACGCGCGGCGGCGCGGGCGGCGGTTCGGCTTTGCCGGTGTGCGCGAAGGTGTAACCGGGTGGCGCGTCGTGCGCGAACAATGGGTGCGAGCCGCAGTTCCCGAAGCGGGCGAACACCGGCAGCCCGCCGAGGAATTCGACGCACACCGGTTCGCCCGGCGCTTCCGCTTCGCGCGCCCTGTCTATGGCGGTGGCGCTCATGGCGTCACCTCGCGCGCACGCGGCACCAAGCGCCTGCGAATCGCACGCAGCATTTCTGTGACGCTCTTGGTTCGCACGCGCTTCAGTGCCGCGAGTTCGCGCGCCGCGCGCTCGCTTACCGGTGCCCACCACGGCACCCGAACGACGCGCTGCCGGCCTTCGGTGCGAATGGCAAACGAGTCTGTCACGCCCGCGAGTTTCGCGCGAGCCGCCTTGAGATCGGCGTTCGGGTCGATGGCCTTTAGAACTCGCAGCGCGAGTTCTTTTCGCATGGGGAGGAGCGCCTCGAAGGTCGGGGCGTCGAGCGCGAGAATCGCGGGGTCGGACTGGTACACCGCGCCGGCTTCGAGGTACTGCACCGCGTTGTCGTGCTCGAAGACCACGTCTGGCAGGTACACGCTGCGCCGCTCGCCGAGCAGCGCGAGCAAGTTGAACACGTCTTCGATGTGGTCGTCGATGCGGTAGCGCCGGTACGCGGCCGGGCACACTTCGCCGCACAGTTCGTAGAACGCGCGCGACACGAGCGGGAACACGCAGAAGTGGTGGCGAATGAGTGTGTCGTTCACGTGCAGCAGCACGAACGGGTCCGGGAACCGCGCGGCGCACTTCAGCGCAACGGCGTCCCAGTTCGAGGTGCGCACGATCACATCGTCGTTCAGAAGCATAACCCAATCGCCGGTGCTCGCGGCGAACCCGGCGTTGTTCAGCGCGCCCATCGTGCGGCCCGGCGCGCCGATCGCGTGCTTCACGTTCAATCGCGGGTGCGATACGCAACTCGCGCGGTCGTCGTCATCGACGACGAGCACGACTTCGACGCGCTCCGGGTGCGCCGCGGTGCGCGCGACGCTGTCCAGAAAGCGCGCCAGCTTTTCGAGCCGCTTGCGCGTGGGCACGACGAGTGAGAAGAACGGCCGCATCAGGTTCCCGGTTGATCGACGCTGAACCCGCGGCTCAGCCCTTCGTAGTGGAGCAACCGCGCGCGCGGCGTGACCAGCACGAGCTTCCCGCGTTCGCGGATGCGGCGGCACAGGTCTACGTCGTTCATCGTCAGCGGCAGCGATTCGTCGAAGCCGTTCAGCAAATCAAAGAAGTCGCGGCGCATCAGGAGGCACGCTGCCGTCACCGCCGGTACGCTGCGCACTTCGCGCAGTTCGCCGTTCTCGCCCGGCGCGTTCGACGGTTCGCCGCGATACGGGTGAACCCAAAGGCCGTCGCTTCGCGGGAGCATCCCGGCGTGTTGGATGGTGCGGTCCGGGTAGAGCAGTGTCGCGCCCACCGCGCCGACACTGGGATCGGCGCAGAGGCTCAGCATGCGCTCGAGCCAGCGGCGCGACAGCACCTCGGTATCGTTGTTCAGGAACAACAGGTGATCGCCGGTCGCGGCAGCGGCACCGGCGTTGCAGAGGCGCGAGAAGTTGAACGCTTCCGGCCGCGACACGAGGCGCAGGGCGAACGCGGCGCTCGCCCGCGCGACGACGCGCCCGGTGCGCGGGTCTTCGCTGCCGTTGTCCACCAACACCAATTCCACGTTGCGGAACGTGCTGCGCTTCAGGCTGCGCAAGCAGTTCGCGAGCAGCGCGGGCTGGTCGCGGAAGGGAATCACGATGCTGACGCGCGCGTTCGGTGGCACCGCGAACCGCGGCGCGCGGTACGGTTCGGCCTTCGCGAGTAGCACCTTCGGCGCTTCGGCCGGGTGCGGCACGAGCGCGCGGAACGCGCGGCGCAGCCAGTCCGCGACCCGCGCGAACTTCGAGTTGCGCCGGCCGTCCAGTTCGTTCTGGAGCAGCTCGGCGCGCACGAACTGTTCGTGGTAGCGGCGGTTCAGCAGGTGCAGCAACCCGGCGCACGGGTTGCCGCGGCGGCGCTGTTTCGCACGGTCGCGCATCGGCGGTCCCTCGCGATCAGGCCACGTTCTTGAACGGCGGCCGGGCTTCCATGCGGTAGCCCTTCAGCAACTCGCGGATGCCGTCGTCGAGCGTCCGGCGCGCCGTGAATCCGGCTTCGGACAGCCGCGCGCTCGAGACGATGTAGTTCCGCTTGTCCGGGTCTTCGCCGATCGGCGCGAAGTGGATGTAGAAGTTCGGAACGTGCTTCTTCACCGCGAGCGCGAGTTCTTCCTTCGAGAGGTTCGCGCTGTCGAGGCCGAGGTTGTACGGCCGGCCCGCGAGCCGCTCGGAGTTCTGCAGCGCGTACGTGAACGCGTCCGCCACGTCGCGCACGTGCACGAAGTTGCGCTTGAAGTCCTTCTCGAACAGCACCAAGTAGCGGTCTTTGAGGGCCGCGTACACGAAGTGGTTTACGAGCAGGTCGAGGCGCATGCGCGGCGACATGCCGAACACCGTAGCGAGCCGGAACGTGACCGCGTTCGGGCTGGCGAGCAGGTGCAGTTCCGCTTCGCACTTGGTACGGCCGTAGAGCGAGATCGGTTCGAGCGGCGTCTCTTCGGTGCAGTAGCTCGCCCCGGTGGTCGCGCCGTACCCGCTGTTCGTGTTGGGGTAGATCACCGTCTGCTGCGGGCTGCGGAGCTTGTTCAGCAGCTTCACCGCGTCGAAGTTGATGGTGCGCGCCGCGGTCGGGTCGCGGTCGCACGCGGAGGCACCCACAACGGCCGCGAGGTGCAGCACCGCGTCGGCGCTTTTCAGCGCCTTGCGCATGGCGGCTTCGTCGCGCACGTCGGCGCGCACGAAGTCGAAGTTCGGGTGCGCGCAGAGGTGATACACGCCCTGACCGGCACCGTACATGAGGTTGTCGAGTGCGGTGACCTCGTACCCGGCGGCGAGCAGGTGCTCGCACGCGATGCTGCCGAGGTAGCCGAGTCCGCCGGTAACGAGTACGCGCTGGGGCATCGTCCGTGAGCCTCCGGGTGCGGCGCAAGTGAGTGAAGGCGGGAAGTGTACGGCCCGCGGCGCGCGCGATTCAAGCCCACTTTTCCGCGGGCCGCGGGTTGCGGTTGACCGCTTCGCGCGAACACCCCTATAGCTCGCCGGCTACCACCGTTCCCTTGCATCGGGAACACACGCGATGACGCCGACGCTGGAACTCGCCCCGCCCGCCGCGGTCGCGCCGGTCACCCGCACCTGCACCGTTTCGCTCGTCGTGCCCACGCTGAACGAGATCATGGGCATGCGCGAGATCATGCCGCGGGTGCGCCGCGGGTGGGTGGATCAGATCATCGTGCTGGACGGCGGCTCGACCGACGGCACCGTCGAGTACGCGCGCGAGCAGGGGTACGAGGTTCACGTGCAAACCGAACCGGGCATCCGGTTCGCGTACCGCGAGGTGCTGCCGCTGGTGCGCGGCGACGTGATCCTCACGTTCAGTCCGGACGGCAACAGCGTGCCCGAACTGCTCCCGGACCTCGTGGCGAAAATGGACGAGGGCTACGACATGGTGATCGCGTCGCGGTACAAGCCGCCGGCGCGCAGCGCCGACGACGATTGGATCACGGCCTTCGGCAACTGGCTCTTCACGCGCACGGTGAACCTGCTGCACGGCGGCCGCTACACCGACGCGATGGTCATCTACCGCGCGTACCGCACGCGGCTGGTGCACGAATTGGAGCTGGGCGACGACCGCTGGTACCGCACGCCCGAGTGGCTGTTCCGCACGCGGGTGAGCTGGGAACCGCTGCTCTCGGCCCGCGCGGCGCGGCGCAAGCTGAAGGTGTGCGAGATCCCGGGCGACGAACCGGCCCGCGTCGGCGGCACCCGCAAGTTGCAGGTGCTGAAGTGGGGCGCGGCCTACTACTTCCAGTTCCTCCGCGACTTCTTCCTGTGGCGCTGAGCGGGGCGACCTTTTCGTACCACATCGAGGGCGGACGTCTATGCGCGCGTGGGTGCAGCGGGTGCGGGAGTGGCGGGGCACGCCGGCCGGGCGGCGGGCGGTCGCCGACCTTGTCTTTTTCGCGGTCCTGTTCGCGTTCGTCGGGATCGCGTACCGGCCGGCGCTGAACCACCCGCCGCGCGCCGACCAGTGGTGCTTCCTCACCGACACGGCCGAACTGAACACGGTCGCCGAAGCGGTTGCCGGGTCGTACTCGTACAACCGCACGCGGCTCACCGTCCCCGGAGACACGGACCTGTTCCGCCCGGTGCTGTTCGCGCTGCTCGCGACCGAGAAGGTGCTGTTCGACGGGCGCCTGCCCCTCTATCAGGGCCTCGGGCTGGTGCTGCACGCGGGCGTGTGCGTGCTGCTGCTGCTGGTGATCCGGCGCGCGGCGGCGCTGCTGGACCCCGCGAGCGCCGCGGGCGACGCCGGGCGCGACCCGCTGGGCTACGCCACCGTCGCCTTCTTCGCGCTGAACCCGTG
>JALHNS010000258.1 GCA_022843445.1 Gemmata sp.
TCGCCGCCACCGCCGCGGCGCTCGCCGCGGTCGTCGCCGCCACCGCCGTTGCCACCGTTGCCGCCGTCACCCTCTTGCGGGGCCAGCAGGGCCTTGCGCGACAACTTCACGCGGCCGGAATCGTCGATCCCGATCACCTTCACTTGAATCCGGTCGCCCACTTGCACCACTTCTTCCGGGCGCTTCACGAAGCCCACGTCCAGTTCGGAAACGTGGCACAGCCCGTCGCGGCCGGGCACCAGTTCCACGAACGCGCCGAACTCTTTCAGCGAGACGACCTTCCCGTCGTACACGGTGCCGACCTTCACTTCGGCCGTCAGCCCTTCGACGATGCGGCGGGCCTTGTCGACGCTGTCGGCGTCCGCGGACGCGATCGATACCGTGCCGTCGTCTTCGACTTCGATCTTCGCGCCGGTGTCCTCTTGGATCGCGCGAATGGTCTTTCCGCCGGGGCCGATGAGCTTCCCGATGAACTCCGGGTTGATCTTCAACTGAATGAGCCGCGGCGCGGTCCGGCTGATCTCCTTGCGCGGCGCGGGCAGCGCGGCGAGCATCGTCTTGAGGATGTGCAACCGCGCCTCGCGGGCCTGTTCGAGCGCCCCGCGCACGATCTCTTCAGTGATGCCGTCCAACTTGATGTCCAACTGGATGCCGCACACGCCCTTTTGCGTGCCGGCCACCTTGAAGTCCATGTCGCCGTAGTGGTCCTCGTCGCCCTGAATGTCGGAGATGAGGACGAACTTGTCCTTCTCCGAGACGAGGCCGACCGAGATGCCCGCGACCGGGCGCTTGATGGGCACGCCCGCGTCCATGAGCGCCAGCGTGCCGCCGCACACGCTCGCCATGCTGGACGAGCCGTTGGACTCGAGGATTTCCGACACGAGCCGCACGGTGTAGGGGAACCGCGTGGGGGGCGGCATCACGGCCTTCAGCGAGCGCTCGGCGAGCATCCCGTGGCCGATTTCGCGGCGGCCCGGCGCGCGGATCGGCTTGCACTCGCCCACCGAGTACGGCGGGAAGTTGTAGTCGAGGAAGAACTTCTTCGCGTACTCGTCTTGCAGGCCGTCCACCTTCTGCTCGTCGGCGACGGTGCCGAGCGTGGCGATCACGAGCGCTTGCGTTTCACCGCGTTGGAACAGGGCCGTGCCGTGCGTCCGGGGCAGGACGCCCACTTCGCACGCGAGGGGGCGAATGTCCTTGGTGCCGCGGCCGTCGATGCGCGTGCCGGTGAGCGTGATCTCGCGGAACACGCGCTCGCGGAGCACACCGAGCGCGGCGCTCACTTGGGCCGGCGTGTACTTCGGGTTCGCTTCGCCCTCCGGCAGGTACTCCTTCTTGATCGCCTCTTTGAACTCGTCGAGCGCCGCGTTGCGGGCCTTCTTGCCCGGCGTGAGGTACTTCGCGCGGTACTCGGTGCCGTGCTTCTGGTAAATCTCTTCGGCCAGTTCGTTCGGCCCGGCCGCGGGGGGCAGTTCCTTCGCGCCGAGGCCGGCCGCGGTGCGCAGGCGCTCGATGGCGTCGATCACGATACCGCACTGCCGGTGCGCCTCCATGATCGCGTCGCCCATCTCCGGTTCGGGGATCTCGCGGGCGAACCCCTCGATCATGCACACCGCGTCCTTCGTGGCGGCGACCACGAGGTCGAGGTCGCTCTCTTCCATTTGGGTGTGCGTGGGTTGCACGACCAACTTGCCCTCAAGGCGGCCGATGCGGACGCCGCCGTAGGGCTTCAGGAACGGGATGTCGGCGATGTGCAGCGCGGCGCTGGTGCCGATGAGCGCGAGGATGTCCGGGTCGTTGTCCTTGTCGGCCGACAGGACCGTGGCGTGGATTTGGACTTCGTTGTAGTAGTCGGGCGGGAAGAGCGGGCGCGAGGGGCGGTCGATGATGCGCGAGGTGAGCGTTTCCTTCGTGCTGGGGCGCGTCTCGCGCTTAATGAAGCCGCCGGGGAACTTGCCCGCGGCGTAGGTGCGCTCGCGGTACTCCACTTGGAGGGGGAAGAAGTCGCGCCCCGGGATCGGGTTGCCGGCGACGGCGGCACAGAGGACGGAAGTTTCGCCGTAGGTGACGAGCACGGCCCCGTGGGCCTGTTTGGCGAGCTTCCCGGTTTCGAGAACGAGCGTACGGCCGCCGAATTCGCATTCGACGCGAGCGGGTTGGACCGGCACGGATGTTACCCTTTCCGTTGTGCCGGCAGGAGCGCGTGCGGCGCGAGGGCATCAGAGTGGTCCGCTCGCTCCGCGAGCGGCACCGTGCGGCGCGGGAAACTTCGGGGTTCGCCCCGGAAGCACCTCGGCGCGGCGCAACCGCTCGCCGAGCGAGCGGACCACTCTCTGCGAGAGGGCGGTTACTTCCGCAGGCCGAGCTTGCCGATGACGACCAGATAGCGGTCGCGGTCGGTTTGGCGCAGGTACTTGAGCAGGTCGGCGCGCTGGCTGACCAGCTTCAGCAGCCCGCGGCGGCTGGAGAAGTCCTTCTTGTGTGCCCGCATGTGTTCGGTGAGGGAGTTGATGCGCTTGGTGAGAAGCGCAATCTGCACCTCGGGCGAGCCGGTATCGGCTTCGGCCCGGCGGAACTGCGTGATGAGTTCGGACTTCTCTTCCTTCGTGATGGACATCGTCCGTCTCCGCTCCCCTCGCCGCGTCGCACTCCTGCCAATCAGTTACGAAACGACGTAGTTCAACACTGATACTGGAAATATGCAATGTAGCGGTCCGCGGCCACCCGGCAAGCCGGAAATCCGCGCGGCACCCGCGGCACGTGGATTTGTTTCGTGTGTTGAGACGAGCCGCGAACGCGAGTGAGTGGCAAAGCGAGCAAGGCGACCACACACGAACACAGCCGCTCACTCGCGTTCGCGGCTCGTCAGTGTTGGACCAACGCTGAGGACGTTTAGCGCGTTTCGAGCACGCGCTGCACGGCAAGGGCGAACGCCTTCGCTTCGTCGCTCGTGCCGCCGTAGCCCAGCGGCTTCGCGCGGAGGCGGGCCACGTCGTCGCCCACCGCGTCCGCGGTGCGGAAGTGCAGGTACCACACCGCGCCGGCGCGCTCCGGCGCGTCCGCGAACACGTACACCGGGCGCGCGTTCCGATCGTTCGCCACGCGGTCGAACTCTTTCGCGGCGTCCGCGAGCGCTTCGGGCGTCGTTTCGATGGCGACGCAGTTCAGCCCGCGGGTGCTCGCGGCGTCGCGCACCGCGGCGGGGTCGGCCCCGGGGCCGTGCAGGAACACGACCGTGCGGAACCCGTTCGCCTTCAGCGCTTCAAAGCCGTCGAGGGCCGGCTTGTTGCCCGCGAACAGTCCCTCTTTCACCCTCGTGTAACCGGGCAGGCTCGCGGTCGCTTTCGGCGGTTCCGCGGTCTGCGGCTTCACCGGCGCGCCGAGGAGGCCGGACGTGCTCGGCTTCGGCGCACCGCTCGGGATCGGATCGGGATACAGCACCTCCGGCCCGCCGGGCTTCGGCGCTAAGTTCGCCGGCGGGGGCGGCGGGAACCCGCTCGGCCCCGGTTGCACCGACGGCGCTGGGGCGGTGGGGAGCGTCGTGGGCGGCAGGAGCAACCCGCCCTGCGGCGGCGGCGGCACGGGCGTCAGCGCGCGGCGGTCGTCGTTACGGTCGAAGAGGCGGTTGCACCGGTGGCGGCACCCGGCCGAACCGAGAATCGCCACGGAAGCAAGCAGCAGTAGTGTTCGGCGCACGGTTCGACCCTCCCAACAGCCCGCGAAGGCGCTACCATCCTGACTTCCGATTCTAGTTCGCCCGCGCGTCGCCCGAGCGCGACTTCACCCGAACCGAACCGAATCGGCGCGAGGCGAGTGGCGGACTTGCCGGTTGTGACGCTTGGGCAAGCGCCGCGGACCGGCGAAGGGGCGCAACCGAAGGTGGCCAACTCGGGGCGAGAGCCAGAGTTGGCCGACCGAGTTGGCCAACTGGCCAACTCGGTGAAAACACTGGAAATCAGAGTACTTCTCACGTCCTCGCACCGAGTTGACCAACCCCTCGCGCGCGATACCCCTCACACTGTTCGTGAGCCCTTCGCGGCCGGTTCCGCGTTCGCGCGTGGGAACGAAAACCCCTCCGCCGACGTGCGAAGTACGTGGCAAATAAATAGTATACGCACGAACAAATCGAGTCAAGAGTCGGGAAGCGCGTCACTCGAAGCGTAGGCGGTGTTTGACGGGTCCTCTTCGGCGTAGCTGAAGCGGAAGATCGGTTCCTCGTGGACCACCTCCAGCGGTACGCGGTTCGTGAGGGCGACGCGCGCGCCGCACGACGCGAACGCGCGCGCCTCTTCGATGGTGTGGCAGTAGTGGACCGCGTGCTTGCACGCCGGGCACAGGCGCACGTCCGGCAAATCGGTGGCACGCATGTCGAACCAACTGCGCTCGCACCGCGAACCGCCGCAGTTCCCGACCGGGGCCGGGAGAAACACCATCAGCCAGCGCGGGTCCAGTTCGTACCGCAGTTCGATGAGGCGCACTTCAATCGGGATGCGCGCGGGGTCGTCCGGCGCGAGGTCGCGCAGTTGCACCATGAGGCGCAGGAACTCCGCGCGCGGGTCGCCGCGGTCGTCGAGCCAGTCGGCGTACACGAGCCACGTGTTGCGGTCTTCGGGCACGTCGAGCATGGCCCGAATGAACGCCCAGTCTTCGGCGGTGATTGAAGCGTCGAACACGGCGCGCTCCCGGACTACCAGAACTTCCACCACGGACGCCGCGGCTTGGGCGGCGGTTCGGGTTCGTAGATGAGTATTCCCAACGTCCGAATCAAGCCGGTCGCCGGTACTTCGCGGCGCAAATCGTCGTCGTACCGATCAAGGCCCTCCGCGACGGCCACGCAGTGCCCCTCGCGCGCGTGCGCTCGGGCTTCCGGCAGTGACTGGCAGTGGTACACATTCTCGCTGCACGCTTTACAGAAGCGCACGTTCGGGTCGTCGGTGCCGCTCAACTGTTCCCACTGTTTCGGGCACTGGAACGCGAACCGCGGATCGCACCCTTCGATCCTCACCCGGTCGAAGAGCGCGAGCCAATCGGGGTCGATTGCGGCGCGCAGTTCCTCGACGCGGGCGATGATCCCGAAGCGGTCGGTTTGCGTCACGTCCGGTGCGGAGCGTTTCACCTGCAACCGCAGAAACTCGGCGCGTTCGGGTTGCTCGTGTTCGTCCAGCCAATCGGCGTACACGAGCCACGCAGTGAGTTCCGCGGGGTTCATCAGAATGGCGCGAACGAACGCCCGGTCTTCCGGGTGCGCGGTGGAGAGTGCCATGTGAACAACCCCCGCAAAGAGATCACCAGAACTTCCACCACGGGCGCCGCGGCGCGGGCGACGGTTCGGGTTCGGGGAGCAATTCTTGCAACCACGGCTCGGTTTCATCAGGCGGCGGGAACAGCGGTTCGCCGCGTTCCAACCGCTCGTACACCCACGCGGGAGTTGGTGTCATCATGCCGGTGACGTGGGCGAACGGGTCGAGATCACCGGGGTACCGCAGCACACCAAGTGGGACCGTGACGCACTGGCCCTCGCTCGCGTGAGTGCGGGCTTCGTCCACAGTGTTGCAGTAATACACGTCTTTGTCGCACGCGTCGCAGTGGCGCACTTTGTGGTTCGCGGTGAGTTGCAGGTTCTCCCACTTCAGCGGGCACTCGAACGCAAAGTGCTCGTCGCAGTTCTCGATCATGGGCCGGTCGAACACCGCTGCCCACCCGCGGTGCACCAACTCGCGCAACTCGCTCATGCGCGCGTCGATGGCCTTGCGGCGCTCGTCGTCCGGCGGCACTTGGTTGCGCAGCATGTTGCCGAAGACTACGGCCACGAGCGACGTGTTGGTGCGCTCGTCGTCCGGCAGTTGGCTGCGCTCCACTTGGAGGCGCAGGAACTCGGCGCGCTCGGGTTGCTCGTGCTCATCGAGCCAATCGGCGTACACGAGCCACCCGGACACTTCCGCGGGGTTCGTGAGGATGGCCCGGATGAACGCCCGGTCGTCGTCGGAAAACGCGCGGTGCGACATGGTCCGTCCATGATACCGCGCGGCGAACCGCGAACGCTACTTCTCCGCGGCGCGCAGGAACGTTTCCAGTTCCTTCAACTTGTCGGTGTTCAGCAAATCGACGCCCGCGGCTTGGAACTCCTTCCACACCGCTTCGGTGTCCGGCGCGCCCCAGAAGCGAATCTTGCGGCCCTGCTTGTGCGCCTTTGCCACGAGGTCGCGGAGCTTCGTCCGCTCCGCGTCCGGGAGCGCCCCGGTGCCGTCCCACTTGAAGTGCAGTTTCCAGTTGTCGCTCACCCACGGAATCAGGTGCGCCGGCGCGTCGCCGTTCAGGTCCGGGAGCCGACCGTCGAGCGCCGCGTACCGCACCTTCGCGACTTCGAGCGCCTTGCGGTCGCGGTTGCCGCTCAGCACCACGGTAACAGCCTTCGATTCCGCTTTCCCGTCGCGCGTCACGGTGAGGATGTCCGAATAGCCTTCGAGTACCTTCGCGAGCGCCGCGTAGGTTTCAACAGCTTCGGTCTTGATGTCGATCATCAGGTGAAACGCCGGCCCGTTCTTGAAGACGGCACCACCGTTCGCCTTCGCGCGTTCGCGGAGCGGATCGAGGTAGAGCTTTTGCAGCGTGCGGTCGTTGCGCAACTGTAAAGGCGTGTGCCCGACGAGCAGTTCGCCCTTCACGAGCCAAATGTCGGCTTCGACGTTGCAGAACCCGTACGCGAGCGCGTCGAGCAGTGGCCGCGGGTGTTCGTAATCGTTGTGCGCGTGCGCGCGGGCCAGCGGCTTCGGCTCCGGGTCGGCGGCGCACGCGAACACCAGCGCGGCACAAATCGCGATCATTGTGGAACTCACTCGTTCGAGTGCGGGCGAACGCGGCCTCCGTAAAATCATATCGCCGCGCGCACCCCGAGGCCGTCATGCCGAACCGACTCGCGACCGAAACGAGCCTGTACCTGAAGCAGCACGCGAACAACCCGGTGGACTGGTTCCCGTGGGGCCCGGAAGCGCTCGCCCGCGCGAAAGAACTGAACCGCCCGATCTTCCTCAGCATCGGCTACAGTGCGTGCCACTGGTGCCACGTCATGGAGCGCGAGAGCTTCGAGAGCGAAGCGACGGCCGCTCTGCTGAACGCGCACTTCGTCAGTGTGAAGGTGGACCGCGAAGAGCGCCCGGACTTGGACGCGATCTACATGACCGCGCTTCAGGTGATGAACGACGAGGGCGGCGGGTGGCCGCTCAGCGCGTTCCTCACACCGGACGGCACGCCGTTCTACGCCGGCACCTACTTCCCGCCGGACGACCGCTACGCCCCGCACCGGCCGAGCTTCAACAAACTGCTCGTCGCGATCCACGAGGCGTGGACGCACCGGCGCGAGCAGGCGCTCGAAGTGGGCCAAAACGTGACCGCGAAGTTGCGCGAACTGAGCGCCGCGACTTCGAGTAACAGCCCGGTGTCAGCGGAACCGCTGTTCGGCGCGCTGACCGTGCTGCGCGAGGCGTTCGACGCGACGCACGGCGGGTTCGGCACCGCCCCGAAGTTCCCGCACGCGCTCGAACTGCGGTTGCTCCTGCGCCTCGCCGACCGGTTCAATGATGCCGGTGCCGTTGAGATGGTGAAGCACACGCTCACCCAAATGGCCCGCGGCGGCATCTTCGACCAGCTCGGCGGCGGCTTCGCGCGCTACAGCACCGACGCGCGGTGGCTCGTCCCGCACTTCGAGAAAATGCTGTACGACAACGCGCTGCTCACGAGCGCGTGCGTGGAAGCGTACCAGCGCACCGCCGACCCATTCTTGTGGCTAGTGGCCCGCGACACGCTCGATTATGTGATCCGCGAGATGTGGAGCGCCGAGCGCGCGTTCTTCAGCACGCAAGACGCGGACAGCGAGGGCGAAGAGGGCAAGTTCTACGTCTGGAGCGCCGCGGAACTGCTCAACGTGCTGGGCACGGAAGACGCGGAGTTCGCGGGCAAAGTGTGGGGCGCGACCCGCGCGGGCAACTTCGAGGGCCGCAACATTCTCAGTCGCGCGCTCTCGGACGAAGACGAAGCCAAAGCCGCAGGCTTGAGTGTGGAAGCGTTCCGAACGCGGCTCGTGGCGGTGCGCAACAAGCTGTACGAGGCGCGAGAGAAGCGCGTGCGCCCGGGCCGCGACGAGAAGTTCCTCACCGCGTGGAACGCGCTGATGATCTCCGCGTTCGCGCAGTTCGGCGCGGTGACGGACGGCGAAGACACAAAGGTCGCGGCGCTCGCGGCCGACGCGGTGCTGACGAAGCTGCGCGGGCCAGACGGCCGACTGTTCCGCACCGCCGGTGAGGGCCAACCCGCGAAGCTGCCCGGCTACCTCGAAGACTACGCCTGCCTCGCGGACGCGCTCGTCACGCTGTACGAATCCACCTTCGACGCGAAGTGGCTGCGAACGGCCATCGAACTCACCGAGACGATGCTGAAGCTGTTCGGCGACCCCGAAAATGGTGGCTTCTTCTTCACCGCAAGCGACCACGAGCCGCTGATCGCGCGGACGAAAGACCTACACGACGGTTCCACGCCGAGCGGCAGCGCGGTCGCGGTCACGGTGCTGCTGCGGCTCGCGGCGCTGACCGGGCGGCGCGACTTCGCGGAAGTCGCCGAGCGCGCGCTGCGCGCGGCGCGCGACACGATGACCGCCCACCCGGCCGCGAGCGGGCAGATGCTCGCGGCGCTCGACTTCCACTTGGGACCGGTGCAGCAGATCGTGATCGCCGGCACCAACGACCGGCGCGAAACGGAGCGCGTGATCGACGCAGTGCGCGCGAAGTTCCTGCCGCGCCGCGTGCTGGCTTCCACCGCCGGCGCGCCCGCGGAACTGGCCCAGTTGCTGAACGGAAAGGTGCCCGTCGACGGCAAGCCGACGGTGTACGTGTGCGCGAACTTCACCTGTCGCGAACCGCTCGTGGGAGCCGACGCGGTGGAAGCGCACTTCGGGCACTCAGGGCGTGGCGAGTAGGTCGTCCCAACTGATCGCGTCGAACAGCCTGTTGGCGATCGCGGTGAGCCGGTCACCGGATTCGATGGCGCGGAGAGCGGCTTCTACGTTCGCGGGAGCCGGCCCGAACTTCTTCCCGCCGAGCGCGAGCACAAGCGCCCGCGCTTTGCGGGCCTCGCCGCGGGCCTCGCCGCGGGCCTCGCCGCGGGCCTCGCCGCGGGCCTCGCCTTTCGCGATCCACTCGTTCACGACAGCGGATTCTTCCACGTTCCAGCCCTCCAGTTCCTTGTCCCACAGTTCGCGACACTTCCCCTTTTCGGCGAACACGCGAGCCAACCCGCCGTACTCGCCGCGCCGCCGGCGGTTCGGTTCGGCGCTCGCGAGCGCCTTCCACCGTTGAACGGTGTCGGCCGTTCCGCCGCCGGACATGAGCGGAACCCACGGCAACAGCGCCCGGCCGCACGCTCCAGTTTCGATCGCATCGAGCAGACCGGCCGCGGGTTCGGTTGCGAGATTGCGCTCCACAACGAGGAGTTGCGTGCGCAGCCCGACCGCGGGCCAATCCATGTCGCGCGCGGTGCTGCCGCTACCGGTCAGGTTAACAACGACCGCGCCAAGGTGGAAGCGGCTCCCGCGCTCCGCGTCCGGTTTGCACGCGAGCCACAGCCCGGACAAGTAGCCGAGGAGGCGCCCAAACATCGTGGCATCGGGCTGGGACTGAAACTCCACCGCCACGGCCCACGGTTCGCCGTGGCGGTCGGTGCGTTCGAGCCACGCCACCGTGTCGGAGGCGCGATCGGTCGCGCCGGGGAACGGGACTGCGCGGGTGTCCAGCCATTCCCGAAACGTGAGCGCGCCACTCGGCGCGCTCACGGCCCACGAGAGAAACGCGAGCGCATCGAGCTTCGCCAGAAACCGACTGGCTTGGTCGAAGTGGTTCACGGTTCGCCCTCTTTAGGCGGCATGCGGCGCGCGGGGGTGGCGGGGGTACTCGCGGGTTTGGTCGGCGAGCCACGCGGTCAGCCGCGCCCAGTTGCGCGCGTCGCCGGGCACGAGGTGGCCCAGCGCGCGGGCCGCGGACGCGCCGGTGAGCGCC
>JALHNS010000259.1 GCA_022843445.1 Gemmata sp.
TGTACGCGCGCGCGGTCGAGGTCGTCGGGGGCCGCCGCGGCCAGCGCCGCCAGCTCGCGGCCCGCGTCGCGCACGTCGTCGAGCGCGCGCGAGGTCTTGCCCTGTTCCATCAGCACCCGCGCGCGCTCCTTTTGCGCTTCCGCGAGGTCCTGTTGGGCTTGGGCGTCGGTCTTGTCGGCCGCGAGCTTCTGGAGCACCTCCACGGCCTCCTCCAGTTTGGCGAGCGCGGCCCGCGTGTCGCCGGCGCGGGCGAAGTTGGTGGCCTGCTTTTCCAGCGCTTTCGCGTAGTCGCGGGCGGCCGCGCGCGCGTCGCCCGGCAGCGCCACCTTTCGCGCTTGGTCGGCGATCTCGACCGCGCGCGCGAAGCTCGCACCGGCCTTCGCGGTGTCGCCGATCAGTTGGTACACTTCGCCCATCTGCCGGTGCGCCGCGACCAGCGTGCGGTCCGCGCCGCCCTTCGCGCCGCCCCCGCCGGCGATCAGTTTGTCCAGCCCCGCGGTCGCGTCGAGCAGCAGTTTCTTGCGCACGTCCTGCATGCCGCCGCGGTCCTTTAGCTTCTTGTCGATGTCCGCGACGAGCGTGTTGTACGCGCCCACCGCGCCCTCGTAGCGCGCCGCGGCCACGTCGCGCAGGGTCAGCGCGATCTTGCGCTGCTCGTCGGTCTTCTTCTGCTCCTCGGTCACGCGGGCGAGCGCTTCGCGGGTCTTCTTCTGCTCTTCGATCACGCGGTCGCGCTCCGCGGCGGTCTCCTTTTCCGCCGCCGTTACTTTGTCGAGGGCGGCCTGCGTGCTCTTGCGGCCCTCGTTCACGGCGAGCGCGATGCCGCCGGCCGCGAGCGCTCCCGCGAGGAGCAGCGACGCACCGGCGGCCACGCGCGCCGGGTGCCGCCGCGCCCACCGCGCGAGCCGCGCCAAGAGCGGGTACTGGTAGCACGAAACCGGTTCGTCCGAGAGCCACCGCTCCACGTCCGCGGCCAGTTCCAGCGCGGTCGCGTAGCGGTCTTCGGGGCGCAGCGCGGTCGCCTTGCGGCACACCGCGTCGAGCGGTTTCGGGCAGTCCGGGTTCACCTGAATGGCGGGCGGGAACTCGCCGCGGCGCGCCTTCTCCAGCACGTCGCCGGTCGTCTTCCCGTTGATCGGCGGCACGCCCGTGAGAATCACATAGAGCGTCGCGCCGAGCGCGTAGATGTCGGACCGCGGGCCGACGTTCGCCACGTCGCCGTTCGCCTGCTCCGGGGCCATGTACGCGGGCGTGCCCACGGCGGTGCCGGCCATCGTCGCGTGCGTGGGAATCTCGGTCGCGTCCGCGTCGTGCCGCAGCCCGCCGGCTTCGCCCGCCGCGCGGGCCAAGCGCTCCGGGTCCGGGGCGTCGGTCAGCGATTTCGCCAGCCCCCAGTCCACCACCAGCGTTTCGCCGAACGTGCCCACCATGATGTTCGCGGGCTTGATGTCGCGGTGAATGATGTTCCGCGAGTGCGCGTAGGCGATGGCCTGACAGGTGGCGATGAACCGCGCGAGCAGTTGGCGGAACGCGACCGTCTTGGGAACCGCGCCCTCGGTGCCCGGCTTCGCGGGGGCGTGGTAGCGGTCGATTTCGTCCTTGAGCGTTTCGCCGCGGATGAACCGCATGGCGTAGCACGGCCGGCCGCGACTGTCGTTCACGAGGCCGAACACCGGCACCACGCCGGGGTGGTCCAACCGCGCGGTGAGTTCGGCTTCGGTGAGGAACCGGTGCCGGCTGCCGGGGTCGTCGGCCCACCGCGACTTGATCCGCTTCACGGCCACTTCGCGGTTCAGTTCGGTGTCGCGCGCGGTGAACACTTCGCCCAACCCGCCGGTGGCGTGCAGGTCGCGGAGCGCGAACCGGCCCACCATGGTGCCGGTTTCCGAGGGCGAATCGCCGCGCGGCAGCACCGCGCGGACGGCGGCGAAACTCGCGGGCAGCGCGGGCATCGTCGCGCCGTCGGCCGACGGGGCGCTGTCGTGGCCGAGCGTCGCGTCGGTGGCCGATGTGTGGCCCGCCGGCGTTCCGACGACGGTGGGCGGAGCGCCGGGCACTTCGATGATGGTGCGCGGGGCACCGGAGGCGACGGTTCCGCCGGGCACGATGGTCGGTTCGGCGCGCCCCGGTTCGAGGTCGATGGGCGCGAGGGTCGCGCCGAGGTCCGGGTCGAACGCCGACGGGTGCGCGAGCGTCTCCTCCGCGCCGGGCACCGGCACCGGGCCGACGGTGGCGTCGCCGGTCGCGGCTTGCGACGGCGCGGCGCTATCGGTTCGGGGCACTTGCGTTTGGTCGACTTCGTCGCCGGGGGACGGCATCGTGAGTCTCCGCTGAAGGGCGCGACGATGCTAGGGTAAGCGCCGCGGCGCGCGTTGGGAATGGACGCGGGTTGGAAAGAGTTGCGCGAATGAAGCGAACGTAGCGGTTGTGCCGGCCGCGGAGCGGGGCGGCGGAACCGGTGGCGGGGCCCGGTTCCAGCAGTTCCGTGCGCTCGCGCTCACGGTAGCGCGACGTTGTCGATCAGGCGCGTGGTGCCGAGGAACACCGCGACCGCCGCGACCGCGGGCCGGTCCAGTTCCGCAAGGGGTTGCAGGGTGTCGGCGTCCACGACGCTCGCGTAATCCACACGCGCGCCGGGAATCGCGCTCAGCGCGGCGCGCAGTTCCGCTTCCAGCGCCGGTACGGCGCGAACCGTCGCGGCGCGGGCGCGGGTCGCTTGCAGTGCCGCGTAGATGCCCGGTGCGACCGCGCGCTCGCTGGCGCTCAAGTAGCGGTTGCGGGAACTCAGCGCGAGGCCGTCCGGTTCGCGCACGGTCGGCACCACTTCGATGCCCACGTTCACGTTCAGGTCGCGCACCATGCGGCGGATGATGGCCGCTTGTTGATAGTCCTTCGACCCGAAGAACGCGAACGACGGCTGCACGATGTTCAGCAACTTCAGCACGACGGTACACACGCCGCGAAAGTGCCCCGGTCGGCTCGCCCCGCACAGGTGGTCGCCGAGCGAACTCACATCGACCGTGGTGAGCGGCGGCATCAGCGGGTACATCTCTTCGACCGCGGGCGCGAAGATCAGGTCCGCACCGGCTTCGGCGCACAGCTTCGTATCGGCTTCGAGCGTGCGCGGGTATTTGGCGAAGTCTTCCTTCGGCCCGAACTGCGTCGGGTTCACGAACACCGACACCACCACGAACGCGGTCTGCGCCTTCGCCGCGCGTACGAGCGCCGCGTGCCCCGCGTGCAGCGCGCCCATCGTCGGCACGAACCCGATGTAGTCTTTTTCGTAGCGCGCGGTGCGCAGCGACATGCGCAGCATCGAGACGGTGGTATCGACCGGTAGCGCGCTCACGCTTCGGCTCCTTGTGCTTGCAGCACCATCCGCAGGTACGACCGCGGCTCTTGCTGCGTGAGGCCGAGTTCGGCGGCGAGCGCGAGCACGCTGGCCTTCGCGCGCTCGTAGTCCGCTTCCTCCGCGACGATCTCTAGCTCCACGAATTCGCCGACGCCTTCCACCGTGTCGAAGCACGCTTCGCAATCGAAGCCGTCGCGGGTGAGACGGTACACGCGGCGCTTCTTGCGCACGGTCGTCACCGGCGTGTAGCCGAGTGCGGCGAACAGCTTCTCGGCGTCGGCCGCCGTCTCAGCACCCGGCGCGAGCGGCACTTCGATCTCCGTGCGCGTCTTCGTCTCGGTGTCGCGCCGCGGGCCTTTGTAGGTGAGCACGCTGTTCGCGCCGATGCGGCGCAACCGGAACGCCTCGTCGGTGGCCTTCAGGTCGCGGTCCGGGGCGCGAAAGTATAAGTCCGCGTCGGTGCGGTCTTCCGCGAGCTGCGCGCCCATCTCCAAGAGCGCCGCGACGGTGGCCGCGCGGTCCGCGCCGCGGAATTTCACTTCGACTTCGAGCATACTGCGCCTGTCCGTTGCTTGGTGGCACAGACTTTCCAGTCTGTGCCGCGTTCGGATGCCAATGAGCACAGGCTAGAAAGCCTGTGCCACGAAGGGCAACGCGGGCGCGTGTATAAGATAGGTGTGGAGCGATCGCGAGACACTACGGAGAGCGGCCGTGCCCCAGCGCGTGACGGTGGCGAAGAGCGACGAACTGCCCGAAGGCGGGAGCATCGTGGTGAACCTGTTCCAGCGCGACATCGCGATCTTTCGCGCGAAGGGCGCGCTGTTCGCCATCGACGACATGTGCCCGCACCAAGGCGCGTCTTTGGCCGGCGGCTACGTCGAAGACGGGTGCGTGAGCTGCCCGTGGCACTACTGGCGGTTCCGCCTGAGTGACGGCGCGTGGGCCGACAACCCGAAGGTGCGCCAGAATACTTATCCGGTGATCGAGGCCGACGGGCAGATTCAGTTGGAACTCCCGGACCTCGCACAGTGAGGCGCGCCATGAGTCGCATTCGCGTGTGGGCGTTCGCCGCGCTGCTGTTCGCGGGCGCGCTCGGCCCGGTGCAATCGCAACCGCGGGTCGCGCCGAAGCTCGAACCGGTAGCCGAAACGAAGCTGCTCATGGAAGGGTTGGCCGAACCGAACGCGCGCGCGCTCGGGAAGTTGCTGAACGGCAAGCCGCAGGGCGCGGAAGCGTGGGCGTTCGCTCGCGGGCAGGCGCTGCTGCTCGCGGAAACCGGGAACCTGCTGCTGATGCGCCCGCCGCGCGCGAGGGCGAGCCAAGACGCGTGGTCGCAGCACGCCGCGGACCTGCGCGACAGCGCGACCGCACTCGCCTGGGCCGCGGCCGCGAAGGAGATGGCCCAAGCGCGCGCCGCGCTCGCGAACGTGGGCAACGCGTGCAACCGCTGTCACCGCGCGTTCGGCACCGGCCCGCGCGTGGACCCGTTCGGAGAGTGAAACAGTGAGCCACGGGATTGATCCCCGCGGTCTTCTCGCGCGCTCAACACCACGGGCATAAACCCCGTGGCTCGCTGTCACTACTCGTCGTACTTCAGCAGGAACTTCGGGTTGATCGCCTTGAAGCTCAGGCGGCCGAGGTACTCGTCTTCCACTTCCACCAGCGGCCGAAGCACGACGCCCTCGCGCTGCGCCTTCGCGTTCAGCCCGCTCACGCCCTCGCTGAGCGCGACCAGTTCGTCTACGCCGTGGTCCAGCGTCAGCGTGCCGAGGTCCGGCACCGGCGTCAGGCCGAGTTCGTACACCGCGCTGAGCATCTCCGCGCGGCTCAGGTAGCGGTGCGCCGAAACGTCGAACACGTTGAACGCGCGCAGCTCCAGCGCCGCGAGCGCGTACTTGTTCCCCTGCACGCCCGGCCCGATCACTTCGCCCTGAATCGCCACGTCGTACCCGTGCCGCTCCGCGAACGCGCGCAGTTTCGCTTCGAGGTCGAGCGCCTTCGCCAACCGCACGAGCGAACTCGTGTCGTCGGTGGTGTCGAGCTGCAAGTTCCGGCTACAGACGCCGAACGCGCCCTCGCGCCAGAACGCCGTGAACGAGGTGCCGTCGAGCTTCTCCGTGACGAAGAACTCGCGCCCGCGGTGCCGCGCGAGCACCGGTTCGAGCACCTGCACGCGGGTCTCGTCGGTCTTCGGCAGGAACCCGGGGAAGCCGCCTTTCACGCGCCCCGCGAGGCTCGCGGGCACCGGCGGTTCCCACTTGCGCACGCCGAGCAGGTCGGTCACGTCCGCGCCTTCGGTCGTTGGCGCGCCGTCGGGCAGCACGCTCAGCGGGAAGCAGATGCCCTGCGACACCTGCCCGCGCAGCTTCACCGTCTTGATGCGGAACCCGGCCGGCAGTTCGCCCGCCGCGGGCTTGAAGCTGCTGGCGCGAAGGAACTCGAACTCGGCGCGCTCCGGCAGGAGCGAGTCGATTTCGCAATACACGATCTTGTTCCCGGGCGCGAACTCGCCCTTCTTTGCGACCACCCACCAGCCGAGTACGCGAATCTTCTCGATCGCGTCGGCGTTGGGAATCGCTTCCACAGTGTTGACGGTCTGAACGCTCGCGAGCGTGCGCATGTGTGCCCTCCGTCCGGCCGCGGGGTAGCGAAGGAGCGACAGCGCGCCCGGCGCGCCGGTTCGCCGGAATACACTTGCGGTGCGGCGCGGAACCCGCAACGCTAAACGCATGGGGAAAGTCATCGTTCTGACGGGCGCGACGCGCGGGCTGGGGCGCGCGCTGGTGTCGGAGTTCGCTTCGCAAGGGCACACCGTGATCGGGTGCGGGCGCGGCGCGGACCACGTGCGCGCGCTGCGCGAGCAGTTTCCGAAGCCGCACGCGTTCGCACAAGTCGATGTGACCGATTCGTCCGCAGTGGAGGCGTGGGCGCGCGAGGCGCTTGCGGCGCACGGCCCGCCGGACCTGCTGGTGAACAACGCGGCGCTGATGAACACGCCGGCCCCGCTGTGGGAAGTGCCCGCGAGCGAATTCGCGGCGCTCGTGAGCGTAAACGTGATCGGCGTTCACAACGTGATTCGCGCCTTCGTGCCGCACATGGTGGCGCGGAAAAGCGGCGTGATTGTGAATCTGTCTAGTGGTTGGGGGCGCAGCACTTCACCGGAGGTCGCGCCGTATTGCGCGAGCAAGTACGCGATCGAAGGGCTGACGCTCGCGCTCGCGCAAGAGCTGCCATCGGGCATGGCCGCGGTGCCGCTGAACCCCGGCGTGATCGACACCGACATGCTCCGCCAAGCGTGGGCCGACGGCGCGAGCGCGTACCAGAAGCCGGAGGCGTGGGCGCGCCGCGCGGCCCCGTTCCTGCTGAACCTGAGCGCGAAAGACAACGGCCGGTCGCTGAGTGTGAGTTGAACCGAACGGAGCGCGCGATGGTCCGCTTCTGCGTGTTCGCCGCGGGTGTGTTGTGCGCGGGCGCGCTCGCGCGCGGCACCGCCGCGCCGGTGCCCGAGCACCTGTTCCCGAAGCGGGAACCGCTGTTCTTCGCGGTGCGGCCCGGCGATTCGTTCGTGTTCGTGCACAACGGCCAAGAGTACAGCGTCACCATTGAAAGCGCCGAGCGCACCGAGGGCGGCTACAAGGTGGTGCAGAAGGGCAAGCGCGCCGACGGCACGACGTACGAGCAGACGATGCTCGTGACCCCCGCGGGCGTCGGCACGATCCGCTACAACGGCGACGAGTACCCCGAACCGCACGTCTGGCTCCGCGTGCCGCACGTCGCCAACAACAAGTGGGTCACGAAACCGTACGGCACCGAGTACCGCTACAAGACCGTCGGCTGGGAAGACGTGACCGTGCCCTACGGCAAGGTGCGCGCGCTGCGCGTGGAGCGCACGACCGACGACGGGAAGGGGGCGCTGGGCGTCTACTACTGGGCGCACGGCCTCGGGTGCGTGAAGTGGACCCTCGGTACCGAGGGGCGCGAACTGAAATCGTTCACCCCGGCGAAACCGGAGGCCCGCAAATGATCCGTGCGGCTGTGGTAGTGTGCGCGCTGGCGCTGGTTGCCGGTTCGTTCGGCGCGTCCGCGGCCCCGGTGCCCAAGCACCTGATGCCGAAGGACGAACCGCTGCTGTTCCCGACGAAGGTCGGGGCGCGGCACGTTTCCATTTGGAACGGCAGAGACTTGGTCGAAGAGGTCTCGAAGGTCACACCCGTGGAAGGCGGGTTCGAGGTCGAAACCGAAACGGTCTCCGACGACGGCACGCGCAAGCACTGCCAAACCGTTGTGGCGTCGAAGCGCGGCATTCTGTGGACGCACTACGAAGGGAAGAAACTCGACCCGGCGTGCTGGGCCGTCAAGTTGCCGCACGCCGAGGGCAACTCGTGGCAGGCCAATTGGGGCGGGCAGGTGCGGACGCTCACCACCACAGGCTGGGAGGAGATCGAAGTGCCCGCGGGGAAGTTCCGCGCGATCCGCGTGACCCACGACGAGAGCGGGAAGGGCAACCCCGATTCGTCGATGTGGTACGCGCCCGAGATTGGCTGCGTGACGTGGTACTGCACGAACTCGAAAGTCGGCCGCCCGCTGAAGTCGTTCACGCCGGGGAAGTGACCGCGCGAGGCGGAAGCGTGAGCGACGGTCTTGGTTCGGCGGCACAGGCTTTCCAGCCTGTGCTGATTTGAAATGCACAAAGGCCACAGGCTAGAAAGCCTGTGCCACCAGACAAAGACGAGAACCGTCGCTCGCGCTTCGCGGCTCGCTCTTGTGTCACTTCTTCAGCGCGTCGGTCACGAACGTGAACAGCATCTTCGTCGCGGGGTCGTCGGGCTTGCCGAGGTCGGCGTTGATGCGGCCGTGCGTCGTGTCGCGCGCGCCGAACACCGTCACCGGCACCGCGGCGTCGTTCAGCACCTTCGCGAAGCGGCGCGCCTGCGCGCTCACGTCCGGGTGCTCGGCGACGTGCAGCAGCAGGAACGGCGGGATGCCTTTTCCCTTTGCGACGTGCGTGACGGCCGAGAAATCCTTGTGCTTCTCCGGGTCGTTGCCGAACTTCTCGCGGTGGCCGAACTTGGCGAACTCGAACCCGTGCGCCTTCCACCGCGCCTCAGCGACCGCGATGATCGCGGGCACGTCGTAGGTGTCGCCGTCCACCGGCACGCAGCCCTTCAGGATGTCGAAGGAGAGCTTTTCGGCTTTCAGGTAGCGGTCGTCGGTACAGAGGATGGCCGCGAGTTGCGCCCCGGCGGAGTGGCCCATCACGAACACGCGCTTCGGATCGCCCCCGAACTCGCCGATGTGGCCGTGCGTCCACTTTAGGGCTTTCGCGCAGTCGCGGATGATGTCGCCCATTTCGACCGCGGGGAGCAACCGGTAGTTGGTGCTGACGAACACGAACCCGCGCTCGGTGAACACCTTCGGCTTGAGTTGTACGTCCTTCTTGTCGCCGGCCTGCCACCCGCCGCCGTGAATCCAGAACACGACCGGCAGGTTCTTGCCGCCCGCGGGGAAGTGGACGTCGAGCACTTGGCGCTCGTGCCCCTTTTCGACGTAGGGGATGTTCGCTTTGAGTTCTTGGGCGCGCGCCGAAGGAGCGAGCGCGACGAGTGCGAGCAGTGCGTACCGCATGGCGGAACCTCCGGGAGGGGAACCGCCGAGTGTACCCGCGCGGAAGGCGCGTGTGACGCGCGAAAATGGCAGGGGACCGCGGCGCGTCGTTAGGCGTCAGCGCGAACGGCTCGTGCGCCGTGGCACTGCCGTTCGCGCTTACGCCGCGCGCGCCGCGGGCTGGTCCGCGTCGTCGGGCCAGTCCTCGAACCGCATCGGCAGCAGCCGGCTCACGCCGCTCTCTTGCATCGTCACGCCCCACAGCCGGTCGGCGGCGGCCATCGTGCGCTTCTTGTGTGTGATCACGATGAACTGGCTGCGGTCCAAGAAGTCGCGCAGCACGCTCGCCAGCCGCTGCGTGTTCGCTTCGTCCAGCGCCGCGTCCACTTCGTCCAGAATGCAGAACGGCGACGGCTTGTTGCGGAAGATGGCGAGCAACAGCGCCACCGCCGTGAGGGTCTTCTCGCCGCCGGAGAGCAGTGAGAGTGCCCGCAGTTCCTTGCCCGGCGGGCGCGCCGTGATTTCGATGCCGGACTCGAGCACGTCCGTCGGGTCTTCGAGGATGATGTCGGCCTGACCGCCGCCGAACAGCTTGCGGAACAGTTCTTGGAAGTACCCGCGGACCGCGGCGAGCGTGGTGGTGAACAACTGCCGGCTGTCCGCGTTGATGGCGTCGATCACCTGTTGCAGCGACCCGCGGGCCGCGTTCAGGTCGTCGTGCTGGGCTTGCAGCGCGTTGAACTCGCCCTCGACGCGCGCGAGTTCGTCGAGCGCTTCCATGTTCACGCTGCCGAGGCGCGCGAGCTTGCGCTTCAGGTCGTCGATTTCGGATTGCGCGGCGGCCGGCGGGGGCGCGTCGGGCGCGTCGGGCACGGCGTCCAGTTCGAGCGCGTAGTCCTCGCGGATGCGTGCGGCGACCGCGTCGCGGCGCGCGGAGATGTCGTGAACGGCCAGCTCGCGGGCGTGCGCGGCGCTCTGCGCTTCCTGCCAGCCGTGCCGCAGCGCGCCG
>JALHNS010000260.1 GCA_022843445.1 Gemmata sp.
TGTAGAGCCACGCCGCGCCGGTGCCGAGCGCGATCAAACTGAACATGTTGGCGGTTCGGTGCCGGAGGGCTTGGACCGCACGCACGAACACCGGCCGACCGGCCCAGAACACGACCGGCGCGGAGAGCGCCAGCCCGATCCAGTTACTCGCTTTGGACAACCAGTGGGGGAGCGTTACCCCCGGAATCATCGGGGCCATCGCGAGGACGAACACCGGCAGTGTCAACACGGTGGCGGCCACGAACCGCCGGCGCATGTCGCGCAGCTCCGAGTCGTCCTCTGCGCCGGCCTGTGGCACCATCGGCTCCAGCGCCATGCCGCACTTGGGGCAGGTGCCGGGTCCGTCCCGAATCACCTCCGGGTGCATCGGGCAGGTGTAGTTCGGCGCTTCTGCCGTCGCCACAGTCGGCGCTTGAGAGTGGCGGGCGGTCTTCGCGCCGCAGCACGAGCCTCCGATCGGCTTCACGGCCGGAGCGGTGTACTTCGCGGGGTCGGCCTCGAACTGCGCCAAGCAGTGTTTGCTGCAAAAGTGGTAGGTCGTGCCGTCGTGTGAGGTCGAACCGGTGGCCGTGGTGGGGTCTACCGTCATGCCGCACACCGGATCGGTCGCAGCGCCGGCGCGCGGAAGCTCGACAGTAGTCGGCGATCCGTGTGCGTGATCGTGGTTGTCGTGGTTCACGGGTTTGCTCCTTCGGGCGACGCCTTCGCGGGCAGTCTACGGCCCGTACCGTGGTACAGGGTCAAGAGGGCAAACCGCGAAAAATCGAAAAGCCGACAGAGAAGTTCGGCCCAGAGCGGCCGCGAAACGGAGGCATCCGCGACGAACGGAGGGTTCGGAGGCGCGCAACCTGCGCCCGAACACAGGTGTCGTTGGAATTCCCCCGACCGACTGCGGACGGGCACGTTTACGGCGACTGGTTGTCGTCGATGGCGCAGATGATCGGGCAGTCGGTGGCCGGCCCGGTCCCGTCGCAGGCGGCGACGAGACGAGTCAGTTCGGCCTTCATCGCCCCCAAGTCTTTTATCCGCTGGTCGATGTCGGCCAGTTTTGCGACCGCCTTCGCGCGCACCTCGCCGCTGCCAGCGTCGGGGTTGTCCCGCAAGGCGAGCAGTTCCTTAATGTCCTTCAACTGGAAGCCGAGCAGTTGGGCGCGGCGGATGAACTTGACGCGATCAACCGCGTCGGCCGGGTACTGCCGGTAGTTCGACCCCGTTCGCGCCGGCTCGGCGAGCAGGCCCTCGCGCTCGTAGAAGCGGAGCGTCTCCACGCCGATGCCGCACTTCTTCGCCACCTGTCCGCTCGTCAGCGCTCCCATAGTGACACTCCGCGAGTTCGGGCGACGGCGGCCCGGTGCCACCCGGTGTGGGCGGCAACGGGCGCGGCGCGTCAGCTACTTCTTGGGCAGCTCTACCTTCGTCGCCTTGACGTACTTCTTGCCGTCCTTCTCGCTGACGGTGCCGGTGACGGCGACGCCCGCGATCTTGCCGTCGCCGCAGACGCCCTCGTGGTAGTCCTCGCCGTTGCCCTTGTCGTCGAGGACGTAGTTCACCGTCTTGTCCCCCTCTTTCACTTGCAGCACGTTGCTGCACTTCGGGGTCATCTTGAGGCCGCACTTGCCGCACACGAGCGTGCCGGTGAGCTTCACTTCCTTCTTGTCCTCGGCCGAGGCCACGGCCCCGAACGCCCACAGCCCGGCGGCCACGACGGCCAGTGCCGCGATCATCGAACGCATCATCGGATCGTCCTCACTTACGAAACTCCGCCGGGCGTCGCGGGCGGCACCGTGCCGCTCGCGCCCCCGGCGTCTGAAACACCCGCAGTCCCGGTCGGGCCGACCGGGGCGAGGGTTGCGCTCTCGTGTTCGGGTTCGGTCGGCTCGGCCGACGCGCCGGCGCGCTGGTGGTTGAGCTTCCCTTCGGCTTCGAGCTTCAGCCACCGCGCCCGACGAACCCAGAAGAACCGCACCGGCAAGAACAGGTCCACCACCTCGTCGGAGATCAACAGTCCGCCCAAGACCGGCAGGGCCATCGGTGCGAGAACCTCCGCGCCGACCCCCGTGGCGAAAACCATCGGGAAGATGGCGATGATCGCCACGCCTTCGGTTAGGAGCTTCGGCCGCAGTCGGTGAACGGCACCCTCGACGACAGCCTCTCGCAGTTCGTCGAGCGACTTGATGTTTTCGAGGCCGCCGCGCTTGTCGATGGCTTCGCGCAGGTAGACGAGCATGATGATGCCCGTTTCGGTCGCCATCCCGAAGCAGGCGATGAAACCCACCCACACCGCGACCGAGAAGTCGAGCGGCGGCGAATCCCACCCGTTGAGGAGTTTGGGAAACAAGAACAGGAAGAACGCGCCGCCCGCGAGAGCCTCTGGCACCGCGAGCATCATCAGCCCCGCGTCGGCCAGATCGCGGTAGGTAAGGTACAGCACCAAGAAGATGACAAGGATGACCGCCGGGAACACCCACCGGAGCGTGCGCGCGGCGCGCTCCTGATGCTCGAACTCGCCGGCCCATTCGACATGGACGCCTTCGGGCAACGTCACTTTTTGCGCGACGACGCGCTTGGCCTCATCGACGAAACCCACCGCGTCGCGCCCCCGGACGTTCAGGGTGACGTAGTTCAACAAGCGCCCGTTCTCGCCCTTGATGACCGCCGGCCCCTCGGTGATCCGCACGTCGGCCACGGCGGTCAACGGGATGAGCGGCCGCCCCTTCGCGGCGTGTTCGGGCACGCCGGCGTGCGGTTCGGAGCGAAACGCCGGGTTGCCGGTGGCGGCCGGGCCGGGTTTCGTCTCGGCGTTCATCCGGGCCGGTATCAGCAACCGCTTGACAGCGTCCTCGTCCTCGCGGTAGGCACGCGCGTAGCGGACGCGGATCGGGAAGCGGTTGCGGTCCTCGACGGTGTAGGTCACCACGCGACCGCCGAGCGCCGTCTCGATCTCGGTCTGCACGTCCTCGACCGACACGCCGAATCGCGCCGCCTTCTGTCGGTCGATGGCGATCTCCAAGTAGCCCTTGCCCATGATCGGCGCGGCCACCACGTCGCGCGCCCCGGCGACCGGTTTGACCGCCGCCTCGATCTGCGCGCACACCCGCGTGATCGTGTCGAGGTCCGGGCCGAACACCTTGATGCCGATGTCGGTGCGGACGCCCGTGGAGAGCATCTCGATGCGGTTGACGATGGGTTGGGTGAAGATGTTGGACCAACCCGGCACTTGCAGCACGCGGCCCATCTCGTCGTCCACGAGGTCGCCCTTCGGCCCGCCGGTCCTCTGGCGGAACGCGACCGCCTCGCGGAACGGCTTCTCAAGTTCCGCGCGGAGTTCGCCGAACGCCGGGAACGCGAGCGCGTCGTGCGGTTTGCCGACCTGCACGCGGAACGCGGCGGTGGCGAACCGCTCGGCCTCCGCGCCTTTTTCCGCGCCGGCGAGCAGCCCCTTCGACTGCGCCGCCTTGACGCACTCTTCGAGCGCGAACCAAGTGAACGCCTCGGTGCCCCGGTCGAACAGTTCCCAGTTGATGGTCACCACCCGCTTGCGCCAGAGGCGCGTTCGTTCACCTTCGAGCGCGCCCAGTGTGACCGCCGCGAGCGGTAGGCGAGCGCGGCCGACCGCTTCGCGCGCGTCGTTCCACGCTTTTTGCCCCCGCGACTCGTGAACCTCTAGTGCGGCCGACGGGTCGCGGACCAGCTTGCGCGTCGCGAGCGCGTCGATGGTCCGCTTCTGCACCCGCGCGACGACCTCTTCGGCCGGACTGAGGGCCAGCCGCCGGGCGTCATCGGGCGCGGCGGCCACAACCGACTCCACGAACGCCCCCTCGTCCGCCACGTCGCCCAAGTGCCCACCGGCCCGAGCGTTCCGCAGCGTCTCGGTGACCACGAACCGGGTTAGGGCGTGGGCCAGTTCCGCCTCGAACTCCTTGTACCGGCGCAGGGCCAGTTCGCGCATCACCTCGTCGAACCGCTCAAGACCCTTCTGGGATGCGTCGTTGACGAGCGAATCGCGCTCCTCGCCGTCCGGCGGCACCACGAACCCCCGTTGCTCCAGCGCGGCCAGCACCCGCCGCGTCTGCCGCTCGGCGTCCGCGTACCGGATGACGCGCTTGGGCCACAACTCGCGCGGGCGGAAGTTGACGAACGTTTCTACCATGTCGAGCGGGGCCGGATCGGTCGCGGTGTCGGCGCGCCCCGACTTGCCGACCACGCCCTCCACTTCGGGGAAACTGCGGATGAGTGCGTCGCGGGCCTTCAGGTCGTCGGCCGCCTGCGTGACGCTCGCGCGGGGCACCGTCACCGGCATGTCCAGCGTGGTGCCCTCGTCGAGCATCGGCATGAACGACACGCCGATCTTCGGGAAGTGCCACGCCCACAGCGCGAGTGTGGTCAGTGTGACCAGTGAGAGCGCCTGCCACACGAAGCCGCGCGTGAAGACGACCGTGAGGCCGGTGACGAGGAAGAAGGTGGCAAGGAACATCACCCGCCAAGCGTGTTCGGCCGCGCCCATCCCGACCACCGCCTGAAGCGGAAAGAGGCCGGCCGCAAGGATGAGCAGCGCCGCGAACGCCCACATCACGAGGTTGAACCGGTCGAGCGCGAAGGCGAGCATCGGGCGGTACACGCGCGCGAAGCTGCGGACGATCCAGTTCTCTTCCTCGCCCCGGAGCCGGCCCCGGACGAACGTCGGGATCAGTGCGGGCACCACCGTCACCGAGATGAGCGCCGTGCCGAGTAGCGCGAGCGACTTGGTGAACGCGAGCGGGTGGAACAGCTTCCCCTCGCGCCCGGAGAGCATGAACACCGGAACGAAGGACAGGAGCATGATGAGGACCGAGAAGAAGATCGGCCGGCCGACCATACGCAGGGCCGGGATGACGGCCTCGCGGGTGTCTCCCGTAACCTTCGCCGCGCCGAACTTGTCTTTGAGGTGGTGGGTGGCGTTCTCCACCATCACGATGGCCTGATCGACTAGTACGCCGACCGAGATCGTGATCCCGGCGAGGGACATGATGTTGGCTTGGATGTCGATGACACCGAAGCGCCGGAGCAGCCACATCACCGCGAACGAAAAGAGAACCGAGAGCGGCAGCGTCACGCAGATGACGAACGCGCTGCGGACGTGCGACAGGATCAGGATGATCGCGACGGCCGCAATGAGCATCTCGTGCCACATCACCTCCGCGAGCGTGCCGACCGCGCTCAGGATGAGCCGCGTGCGGTCGTAGGCCGGAACGATTTGCACGCCTTCGGGCAGACCCGGTTGGAGTTCCTTGATCTTCTCTTTGACGCGCTCCGTGACGCGGAGCGGGTTCTCGCCGTGGCGCATCAACACGACCCCGCCGACCACCTCGCTCCCGTCCTTCTCGAACACGCCCCGGCGGAACGCCGGCCCCGTCTGCACCGTCGCGACCGTCTTGACGTAGATCGGGGTGCCGCTGACCTCTTTGACGACGGCGTCCTCGATGTCCTTCTTGCCCTTCACCCAACCGACGCCGCGCACGATGTACTCGGCGTTGTTCTTCTGGATCACCCCGCCCGCCGCCGGCAGGTTCGCGCGGCTCACCGCGTCGAACACTTCGCCGACGGTGACGCCGTAGGCGCGCAGGTCTTCGGGCCGCACGTCCACTTGGTACTCCACCGGCGTGCCGCCCACCGGCGCGACCTCGGCGACGCCGGCGGCGGCGTTCAGTTGGGGCGCGACGTAGAACTTGTTGAGCGCCCACAGCCGCGCGGGATCGAGGGGGTGCGCCTTCGACGGTTCCAGCGTGTACCAGAAGACCTGTCCGAGCGCGGTCGCGTCCGGGCCGAGGTACGGGGTGACGCCCTTCGGCAGGAAACTCGCCGCTTCGGCCAGTCGCTCGCTCACCCGCTGACGCGCGAAGTACAGGTTCGTGCGGTCCTCGAAGATGATCGTTATCATCGAGAACCCGAACTCGCTCGAAGACCGGACCGCCTTCACACCGGCCAAGCCTTGCAGCCGGCGCGACAGCGGATAGCTCACTTGGTCCTCGATCTCGCGCGGACTGCGCCCGGGCCAGTCCGTGAAGACGATAACTTGGTTCTCGCCCAGATCGGGGACGGCATCCACGGGCGTGTCGAGCATCGCGTAGACGCCGAACACCGAGAGGGCCGCTGCAACGACCAGAACGAGGAAGCGGTTGCGCACCGAGCCTTCGATGACCCGTTTGATCACGGCTGGCCCTCCGGGAGAACCGGGGGCAGTTTCTTGAACCCCTCGACCTTCTTGAGCGTCTCTTTCGGGGCGGCCTTCGCATCGTCCTCGCAACTCGCGCAGCAGAGGAACACCGTCGTGCCATCGAACGTGATCTCGACGGGCTTACCCATGAGGCCTAGCGGCTTGTTTTGCACCGGGCACAGCCGCTGGGCGACGGCGCGCTTGCGGTCGTCGGGCGCGAGTTTGTTCAGGCCCGCAACGACCTTCGCCAGCCGCTCGCCGGTCAGGGCGGGCGCGGTCGGTGCCGCAGGCGGCAGTCCGGTCGGGGCACCCGACAGGACGGCGGTCCTCGTCCGTTTCAATTCTTCGACGCGGTTGAACATCTCTGTCGGGTTCGACTCGGCCTCGGACCGGCACGCCTCGCAACAGACGTAGAGCGGTCGGCCGTCGGGCGACTTCACCTTCACCGGCACACCCATGACGCCGAGCCGGTCGCGCTGAACCGGGCACCACACTTGGACCTCGGCCAGTTTTCGGTCGGCCGGCGGCATCTTCGCCAGCGCCGCCACCACCTTCGTGTCCTTGTCTTCGGGCGTCGTCGGACGCACCGCCGTTGGCGCGCCCTTGCCGCTCGAACCGCCGATGTACGTCGAGCCGAGCGCCGGGTTGAGCCGCGTTTCGGCGTCGATCAGGAACGACCCGGCGGTGACCGCGCGGTCGCCTTCGGCGAGGCCGGACAGCACCGGGTAGTAGGTGCCACCGTCGCGCGCCGACAGCTTCGCGCCGAGTTCGACCGCCACGCCGTCGAACGTGTCGGGAAGCGCCTGCCGGTACACAACCTTCTGCGCCCCCGTGTCGATCACGCTGCTTTCCGGCACGGCCAGCACTTTCCCGTCGCGGGTTTGAAGCCGCGCCCCGGCCGGGGTCTTCGCGAGCAGATCGTGGTCGAGTTTGAGAGTGACCGTGGCAGTCATGCCGGGGCGCAGTTCGTGGTCCTTGTTCGGGACGGTAAACCGAACCGTCAGTGTGCGCGTCTCGGCGTCAACGTGCGGGAACAGAAACGACAGCGTGCCGGTGAACGGCTTACCGGGAAACGCGCGCGTTGTGGCGGTGACCGGCAGATCGAAGTCGGGTTTGCCGGTCTTCGGGTCGTGACCGCCGGTCGGCAAGAACGCAAGGTCGTCCTCGTAGAGTTGCGCCTGTATCCACACGTTCGCGAGGTCGGCCACGTCGAAGAGCGCGCCGCCCTCCTCGACGTACTGCCCCTCGCGAACGGACTTCTTGAGGACGTGGCCTTTGATCGGCGAGCGGATCGTCAGGTGCGTGATCGGCGCGCCGGCCTTCACGATCTCCGCCACCTGCGCGTCGTCGATCCCCCACAACTTGAGCCGGTCGCGGGCCAAGTTCTCCTGCACCTTGTTTGCAGACGCGCGGGCGTCGAGCAGGTTCTGGACGGTCACCACGAGATCGGGGCTGTAGAGTTCGGCCAGCGCATCGCCGGCGTGAACCATCTGACCCGTCTGATTGACGTGGAGTTTGTCGATCCGCCCCTTCACGCGCGCGGACACGGCCTTTAGTGTCCGTTCGTCGAACTCGACCGTGCCGACCGTCGTGATCTCGCGCGCGAGGGCTTGGTACTCGACGGGTGCCGTCCGCACCCCCGCGAGTGTGATTCGGTAGGGGGACAGTTGCACCCGTGCGACGGTGCCGGCGGGGAGCGCTTCGCCGCCTCCGACATCGCCCTTCTTGCGCTTGGAGAGGGGCATGAAACAGATCGGGCACTTGTCCTTCTTCGTGTCGCGCACCACGGTGGGGTGCATGGGACAGAAGTATTCGTGATCCGGGTCGGCCGCGTCCGCACCGGCAGCGGGCCGGACGTACTTCTCGTACCGCGCCACGAGGTCGTCCCACTTCACGATCAGCACGCCGATAGCGCCGAGGATGAACAAGAAGCGCAACCGGGCCAGCGGCACGAGGACGGCGAGGCGGAAGGCGCGCGAGAAGCGGTTCGTGGCGCGCGCGGCCGGAGCTGTCGCGCTCGGCGGTGTGGGTGTAGGCACGGATTCCTCCCCGAGTCGGGGTCAGGTCGTGAATCGGTTTCGGGTGCGTGGCGATACGTCTGGGCGCGGGCACACAAGTGCCGCACTCACGGGAGACGGGCGCGCGGACGTGCTAACAGGTGAGACGCGAGAGGGAAATGACGAGATTGGTCGGACCGACCGAGATCAAGCACACGACCCGCGACGCCGTGACCGGTTCCGCGATCAGGACGACCGGGAACAGCGAAACGGCGTCGGAACCGTCGAAGTCGGAGGCAACCGGCGCGGTGATCGGTGCGGCCGGAGCCGGGGGGACACCTTGAGCGTCACAGTCGCACCGCAGGCAGTGGCAGCCCGGTAAGTCAGCCGGACTTGTTGCCGGTGAAGGCTTGTCGCCGCAGCATGATGCCTTCGCGCTGGCGACGGTGGTCGGTCGGCAACAAGATTGTTTCGTAGCGCCAACTTGGCAGCACGACTTCGCGGCCGTCGGCGGGTTGGCCCGCTCGGCCGGCGGAGCCGGAGAGAACTTGACGGGTGCCGCACAAGCACAGGCGTGCGCGGGCGCGACTGCACCAATCACGGTCGAAACCGTGAGCAGGAGGCAGACGAACGACCGAACGCGCCACAGGGTCGGCATACCGGCATCCTATACTCGGCCGTTTGTCGCGGTCAATTCGATTCGCCTCCCACGAAATAAGAAGCCCGGAGTCGTGTACAGGGTGGTTGACCGGAGATCGGGTCGAGTTTCGCGGGGCGCTGGTATGTGTCGAAGCACACCTCGTGGCCGTCTACGACGAAGGGATGTTCGTAGAGCGTGCGTGACTTGTAGACGCCGGTGGAACCGCGCGGAACGGAGGTCGTGCGAAGCGTTCCTGAATTCCGTTTTAGGTTCGGCGGTCGCAGGCAGACCGCTCTTGCCCGCGCCCGGACTACTGGATTACCGTCTTGCGCCCGACCCCGAATCCGAACTGAGATACCCCGTGATTCGCATCGCACTCTTGGCCCTTCTGCTCGCCCCGCTTCTGGTGCGGGCTGCCGACGAGACGTACCCCCGACCGGACCTGCTCATCGAGCCGGCCGCGATTGCGAAACCGGAGAAGACGAAGAAGTTCGTCGTCCTCGACGCCCGGAGTCGGGAGAAGTACACGAAGGGTCACGTCCCCGGTGCGCGGTGGGTGGACCACGCCAAGTGGGCGAAGGGGTTCGGCGACGGTAAGGACGCCGACGGCTGGGGCAAGCGGATCGGCGCGCTCGGCATCGGGGCCGACACGCGCGTGGTCGTGTACGACGACGCCCACAGCAAGGACGCCGCCCGCATCTGGTGGATGCTACGGTACTGGGGCGTCGAGGACGTGCGGCTCCTCAACGGCGGGTGGGTCGGCTGGGAAAAGGGGAAGTACCCGACCGAGACGGCCGAGGCCGCGCTGGTGCCGGTTGAGTTCGTTGCGAAGGCACGGGCCGGGCGACTGGCGACGAAAGACGACCTGCTCAAGTCGCTCGACGGCGGCACGCTCCAGATCGTGGACGCGCGCTCGGAGAAGGAGTTTTGCGGGATCGACAAGTTGAACAACAAGCGCGCGGGCGCGATCCCCGGCGCGAAGCAGTTGGAATGGATCGACTTGCTCGACACGGACACGCAGCGATTCAAGCCGCCAGTCGAACTCAAGAAGCTGTTCGACGGCGCGGGCATCAAACTCGATACGCCGACCGCGACCCACTGCCAGTCCGGTGGCC
>JALHNS010000261.1 GCA_022843445.1 Gemmata sp.
CCGGCGCGCAGCGCGTGCCGGTGCCCGATCCACACCGCCAGCGCCACCCCCGCGAACAAGACGCGCGTCGCCGCGCCGGTGAGCGCGCGGCCCACGCGCCCGCGGCGACGGTGCATCTGCGCCAGTCGCTCGCACTGGAAGCGGATGTGCGGCACCTCGTCGCGCAGGATTTGCGCGCACACGGCACGCAGTGCCGGGCACTTGGTCGCGCGGCGCACCGCCGCGTAATACACCAGCGCCAGCACTTCCACCATCAGCACCACCGTGACGAACGACTCCATGCGCGACAGGAAGTGCCGGAAGACGCGGAACACCGCGTCGCCGAAGTCCCACGCCTTGCGCGGCACCCCGGCGCGGTCCAGCACGCGCCCGAGTTCGGCCCCGTGCCGCTGTTCCTCCGCCACGAACAGCTCCATCGCCTCCGCGAACGCCGGGTCGTTTGTGTCGCGCGCGTACTGCGCCGCCATCGCGCGCAACTGCACCGCGTCGGACGACTCGCCGAGTTGCCACGCGCGCAGCGACGCGATCACCGTTTCGAGTTCGTCCGCGGAGAAGTCGGCGGGCGCGTCCCACGGCACCGGTAGCCGGCGCTCGCGGTTGGCGCGGAAGTATTCGACCCACTCCGCGGAGGTCCGCACCCGCGGCAACTCCACGGCCGGTTCAGCGAACGCAAGGGCTTCGAGTACGGCGCTGCGCATTTCGGTTATTCCTAGCAGATACTTGGGGTTGCAAAGTTAACGCCCCAAACAAAAGGCGGGAACCGCTTCCCGCCCGAAGTCTTGTAGGTCGCGGTCGAGCGGCGCTTCGCCGTGTGGCCCGACGGCGAATCGCCTGTCGTGAAATCGCTTGCGTGTTTGGAAGCGCAAAGAACGCAAGCGTTTCTCGTGTTGCTGGCTCGCCGTCGGGCCTCGCGGCGAAGCGCCGCTCGACCGCGACCTACAAGAGCGAACACCAGCGCGCGATCAGGAGCCGTGCCACGGGCGCTGCGTCACCGGGCGGTCGCGCGCACCGGTGATGTCTCGTGGGCCGAGTCCCATCAGTCCTCCCAGTATCGCGGCAACTGCCAACAGAATCGCGGCCATGTAGAGCGTCGCCTCGAACGCTTGTGCGTTCGACAGCGCGATTGCCGACAAGTTGGTCACGCCCACCCATTCGAGAGCGAGCCGCCCCACGTACGCATGAGGGACGAGTACCAGTTGAGCGACCGCTACGACCATGCCGCCCCACGCCACCGCGACCATCAACTTCGGCACGCACACCGCCACGACGTGCCCGCACAGCCACACCAGCGCGAGCGCAGCGTACATCCCGAATTCGCCGCCGTCGCGCGTGAAATCGAATCCGGCGAGGAGCGGGAGCGGCAGGTTCACCAACAGCACCAGCACCCACCGCCAGCGCCAGTCGCATTCGGCTGCCGTACTCAGCGCGTCCGTGCTCATGCGTTTGGCACTCCGTTCACAGCGGGCTCTTCTGCCGCTTCGCTCGGCTGTTGATCGAACCCCAGTATCACCGTGCCCAGCGCGAGTGCGGCCAGCAGCAGTTCGCCCGCGGTAAGCACCGTGACGAAGAAGCCCTGCACTTCGGACAGCGCACCGGCTTCGCCGGGGCTGAGCGACTCCACCACAAACATTGCCGCCAAACCCGCGACGATGTGCCCGACCAGAACGAACTGCCCGAACGCGAGCAGGACTCCGCCGACCGCGACCGTACCGCTCAATTTCGGCACGCGCGGCGCGAGGACGTGCCCGCACCACCACAGCAGCACGAGTGCGGCGCACATCCCGATCACGCCACCCTCGCGGGTCACGTCGAGCGCGAAGAACAGCGGGAGCGGCAGGTTCGCCGCGAACAGTGCCAGCCATCCCCACTGCAACGCGCGCCGATTCGGTGCAGGTTCGCTCACGCGTCACGCCCCCGCGAGGCCGGGGTTCGCCTTCGCGCTTGCGGCGCTCGTTTGCGTGGCGGCGTCGCGGATCACTTGCTCCAGTTCCAGCAGGTATTCGCGGAACCGCTTCCGTCCGTGGGCGGTCAGCGCGCACGTCGTTAGCGGGCGGCGACCGGCGAACGCCTTCGTCACCTTCACCAACCCGGCTTCGCTCAGCACGTCCAAGTGGCGGCTCAGGTTGCCGTCGGTCAGATCGCACAGGCGCACGAGGTCGCCGAACGAAAGGCCGTCGGCGTGCGTGAGCAGCGCGGTGAGGATGCCGAGGCGCGCCTTCTCGTGCAGAACACGGTCCAAACCCTCGTAGGCGAACCGGCCCGCGGCGGTGTCGTCGCTGTCATTCATCGGCGTTCCCCTTCGATTGGTTCCGCAGTACAACCGCCATCGCCAAATGGCCCACCCCGAACGCGCCGCCGACGCACCACCCCGGCGGCGCGTCCGGCTTCCACGCGAGCAGCGCGCAGCCGTAAAGCACATACGCAAGCCCCACAACACCGGTCGCAGGCGGCAGGTGCGGGCGCACCGCGATCACGCCGAGGCCGAACGCGACCGCCCACAGCCCCGGCAGGAGGGGGACGAACTCCGACGCGCTGCCGAGCGCGAATGTAACCAGCGCCCCTGCGAGCACGCACGGGAGGAACTGCCCCATCACGCGGCGCGTGCGGCGGCGCTCGAACTCGTCTTCACGGAAGAAGTACGAACGCACCGCGACCCCGAACCCCACGAGCGCCCCGACCGCGCCCACCGCCGACCAGAACAGCACGAACGCGCGCGAATCGCCGTGCGGCACGCAGTGCGGTTGCAGCGCCGCGGCGCACAGGCCCAGCGCGCCGACCAGCGCCACGGCCGGCACGCGGAAGCCGCGATACACTTCGCCGCGCGTGAGCTGATCGTGAATGCGGTCGAGCCGGTCGAGCGCGTCTCGAACGTCCATAGCGGCCCCCTGTTGTCGTGCGGGAGAGTGTACTTGGCGGTGCAAAGTGAGTCAAGCGGAAAGGGCCGGTCGGCGGCGGCCGCGCCGCTCACCCAACCACGCCCTCGATCACGCGGCCGTCGCACAGCGCGAGCGGGCGGTTCAGGCGGTCGCGGATCTCCGTGTGCGGGTCCACGCCGAGCAGGTGGTAGATCGTCGCGGCGAGGTCCGCGGGCGCGGTCGGGTTGGTCGCGGGTTCGGACGCGAACTTGTCGCTCGACCCGTACACCGTGCCGGCCCTCACGCCGCCGCCCGCGAGCACGGTCGTGAAGAGCTTGCCCCAGTGGTCGCGGCCGTCGCGCCCGGCACCCGCGCCGCCGACCACCGATTGCCCCACCTTCGGCGTGCGGCCCATTTCGCCGGTCCACACGATCAGCGTTTCGTCCAGCATCCCGCGGGCCTTCAGGTCGTCCAGCAGTGCCGAAGTGGCGCGGTCCGTGACCGGGCACAGGCGCGTCTTCAGGTCGATGAAGTTGCGGTTGTGCGTGTCCCAGTACACGCTCACGTTGGTGATGCCGTCGTTCGGCCAGAACACCGTGACCACCGGGACGCCGGCTTCCACGAGGCGGCGCGCTTGCAGCACCGATTGCCCGTGCAGGTTCATACCGTATCGTTCGCGCACCTTCGACGGCTCGCGCGACAGGTCGAACGCTTCCGTCACTTTCGGCCGGGCGAGCAACTCGAACGCGCGGCGGTAGTGCGCGGCCATCGCGCCGAGTTCGGCCTGCGATTCCATCGTCCGCACCTGCGCGTCGAGGCCGCGCAGCAGTTCGGCGCGGTCGTTCATGCGGGCCGCGGGCGTATCCACGGAGAGGTTGAAGTCGCCGACGCGGTAGTCCGGGCTGGTGCCGTCGGCGTCGATGCGCATGGGGTTGTAGAGCGGGCCGAGGAACCCCGCGCCCTGCCCGTGGCTCTCTTCCACGAACCGCGGCGCGCCGTTCTCTTTCACGATCGGCATCATCGAAACGTAGGGCGGGAGCGGCCCCGCGCCGCGCCCGAGTTTCGAGAGCACCGCGCCGTAGTTGGGCCAGTCGTCTTTGATCGGGCCGGCCGGCGGCGGCTTCCCGGTGAGGAGGTAGTGCGGCGCGGTGATGTGGTTCACGTCGGTGTGCGTCATCGAGCGGATGAGGCACAGCTCGTGCGCGCGCTTCGCCAGTTCCGGCAGGTGCTCGCAAATCTGAAGGCCGGGCACGCTGGTTTGAATCGGCTTGAACTCGCCGCGGTACACCTCCGGGGCGTCCGGTTTCATGTCCCACGTGTCTTGCTGCGCCGGCCCGCCCCACATGAACAGCACGATGCACGCCTTCGCCTTGCGCTTGGGCGCGGCGGCGGACGCGCCCGCGCCGAGCGCGAACGGCGCGAGCGCGGACGGCGCGAGCGCGGAGGCGCGAAGTAGCTCACGGCGGGAGACGACCGCATTACCGTGCATGATCGATCCTCAATCCACGTACACGAATTCGTTGGTATTCAGCAGCACGTGGCACAGCGACGCGAGCGCGTCGAAGGCCGGGTCCGGGCGCGCCGCGAACGCCTTCTTCTGCTTCTCCAAGTGCGCCAGCGCCGCGGTCAGCTCCGCGGGCCGCGGGTCGCGCGCCAGCGCCAGTCGCCACGCCTTCGCGACTTGCTCTTTCGGCTCCGCGGTCGCGTCTACGCGCTTCGCGAGGGCGGCGCTCTGTTCGTGAACGAACGGGTTGTTCAGCAGCGCCAGCGCTTGCGTCGGAACCGTCGTCACGTCGCGGCGGCAGTTCGGGAGCGTCGTGTCCGGCAGGTCGAAGGTGGTGAGCAGCGGCGGCAGCAGCCCGCGTTTGGCGAACACGTACACGCTGCGCCTTCCTTGCTCCTCCGGGGGCGACGGTTTCCACGCGGCCCCTTTCATCGAAAGCCCGTCGAGCGCGTCCGGCGGGATCACCGGGGAGAAGCTCGGCCCGCCGACGCGGTCCAGCTTCAGGTTGCCGCCCGCGAACAGCAGCGCGTCGCGCAGCGCTTCGGCGTCGAGCCGGCGGCGCTCCGCGCGCCACCACAGGCGGTTCGCGGCGTCGCGCTTCGCGTACTCGTCCTGCTTCGGGTGAACCGAACTTTGGCGGTACGTTTCGGACGTCATCATCAGCTTGTGCAGCGGTTTCGTTTTGCCGCCGTTGGCGAGGAACTCGGCCGCGAGCCAGTCCAGCAACTCCGGGTGCGTGGGCTTCTCGCCGGTGAAGCCGAAGTTGTCCGGGGTGCGCACGAGGCCGGTCCCGAAGTGGCCCTGCCACACCCGGTTCACCCACACGCGCGCCGCGAGCGGGTTCTGCGCGTGCGCAATCCACTGCGCCAGTTGCAACCGGCGCGTGGTGGTGCGCGCGCCTTCGGGCGGCGCGCTCAAGGGCTTGTCGAGCGCCGGCACCGCCGAGAGGTGCCCCGGTTCCACGACCGGCCCGGGCCGGTTCGGGTCGCCCTTCTTGAGCAGGTGCAGCGGCGGCGCGGTGTTGCCGCGATCGGTCCAGCCGAACACGTTCGTGAAGCCGAGCGCCATCGCGTCCGGGCCGCCGAGCTGTTCGCGCGGGCCGCTTTGCACGTAGCCCGCCCAGAACGCCGCGCCGACGCGGTAGTAGTCCTTCTGCGTGATCGGGTCGAACTTGTGATCGTGGCACCGCGCGCACCGCACGGTGAGCGCGAGGAACGCGGTCGTGGTGGTACCGACCATGTCTTCGAGCCGGTCGTACTGGTACTCCTTCGGGTCGTTCGGCTCGTCGTTCCACGTGCCGAGGCGAACGAACCCGGTCGCGGAGACGGTGCGCGCGTTCGCACCGGGCAGCTCGTCGCCCGCGAGCTGCTCGCTCACGAACCGCTCGAACGGCAGGTCGTCGTTGAAGGCTTTGATTACCCAGTCGCGGTACTTCCACACGTCCGGTTTCACTTGGTCGCGCTCGTAGCCGCTGGTCTCGGCGTACCGCACCACGTCCAGCCAGTAGCGGCCCCAGCGCTCGCCGTAATGCGGACTCGCGAGCAACTTGTCGATCAGCTTGTCGTAGGCGTCCGGCGCGTCGTCTGTGGCGAACGCTTCCACTTCCTCGAACGCCGGCGGCAGCCCCAGCAGATCGAAGTACGCGCGCCGCATTAAGGCGCGCCGGTCGGCCGGCGGCGCGAGTGACAGCGCACTGTCGCGGAGCTTCTGCCCCACGAGAACGTCGATCGGGTTCGGTTGGGCGCGCGGGTTCGGGCTGGAAGGGAGCGGCACGTTCGGCTTGCGAATCGGTTGCAGGCTCCACCAGTCGCGCCCGGCGCGCGCGCTCGATGTGACCGCGAACGGGTCGATGGGATCGACGGTGCCCCACTTCGCGCCGCTCTCGATCCACGCTTTCAGAACGGCTTTTTCGGCTTCCGGGAGCGGCTTCTTGGGCGGCATCTCGTGCGCCGCGACGCGCGCCCAGAGCGCGCTGTCGCCCGGCTTGCCCGGTTTGAGCGCGGCACTCGCCCCGCGTTGCGTGCTGAGATCGAGTTTGCCCTTCGCTTCGTCCCCGGCGTGGCACTCGAGGCACCGCCCGGCGAGCACCGGGAGCACGTCGCGGTCGAAGTCCGGGGGCGCGGCGCTCGCGCTGTTGGCGGCAAGCGCGAGGAGGAGCAGAACCGAACCGGCGCGCATGGGAGGGTCTCGGCGTGTGCGGCTGTGTGCAGTGTACCGCACCGCGCCCGGTTTCGCCCGCTACTTCCCGAAGTGTTCGCGGGCTTCGGCGGAGCCGAGCATGAGCAACCCCCAGATGCCCGCCACCGCGCCCGGCACGCAGCACAGGTGCGCCACGTTCAGGCACGCCAGCACGCACGCCACCTGCGCGAACCGGTAGTGCCTGCGCCGCACCATCGACACCCCGCCCCAAAACACCAGCGCGCTCACGGCGAACGCCGCCGGGATCACCGTTTTCAACTGGCGCACGATGCCGCCGGTGCGCTCGGCGTCCTTCGCCGCTTGCTCTTCGGGCGTGTCGCCCTCGCCGAACCCCATCTGCCGCAGCGCGGCCACCTGCTTCCCGGCCCACTCGCGCGCCTGCGCCGGGTCGCCGAACAGCACGAACAGGAGGAACCCGTTCACCAGCGCGCCGGCGACCCCGCACAGCAGCAGCCCGAACGAGGGGACGAGTAGCAGCGCGTCCGGCTTCTTGGCCGGCGCGTCCGGGGCCGCGTCGCCGCGCGACAGGAGCACGGCGTCGGTGAGGCCGCCCGGTTCGCGCACCGGCGCGCGGAACCGCGCCTTGCACTCCGGGCACTGCACCTCGGTGCCCAGCCAGTCGCCCGGCACCCGCACGAGGTGCTGGCACGCCGGGCACCCGATGATTTCCGTTTCTGGCATGAGTGGCTTGTGTGAGTGGCTTGTGGTTAGTGGAAAAGTAGAAGGCAGACAACCGGGTGGCGGCACCAGACAGCATACAGCGCGCGCGAAAGGGGGGGGCTCCGAAGGGCGCGTCACTGAAGACGCGGCCCTTCGGAGCCCCCGCTCGCTCTGACCACCAGTCTGGTGCCCTTCACTCACACGAGCCACTCGCACCAGCCACTCCGCGTCAGCCCTCGCTGCCCATGATCGCCGTGACCTTCACGGGGATGCTCGCGGGCATTTGCAGCAGCGCCGGCAGGACGGGGATGTAGTCGCCCTCGATGGTGACCGCGATCTTCTCGGTGAACACCGCGGTGTTCCACGGCACCGCGTTCGGGTCGCTGGTCGCGAACGGGTCGGGGTACACCTTGGGGCTGGCGCCGCTCGTCGTCTTGGGGCGCACCACCGGCGGCACCAGTGAGAGGCCCGACGGGTCCACCGCGAAGCACGCCACCTTGTAGTTGTTCAACTGTTTCTGCGTGCCGCCCAGCCGCGCGGTCGTGTACGCTTCCACGTTCGTGTACACGGTGCCGCCCGCGTCCGTGAAGTTGGTGCGGTTGAACGTGCCCGGCTTGTCGAGGTTCACCGACGCGTACCGCGCGCCGTCGCGGGCCGCGTTGTTGGTCACGTGCAGCACCATCAGGAACCGGCAGTACTCGAACATGCCGAACAGCAAGATGAGGAACACGCCCATCACCAGCGCGCCTTCCACGACGGTGGCCCCGCGGCGGCGGCGGGCGGCGGTACGAAGCGCGGTGCGCGAAGCGAGCATGGGTGCGGTCTCCGGTCGGTGGGGCGCGGGCGCGTTACCACGTCGGCAGTTGGTCGTTCACCGTGAACCGCTCGTCGGTGAGCATCTGCCAGCTCACCGTGAACGTCACCTGCGTCGGGTTCACGAGGCCGATGTTGATCCACCGCACCTTCTCCCACGGGATGGTGACGGTCACGGTGAACGTCATGCCCTTTTCGCCGTAGCACGGCTCCGGCGGCATCGAGCCGGGGCCGTAGGTGGTGCCGGGCGCGTCGGCCGCGACCGCCACGTAGTCGGTCGTGCGCCCGCTGGTGAACGCGAAGTTCACGGTCACGTCCGCGGGCACGAGGTTCGTCAGGCCGGCCGCGTACAGGTGGTCGTACACGGTCTCGCGCACCGTGACCGACCCGCTGCCCACCCGGATTTGCGTGGGCACCCCGGACGCGTTGATGGTGTACGCTTGCGCCGACAGCCGCGCGCCCTCGCGGGCCGCGTTGCTCACGATCTGCTGCACCTGCACCAGCCGGCCCACCTCCCAGATGCCGATCATCAAGGGGATCATGAAGAACATGAACACGAACGCGAGTTCGATGGACGCGACCCCGCGGCGCGCGCGAACGGCGTTCGGCTGGTGAGTGCGGCGCATGGAACGTGAACCCGGCGGTACGGGGCGGCCGGCCCGCGGCGCGGGTTCCGGTGCCGAACCGTAGAACACGCGCGCGCCGCGGGCAATCCGCGCGCGCGCAAAAATCGCCCCCCGCGGCACCACTTCTGCTCGGCGCGAAACCGCTTTCGGCCCGGCGTGTGATATGCTAATGCCGTGCCCCGCTCCCGCGGTTCCCGCAATGCCCGCCCCGTCCACCGTCGCCGAACTGCTGGAGCGCCTTCGCAAGAGCGCGCTCGTCCCGGCCGACCGGCTGGAAGGGTTCCTCGCCGCCCTCACCGCCGCCGGCGCGCCGCCCGTCGGCCCCAACGAGCTGCTCGACCGCCTCGTCACCGGCGGCATGATCACCCGGTTCCACGCCGAGAAGCTCGCCGCCGGCAAGTACAAGGGGTTCCACCTCGGCAGCTACGTGATCCTCGACCAGATCGGCACCGGCGGCATGGGCCAAGTGTTCCTCGCCGAGCACACCAACATGCGCCGCCTCGTGGCCCTCAAGGTGCTCCCGCCGCAACTGTACGAGGAGGACGCGGTGGCCCGCGAGCGGTTCCACCGCGAGGCCCGCGCCGCCGGCACCCTCGACCACCCGAACATCGTTCGCGTCTACGACCTGTGCCAAGAGGGGAAGATCCTCTACTTGGTGATGGAGTACGTGGAGGGCGTGAGCCTTCAGGCGCTGGTGGGGAAGCACGGCCCGATCGACGTGACCGCCGCGTGCCACTACGCGCGCCAAGTGGCCTTCGGGCTGCAGCACGCCCACGAGCTGGGCTTCATTCACCGCGACATCAAGCCCGCGAACCTGCTGCTGGAGCGCACCGGCTTGGTGAAGGTGCTCGACTTGGGCCTCGTGCGGTCCGAAGCCGAAGCCGCGAGCGGCCTCACCAAGCAACTGGACAACAAGCACATCCTCGGCACCGCCGACTACGTGGCCCCGGAGCAGGCCGTGGACAGCTCGCGCGTGGACGCGCGGGCGGACATTTACGCGCTGGGCGCGACGCTGTACTTCCTGCTCGCCGGGCGCCCGCTGTTCCCGGAGGGCCGCACCGCGCAGAAGCTCGTGTGGCAGCAGATCAAGGAGCCGACGCCGATCGCCGCGCTGCGCCCGGAGGTGCCCGCGGGGCTGGCGAAGGTGATTCACCGCATGCTGCAGAAGAAGCCCGCCGACCGCTATTCGACCGTGGTGGAGGTGTTCGAGGCGCTCGCGCCGTTCGACCGCGACGTGCCGCCGCCGCCCGCGGGGCTGATCCCGGAGCCGCCGCCGCGGGTGGCGCA
>JALHNS010000262.1 GCA_022843445.1 Gemmata sp.
CAGTTCGCCCTGATGAGACGACCGACGGCGACCCAGTGCCATGACGACGACCTCACACGGTGATACCCCTTCGACGCGCACCGGCACCAAAGAGTTGCGCCTTTTTCAACGGGCTGTTAAGGCATTGGCGAAGAAGCAAGCAGAGCGGCACGCGAGCGCGAAGGCGCTCTCCGACGCAATTGTCGTTCTGTTGCGCACACCACCGCTGCAGCGCGAATGGGACGTTACCGTACCGGGAAAGTGGTACGATCGACCAGTCAGCGAGCCAAACGCCGACTGGAAGGAAGTCGCAGAAACTCCGGCGCGAATTCCCACAGTCAAAGGGATGGCCTACTACCTTCGTGTGCCTTTCTCATGCCTCGATTCACAATTAGTCGGTTTGGCAAACTTCAGGGGCTTTTCTGAACCACTCACAATCGATTTGAGTTACTGCGAGCAACTGACAGGTGCCGGTTTGGTGCACCTGAAAGGACTCACCGCGCTCACACACCTCGACTTGAGTGGCTGTGCGCGTCTGACGGATGTGGGCCTGTCGCACCTGAAAGGGCTCACCGCGCTCACACACCTCGACTTGGCGAGTTGCTGGCAACTGACGGACGCTGGCTTCGTTCACCTGAAGGCGCTTCCTTCGCTGAAATATCTCAGTTTGGGCGCGGTGGGGATTGACGGCGGTTGGACGCAAGATACGAGTTCAGCGCTCCGGGACGCAGCTTTGGCGCACCTCAAAGATCTCAGCGCATTGACACACCTTGACTTGAGAAGGTGCAAACAACTGACGGACACAGGTTTGGCCCACCTAAAGGGACTCACCGCGCTCACCGCGCTCGACTTGGTGGGCTGCGAGCGGTTGACGGACGCGGGCTTGGCGCATTTGAAGAACCTCACTGCACTCTCCGCGCTCGACTTGGGTGACTGCGAGCAACTGACGGACATGGGCTTGTCGCACTTAAAGGTGCTATCCGCGCTCACCACTCTCGACGTTCGAGGCTGTCGGCAACTAACGGGCGCAGGGTTGGCTGCGCTTCGCGAGGCATTGCCGAGTTGCGAGATCAAACGCTAACACGACCCGCGTTTGACTTCCCCCTTCGCCGCCGGTATCCTCTAACCACCCGCCGAATCACTCCCGCGTCGCGGAGCTTGTCGCGTGAAGACTCCCATTCGTTGTGCCGGGCCGTCGCGCCGGCAGGTCATGCGGTTCGGGTCCGTTGCGCTTGCGTCCACGGCGCTTGGGCCGATCAGCGCGCACAAGGCGCGCGGCGCGGATCGCACAGCGAACGATCCCGCGGTCATCTTCGTGTGGCTCCCCGGCGGGCCGCCGCACCAAGACACCTTCGACATGAAGCCCGACGCGCCGCTCGAATACCGCGGCGCGTACAGCCCCATTCAGACCAACGTGCCCGGCATCAGCATCTGCGAGCACCTGCCGAAGTTGGCGAAGTGCGCCGACAAGTACGCGCTCATTCGCTCCGTCGCGCACAAGTTCGCGGACCACGGCGGCGGGCACAAGCGGTTCCTCACCGGCCGCGATCCGAAAGAACCCACCGGGTTCGTGAACGACACGCCGATGGTCGCGTCGATGGCCGCCGAAGTGCTCAAGAGCAAGAAGGCCGCGGTGCCGAACTACGTGTGCGGCGTGGACGGCGGGCGGCAGAACATCGACACGTTCAGCTTCGGCTCCGCGTACCTCGGCCCGCAGTCGCACCCGTTCTTCGTGGTCGGCGACCCGTCGGACAAGAAGTTCGAGATCAAGAACCTCTCGCTGCTGCCGGGCACCGAAGCGAAGCTCGATGACCGGTTGAGCCTGCTGAAGAAGTTCGACGGCCCGCTGCACGGCCCGGACCTGCACGGGCGCGCCGCCGGCATGACCGCCGCGCGCGACCGCGCCCTCGACCTCATCACCACCAGCACCGCGCGCCAAGCGTTCGACCTGAACGCCGAGTCGCCCAAGGTGCGCGAGCGGTACGGCCTGCACCGCTACGGCCAGCGCGCGCTGCTCGCGCGCCGGCTCGTGGAAGCCGGCTCGTCGTGGGTCACGATGGTGATGGAGAACGCCACACCGCCGGGCGAGCAGATGGTGAAGAACCACACCTACAACTGGGACTCGCACGCGGTCAACTGCCACATCTTCGATGACACGAAGTACAAACTCGGCTTCCTCGACCAAGCCATTTCGGCGCTGATCGAAGACCTGTACGCGCGCGGGCTGAACAAGCGCGTGCTGCTGGTGGTAACGGGCGAGTTCGGGCGCACGCCGAAGGTGGAGTATTCGACCGGGTCGCAGACCGGCGTGACGCAACCGGGCCGCGACCACTGGCCGCAGGCGCAGAGCATTCTGGTGAGCGGCGCGTGCAACACGGGCATCGTGGTGGGCAGCACCACCGCGAAAGCGGAAGTGCCGAAGGACCGCCCGCTGACGCCGAACGACCTGTGGGCGACGGTCTTCAAGCACCTCGACATCGACCACAACACCACGAGCTTCCTCGACGGCACCGGCCGCCCGATGCCGATGCTCCCCTACGGCGACCCGATCGGCGAGTTGGTGTAGGACAGGCTTCCCTGTCCCGGTCCGCCGTTGCCTTTCGGATTCCAGCGCCGGTTCGCGTGCGGTATCATAGCCGCACCGAATCGAGACGCGCCCGATGAACCCACCGCCCGATGGCACGCGAAAGCAGCCCGACAGCCAGCGCCCGGTGCCCGCGCTCCGAGCGGGCGACCCGGTGCCGGGCCTCTCCAGTTGGCTCCTCGAACGCAAACTTGGCGGCGGCGGGTTCGGGGCCGTGTGGCTCGCGCGCCACGCCATCGACCACGAGCGCAAGCCGGTCGCGTTCAAGTTCTGCACCGACCCGGACGCCCGGCACCGGCTCGTCACGCACGAGCGCAACGTCGTCGCGCGCGTCATGCAGCACGCGGGGAAGCACCCGAACATCGTGCCGCTGTTGGAATACAACCTCGACGGCGACGTGCCGTGGCTGATGTACGAGTTCGTGGAGGGCGGCACGCTCGCGGCGCTCGCGGAGGAATGGCAAGCGCTGCCGCTGGCGAAGCGGTTGGGCCGCGCGGTGAAGGTGCTGCACCAGATCGCGGGGGCGCTCGCGGCGATGCACCGGTTGAACCCGCCGATCGTTCACCGCGACCTGAAGCCCGCAAACGTGCTTATGGCCGGCGCGGTCCCGCGCATCACCGACTTCGGCATCGGTAGCGTGGCCCTGCCGCAAGGCAGCGCGCCCGAACTCACCGCGGGCGCGGCGAAGTTACCGACCGACATGCTGCGTTCGGGCACGAAGCTCTATTCGTCGCCGGAACAGCGATTCGGCGCGCCGCCGTCGCCGCGCGACGACGTGTTTTCGCTGGGCGTGATCGCGTGGCAGTTCGTCAGCGGCGACGCCTCCGGCCAACCCGGTACGGACGCGCTCGCAGAGCTGCGCGACCTGAAAGTGCCAACGGAGTTGGCGTCGCTGATTGTTCGCAGCACGGCCTTCAACCCGGAGCGCCGGCCGAAGGACGGGGGCGAATGGGAAGCGACGCTGGGCGCGCTGATCGCGCGTTACAGTTCACAACCCGAAACGACTGACACCGGTTCGCCGAGTAAACCGTACGTCGCTTCAACTGCAGACACCGAACGCACCGAAGGGCACGCGCCACCTCGAAGCAACCGACCGAAGGGGGAAACGGGTTGATCGCAGTGCTGGTGGTTGCCTGTGCGGCACTCGCTGTCGCTGTGGGTTTCGCGCTGAACGCGCCTGAGCCGAACAAAGTGACGAAGAACGGCGAGGAACCGCCACAGCAACGCGCGTCGGCGAAGAACGGCGGAACGCCGATGCCCAAGGTGGAGCCGAAACGGAAAGGGGCACAGTTCCCGGCGAACCCGAAGGCGGGCCAAGAATGCGACATCGAGATCGCGCCGGGTACGAAGATGCGGTTCTGCTACATCCCCGCGGGCGAGTGCCAACTCGGTTCCCCGAAGGCCGAGCGCGATGCCGTTCCCGCAGACACGTCGGACGAGACCGAAGAGACGCGCGGGAAGTTCAGCACGAAGGGCTTCTGGATGGGCAAGTACGAGGTGACGCAAGCGGAGTGGGCCAGCGCGATGCGCGGCACGGGCCTCGACGCGCCCAGCGAGTACCGCATCGGCGGTGTGAAAGAAGCGGCGCTCGGCACGATCACGGACACGAGTCGGTTCCCGGTAGAAAGCGTGTCGTGGAACGACTGCCAAGAGTTCCTGAAGCGCGCGAACGCGCACCGCGTGTCGCTCGGCGAGCCGGGCGCGTTCGACCTGCCGCACGAAGACGAGTGGGAATACGCGTACCGCGGCGGGTTGGGGAACAAGCAGCCGTATTACTTCGGTGGCGCGCTCAACGGCACACAAGCGAACTGTGATGGTACCGTCCCGTTCGGCACGACGACGACCGGCGATTTCTTGAAGCGCCCGCAACCGGTGGGGAATTACGAAGCGAATGCACCCCACCCGTGGGGACTGTGCGACATGCCCGGCAACGTGTGGGAGTGGTGCAAGAACGAATACAACGGGAACAACAACACGCGGGTCGTGCGGGGCGGTTCGTGGTACTATCAGGCTCACGGGTGCCGTGCGGCGCGCCGCGGTAAGGGCGAACTACCGCGCCGTCAGGGTACCTGCGGTTTTCGCGTGAGCTTCCATAACCCCTAACGACCCGTGCTGTAGGTCGCGGTCGAGCGGGGCTTCGCAAAGCCGCGTCGCCGAGATTGCCCCGCAAGTGTGGGTTCTCCGCACTCACCCTTCAGGTTGATACAACCGCGGGCCGGCGGGTTCGGGTTCGTCTTCGGGCACGGAAAGGGCCGCGGCGCGCAGCACGTCCGGCCACGGCCACACGGCCAGCGTGCTGCCGTGCTCGCGGTGCCCGGTGTTGTACGACACCGCGACCGCGGAGCCGTCCGGCACGAACTCCACCTGCCCGCACCGCCACGCCAAGTCTTCGAGCACGGCGCGCACGTACCCCAAACACTTTCCGCTCGCCACCTCCCAGAAGCCCACCCAGCCGCCCTCGGAATCGGCCGTGACCGCGTGCGCGCCGTCGCGGCTGTAGGTCATCGCGGTCGGCCGGTGCCACTCGGGCACGCGCAGGTCCACCGTGCGGCCGCCGGTCAGCGGCACGTGCCGCACGAGGGAGCGCCGCGGCTGCCACTGGTCGCGCCGCAGCAGGACCGCGGAGCCGTCCGGCGCAACGGCGAGGTCGCCCGGTGCGGTGTAGGTCTGCGGGGCGTCCTCGAACGGGTTCGGGCGCAGCACAGTTGCGGCGAGCGTGTCCGGGTTCAGTTCCACCAGCGCGCCGGCGTGCGCGATCGCGAACAGGCGCTTGCCGTCCGGCGCGAACGCGACCGCGGTGTGCATCGCGGGGTCGTGCCGCGCGTACTCGGCGCGCTTGGCGGTCAGGTTCGCGGTCAGGGACGCGAGGTAGCTGAGGAACACGGCCCGCGAGCCGTCCGGGGCCAGCGCGCCGCGCCCGTAGCTGCCGTGCGCGGCGACCAGCGCGCGGGTCTCGCCGGTGTCGTACTCCCAGCGGTACGCGGTGCCGTCTTGGTACAGCACGGTGGTCGCGGTCGCGCCGCACGCGAGTCCGGCCACGTAGCCCACGCTCTTGCGCTTCGCATGCACCGCGGTGCCGTCGGCGCGGTTCACGGCGCGCATCGCGTTGTTCGCGGCCGGCCCCACGAGGAACCGGCCGTCGGGCGAGAACGCGAACCGGGCCAGCGAGGACGACCACCCGCTGTACTGCCCGAACCCGCCGGCACTCGGCGCGCCGTCGGCGCGGCGGTCGGAGCACGGACCGCAGGTGTCGCCCATCCAGCCGAGCGATTCGGGCGTGCCCACCGCGCCGCACCGGCACGCGGCCAAGTACCGGTTCGCGCCGCTCCGCTCGCGCGCGCACAAGATCGCCTCCGGGTACAGGTGCCACCACGGCGGCAGCCCGCGCAGTTCCACCTCGCCGCGCAGCCGGTCCCAGCGGTGGCGCGTGCGGCCCATCACGCGCACGTGCTTGCGGCCCGCGGGGTCGGTCCACCACCCGGCCACCACCTCCGGGATCGCGCGGCCGCCCTTGCACGAGCGCCGCCGCCCCTCCGGTTCGCCCCGCAGCACGTCGCGCGCGAACCGGCCCCAGAACTCCGCGTCGCGGGTCATCTGGTTCTGCCCGTTGCGGTTCTCGCGGTTCGCGGCCCTCATCGCGCGCCCCAGCACCGCGGCGAGCTGCGCCTCGGTCGGGTCGATCAGTCGCGTGTCGAATGCGCTCATCTCACACCCCGCGGAGCAACTGCGCCACCGGCCACACCTTCGCGCCCTCGTCGCACGCCGTGACCAGCGAATCGCCGAACGCGGCCGTCGCGCGCAGCGGGCCGAGGCTCCAGCGCAACACGACCGTGCGTTCGGGCGCGAACGTGTCGGTCGGGTGCGCCACCAGCGAGCCGTCGTACCGCGACACGAACAGCCACTTCCCGCTCGCGTCGAACGCCGCGCCGGTCGCACTGCCGTCGAGTTTCCCGTCGTAGAACCGGCGCTCCCCGGTAACGACGTGGTGCACCGCGACCGCGTAGGCGAGCGCCACCGCCACCTGCGAGCCGTCCGCCGACAGCGCCACGTGCGGCACCGCGCCCGGCGGCGGGCGCTGCCCGAACACCTGCGACGCGGGCAGCGGCACGCGCGCCAGCGGCGTGCCGTCCATTTCGAAGAGGTGAACGTAGCCTTCGGTGCGAAGCGCCACGCGCGCCCCGTTCGTGCTGAAGGCGATCGGCCCGCCGGACACCGCGAGCGCGAACTTCGTTCCCACCGGCCGCGCCAGCGGTTGCTCGCACACCAGCAACCCGCCGCCGGTCACGAGGTACAGCGCGCCGGTTGGGTGAAACGCGAACGCGCTCACCTCTGCGAACTGGCGCGACTCGGCCGCCGGTTGGGTGCTCAGATCGAAGACGCGGAACCGGCCCGCGGCCGGGTCGGAGTGCGCGAGGTACCGCCCGCACGGCGAGAGCGCCGGCGAGGGCCCCGGCAATGCGAGCCGTTCGCGCTCGTACGGGAGCGCGAACAGCGGGACGCCGGTCGCGTCGCGCACGGTGAGCGCCCTCGCGCTTTGCGTCAGGACGCGCGAGCCGCACGCGCTGGCGCTCACCGCGTAGCACGGTTCGTTCGCGCCGAAGAGCGCCGGGGCGCGCGCCTGTTCGCCGTGATCGTCGGCGAAGTCGGCGCACGGCCCGCAGCACGGCCCGGCCCACCCGAGTGCCTTCTCGGTGCCCACCGCGCCGCACGCGCACACCGCGATCAGGTCGTTGGTTTTCCCCACGCGCCGCCGGTACACGCGCTCCGGGAACACGTGCCACACCGCCGGCCGCGTGCCCAGCTTCGACTCGTTCTGCAAGTAATCCTGATCGCGCGGGATCGCGCGGGCCACGATTCGCACGTGCCGCTGTCCGCTGATGGCCGTCCACCACGCGAGCAGCACCTGCGCGCCAGCGCCGATCGCGGCCCACTGCACGACGCCTTCGGGTTCGCTGGCGGTTCGCTTCGCGGCGCGCGTCAGGCTGATTTGCGTGTGCCGAATCCGCGCGACTTCCGCTTCGGCGAGCGCGCGAAACGCCCCTTCGAGCGCGTCGAGCACCGCCTTGGCGGGCGGATCGGTGAGGCGCGTTTCGGAAACCATGTGTGGCTTCGACCGCGAGAACGAGAGCGAACGGCGAACGCGATGTGATTATGCGGCGAAACCCCGCGAACCGGAAGGCCGGTTGGCGGGGCTGTGCGAAAGAGAAGAGACGCCGTTGGGAGTCGAACCCACACCGGGAGCTTTGCAGGCCCCCGCCCGCCCCGGCGGTCGGCGTCTTTCGAGAGTTCCAAGTTCCAGAGTTCCAGAGTTCCAAGTTGTGGCTCCGTTTTCGAACTTGGAACTTGGAACTTGGAACTACGAAGCGTCCCCGGTGGCGCGCAGGTGCGCCTTGCTCAGCTCGTGGAAGTCCGGCACCTCGTGCGCCTCAAGCCGGCGCGTGCCGGCGAACCGCACCACCCAACCGTCGTCCCACGCGCCGTTCTCGCGCAACTTCACGGCGCGCCCGGTCGTGCAATACGGTTCGGGGAGCCACGACACGAGGCACAATTCGCCGCCCTCGATCTTCTTCACGAGGCGGCACTGACGGTAGAACACGGGCTTCGCCATGCGCGGCGCTCCAACGGGAACCGAACCCGCAGGAACAGAGCCGGCCGCGGCGCCGGCGGTTCGCGCCGAATTTCGGTACGGAATCGTTGAGGCGCACGCGCCGGTCGCGGTATAACGGGTGCATTCGTTCTCGGAGTTCCGCTCATGCTCGCCCGCCTCGCGCCGCTGGTTCTCGTGTTGCTCGCCGGGTGCGGCCCCGCCAAACTGAACGAGTCGCGCACCTATTCGATGGTTCCCGGCACGCCGCAGGGGTTCGACCCGCCGGTGATCGGGACGGCCCAAACGCTCACCGTCGAGTTCACCTCGTCGGCCGCGGACGTGACGGTGTACGTGGTGAAGGACCCGCCCCCGGAGATGGACGACACCCCGGCCGCGAAAGACGTGCTCGCCACCGGCACCGGCAAGGGCGGCACGGTCACGGCCGCGGTGCCCGCGAAGACGGCCGTGCGCGTCATGGTGGGCGGGGCGAAGGGGAAAACCGACGTGGTTCTGAAGGTGACCAACGCCAAGTGAATCGTACCCCGGGAACCGCGTCGTAGACTATACTTGCCCCGCGCCCCTCCTGCCGGCCGAGCCGGAGAAGCCGATATGCCCGCACCCGCTACCGCCGACGAGTTTCTGGACTTGATCCAGAAGAGCGGCCTCGTCGAGGAAGCGAAACTGCGCGCCGGCGTCGACAAGTTGCGCGCCAGCGGCGAGTTGACCGCCGAACCCACGCGGCTCGCGCAGTTCCTCGTGCGCGACGCCCTGCTCACCTTCTTCCAAGCCGAACAGCTCTTGCAGGGCAAGTACAAGCGGTTCAACCTCGGCAAGTACAAGGTGCTCGAGCGGCTCGGCTCCGGCGGCATGGGCCAAGTGTTCCTGTGCGAGCACAAGCTCATGCGGCGCCGCGTCGCGGTGAAGGTGCTGCCCACGCCCAAGGACGGCGACCACTCGACGCTCGACCGGTTCTACCGCGAGGCCCGGGCCATCGCCTCGGTCGATCACCCGAACATCGTGCGGGCCTACGACATCGACCAAGACGAGCACCTGCACTTCCTCGTGATGGAGTGGGTGGACGGCACCAACCTGCAAGACCTCGTGAAGAAGTTCGGCCCGCTCGACCCGGTGCGCGCGTGCCACTACATCTTCGGCGCGGCGGTGGGCCTCCAGCACGCGCACGAGATCGGCCTCGTGCACCGCGACATCAAGCCGGGCAACATCCTGATCGACCGCTCCGGCGTGGTGAAGATTCTGGACCTCGGCCTCGCCCGGCTCACGCACGACGCCGACGACAACCTGACCCGCCAGAACGACGAGCACGTGCTCGGCACCGCCGACTACCTCGCCCCCGAACAGGCGATGGACAGCCACACGGTGGACATTCGCGCCGACATCTACTCGCTCGGCGCGACGTTCTACTTCCTGCTGACCGCCAGCCCGCCGTTCCCGGAAGGGTCGGTGGCGCAGAAGCTGATCTGGCACCAGAACCGGCCGCCGCGGTCGCTCAAGGCGCTGCGCGCCGACGTGCCGGACGCGCTGGTCGCCATCGTCGAGAAGATGATGGCCAAGGACCCGGCGAAGCGGTACGGCACGCCCGCGGAACTGATGGGCGACTTGGGCGCGTGGGTGGCCACCCCGATCCCGCCGCCCGCCGAGCGCGAGATGCCGACGCTCTCGCCGGCGGTGGCCGCGGGCGTGCCGGGCACCCGCGGGCCGGCCGCCTCGAGCGCCCCCGCGATCG
>JALHNS010000263.1 GCA_022843445.1 Gemmata sp.
ACGAACCGCTGCGCGCACCCCTTGCACACCAGCGGCAGCCCGGCGAGCGCCGCGGGCAACTGGTAGGCGCGCCGGCAGTGCGGACAGTTGAAGCGGATCACACGCGGGTCCCGTGTGGGAGGGTCTGACGCAACATAGTATCCGGCGCGCGGGGCGCCCCGGCGGCGCGCGACCGGCGCGCGCGGCACAACCGCTACGGCTTCTCGAACTCGGCGCGCAGGGCGGTGAGGGCGCGCTCGCAATCGGCCACGGTTCCGACCACGAGGAAGCAGCGGAACGCGTAGTCGCCGCCGGGCACCGTTTTCCCCGGTTCGGCCCGGACGCGGAACACGCAGTTCCACTTCACTACCTTCTCGGCCGCGAACCGGAACCGGCCGTAGCCCGCGGCCTCGTACCCGTTGCTCGGCTGGTCCGGGGAGTACACGCCCATCGCGTGGTCCCCGCTCGCGGTGCTCAGCACCACCGGGTCGGCCTGTTCGCCCGGGCCGTCGCTCAGGGGCACCAACTTCTTCCGCCCCGCGTCGTACCGCAGGAACGTGCCGAACTCGGCGGGCATGTACCCGGTAACGGCCTCGAACTGGGCGAACGTGTGCTTCTCGCCCGGCGGCACCACGAACGCCACCCGGTACTCGATCGCGTGCGGCAGGTCCTTGTACCCGATGCGCACCCGCTTGCTCACGTAGTGGTCCGAGAGCGGGCCGGCGTTCCGCGCCGCGTGCCCGGCCGACTTCTCGCCCGGCTTCAGCCAGAACGCCATGCGGTTCAGCGTCATCAGTTCGTTGTCGCGGGCGCTCGACTCGATCAACTTGCTGGTGCTGGTCGGCCCGGCCCCGTCGGAAAGGCTCCCGGCCTCGGTCGGGTTGAACACCTCCGAGACGAACTTCGCACCGCAGTCGAAGTTCGACGCGGACTGGATCTGCCGCCCGTGGTCGGTGCTGTCCACGAACTCCTTCCCGTCCCAGACGAGCGAGTGGATCGCCCCGGCGACCCGCGGCGTCACGGTAATGACGAGGGGCGACTTGCCGACCCGCGCGCGGATCGCGGTCGGCTCGGCCGGGCGCGGCGGCGCGGCGAGCGCGACCGACGCGAGCGCGACGAGCGGTGCAACGGTGTACCTCATCCGGCCATTGTACGCGGCGCACAATTTCCGGAATCCGGTTTGACTTCCGCGCGCCAGTCACCCATCGCAATATACTAAAGTTCACATTCATTCACAACCACCCGTTTCAGCGACGGAGGCCCACCCCATGCCCGCACTCGAAGTGCGCGCGCTGCCCTTGGCGCGCCTCGTTCCGGCACCCTACAACCCGCGGCGCGAGGTGCCGCCGGCCGCCGACGAGTACCAGAAGCTGCGCGCCAGCCTCGTCGCGTTCGGGCTGGTCGAACCGCTCGTGTGGAACGAAACCACCGGGCACCTCGTCGGCGGGCACCTGCGGCTGCGCGTCCTGAAAGAACTGGGCCACACCGACGCGCCGGTCGCGGTGGTGCGCCTGCCGCTGGCGCGCGAGATGGCGCTGAACGTGGTGCTGAACAACCGCGACGCGCAAGGGTGCTTCGAGCCGGAGCGGCTCGCGGCGGTGCTGGCCGAACTGAACGCGACGCCGGAGTTCGAGTTGACCGGGTTCGAGCACAGCGCGCTGGCGGCGCTCGAACTGAAGCCCGACGCGCTGGCCCCGGAAACGAACCTGTCCGGCCGCGTCGAAGTGGTGCTCGTCACCGACGACCACACCTACTCGCAGTTCGCGCGCCCGTTGGACGCGCTCGTGAGCGCGCACGGCCTCGTCGCGCACGTGCGCCGGTTCTGATATGGTGGTTGGTATGAACCCGTTCGACCTCGCTCTCACCGACCCGGCGCACCCGTTCCACGTTCATCACATGGAGCGGGCACTGCAAGAGGCGGCGGTCGCGGCCGACGAAGACGAAGTGCCGGTCGGCGCGCTCGTCGTTCACCCCGAGCGCGGCGTGATCGCGCAAGCGCACAACCAGCGCGAGCAACTCCAAGACCCGACGGCCCACGCCGAACTCATCGCGCTCACGCAAGCGTCCGCGGCGCTGAAGTCGTGGCGGCTGGAGAAGTGCGCGCTGTACGTGACGCTGGAACCGTGCCCGATGTGCGCGGGGGCGCTGGTGCAGGCGCGCGTCCCGATCGTCGTGTACGGGTGCACCGACCCGAAAGCGGGCGCGTGCCACACGCTGTACCAAATCACGAGCGACCCGCGGCTGAACCACCGTTGCGCCGTCGTGGGCGGCGTGCTCGCCGACCGCTGCGCCGCGGTACTCACCGACTTCTTCCGCCGCAAGCGCGAACAGGGCAAGAAGTGAGCGCGCGCGCGGGGTCGAGTGACGGTGCCCGTCGAACAGCTCCCGCACGCTCTCGGAGAACCGCCCGTGGAACTCACACTCGCAGACCTGTTTCGCGTCGCCGGTGTCGGGCAACTGGGCATTCTGATCGCGTCGGCACAGGTACCGGCGAAGCTGCACTGGAAGCGCGACCTCGCGGTGCTGAACCGCTTGCACCGGCAGATGTACTGGACCTACGGCGCGTACGTCGTGCTCGGGATCGTGTTCCTCGGTCTCGTCAGCTTGCTGTGCGCGAACGAACTCGCGAGCGGGTCGCGGTTGGCCCTGCTCGTGAACGCCTACGGGTTCGTGTTCTGGGGCGCGCGCGTCGCGCTGCAATGGGTGTACGACATCAAGCCGTTCCTCGTCGCGCGCTGGATGCGCGCCGGCTATCACGTCCTCACGGTGGCGTTCGTTTCGCTCACCGCTCTGTACGGCGTCGCGCTGGTCCGCGCGCTGTCGTAAAATGCAGGCGATGAGAAGCATCGAAGAGCGCCTGAAAGCAGAGGCCGCGGCCCGCGGGTTCGCGCTCGCGGGCATCGCCGCGGCCACGAGTGCCGACACCTACCACCTGTACGAGCGGTGGCTCGCCCGCGGCTTCGCCGGCGAGATGCACTACCTCTATTCGCAGGGCGAAGCGCGCGAGCACCCGCACAGCATCCACGAAACCGCGCGCAGCGTGCTGATGTTGGGGATGGAGTATGGGGGCGCGCGGGCAGAAGAGAACGCTTCCGGTGTCGCATCACCCACCCCCCCGGCCCCCCTCCCTGAAGGGAGGGGGGAGACAGAAGAAGATGAAGACGTCTCGCTGCGCTCGATGAGCGCAGAAGAAGCGTCTTTGTCGTCGAGCGCAGCGAGACGTCTCTCCGCCCTCCCTTCAGGGAGGGAGGCCGGGGGGGGGCGAACCATCGACACGAAACACCCATCGGCCCGCGTCGCGGCCTACGCGCAAGGCCCGGACTACCACCGCTACATCTGGGACCGCATCAACGACCTTTCGGCGTGGCTAGAGCGCGAAACCGGGTGCCGCACGGAAGCGGTCGCGGACACCGCGCCCTTGCTGGAGCGCGACTTCGCCCGCCGCGCCGGGCTGGGCTGGGTCGGCAAGAACACGATGCTCATTCACCCGCGGCGCGGCAGCTTCTTCTTCCTCGCGGCCATCCTCACCGATCTCGAACTGAAACCGGACGCGCCGTTCGCCACCTCGCACTGCGGTACCTGCACCGCGTGCCTCAATGCGTGCCCGACGCGCGCGTTCCCCGAACCGTTCGTGCTGAACGCGACCCAGTGCATCAGTTACCTAACGGTGGAACTGCGTTCGGAAATTCCTGTCGAACTTCGCGAACCGATGGGGAACTGGCTGTACGGCTGCGACGTGTGCCAAGACGTGTGCCCGTGGAACCGCCGGCCGCGGGGCGCGGTGGCGTTCCCGCACGCGGCGGAACTCGAAGCGCTCGACCCGGTGGAGTTGCTGGGCTTGGATGCGGAGGCGTTTCGCGCGCGGTTCCGGCGCACGTCGCTGTGGCGGAACAAGCGGGCCGGCCTGCTGCGGAACGCCGCGATCGTGCTCGGGAACGTCGGCGACGCGCGGGCGCTACCGGCGCTGGAGCGCGCGTGTGCGGACGAAGAACCGCTGGTGCGCGAAGCAGCCGCGTGGGCGCTGGAGCGAGTGCGTCAGCGGTGCTAGCGCACCTCCAACCGGTAGCGCGGAAAGCCCCGAACTTCACGCCGCACGAGTCGGAACGATTTCCCGAACACCGGCGACTTCAGCCAACCGTCGGTCGCCCGAACGGGTGTGAACCCCTTCCGCCCGCGTTTCAGGATTTCGAACCGGATGGCGTCATCGTCGCGCGCGTCGATCACCCAATACTCGCGCACGCCCGCGTCGTGATACTTCGGGACGAGTAGTTCGAGGTCTTTTTCGACCGATCCGCGACTGACGACTTCGATGACCACGTCCGGGGAACCGGTCAGCTCGGTTGCCGTCGCTTCGGGATGTGCCCCGGAAATCAACTCGGCGCGGTCGGCATCGAGTGTGGCGAACGACACGAACATCGCGTCCGGTACGGTGCCGAGTCCCACGTCTTCGTTCGTGAAAAGCATCCCTTCGGAGAAAAACAGGCCGAGGTTCTCGGTCAGAGGTTCGAGCGCCGCGTAGAGGGCGTTCTTGACGAAGTTGTGCGTTTGGGCCTCTTCCATAATGAAGTCCAACCAAACTTCGCCGTTGATGAAGTGCGCGCGCAGGCCGTCCGGCGGTTCGTCCGAATGTACCCACCGGCGGAACGTGGCAAGGTCTGTCACCCACGCGGGCAAGCGCACCTTGCCGTGAGCCGGAGAAATCACCGTCGCCATAAGCCGACCTCCATTCGCTCCACAATACCCCGAGCGCGATTCGCACGCCATCCCTGTCGTCGCCCGCGGGGGGCGGCGTTTAGGTTCGTGACGGACGTAAGCCCCTACCGTTTACCCAGTTTCAGCACGTTCTCATTTTTGCGGGACTACAATCGGCTACGATTGAATCCCGTTCGGCCCGGCCGGGGTACAACTGCGCGCCCGCTTGCGCCGCCGCCACCGCCGGCACGCGTCGGGCCTCACGGGGTCGCTATGCAACTGCTGAACACGCTCGTCGCTCGCGGACTGCTCTCCGAAGCCGACCGCCCCCGCGCCGCCGAAGCCATCAAAGCCGCCCCCAACCTGCCGCCCAACCAAGTGCTCGTCGATAAGGGCTTCATCAAAGAAGAAGCGCTGCTGCCGGTTCTCGCCGAAGAGTTCGGCCTCGAACTCATCGACCTGTCGCAAGCTACCGTCGAGCGCGAGGTGCTCGCGGCCATGCCGCAACGGTTGGTTCACCGCAAGAACCTGATGCCCATCGCTCGGAACAACGGCACGCTCGTCGTTGCCACCGGCGACCCGTTCGACGCCTACGCGCTCGACGAACTGCAGACGCTCACCGGGCTGCACGTGATGCCGGTGCTCGCGCCGCCGCGCGAAATCACCCGGCTCATCAAACAGTACTTCGGCGTCGGCGGCGACACCGTCGCGGCCCTCGCGGAAGAGGCCAAAGGGCAAGAAGACGACATCGAGTTTTTGGAAGCGCTCGAGGCCGACGATAGCGAAATGGCGAAGGCCGCGCAGGAGGCGTCGGTCGTTCGGCTCGTGAACCAGATTCTCGTCGAAGCCGCGAACGAGCGCGCCTCCGACATTCACATCGAGAGCGAAGAGAAGGGCATCCGCATCCGGTACCGGATCGACGGCCTGCTCCAGCAGCAGAACCTGCCGCCGGAGATCAACCGGTTCGCGGCGGCGATCGTCAGCCGCTTGAAGATCATGGCGCGGCTGAACATCGCCGAGAAGCGGCTCCCGCAAGACGGCCGCATCAAGATGAAGGTGCAGGGCCGCGAGATCGACGTGCGCGTGTCCATCATCCCGATGATTCACGGCGAAGGCATCGTCATGCGGTTGCTCGACAAGGGCCGCATGAAGTTCGACCTAAAGATGTGCGGGATGCTGCCGGACGTGTACGGCAAGTTCAAACTGCTCATCGACCGGCCGCACGGCATCTGCCTCGTCACCGGCCCCACCGGGTCCGGGAAATCGACCACTCTGTACTCCGCGCTCAACGAGATCAAAGACGAAGCGACGAAGATCATCACCGTCGAAGACCCGGTCGAGTACAACCAAGACGGCATCAGCCAGATTCAGACGCACGCGAAGATCGGCCTGACGTTCGCGCACGCGCTGCGCAGCATCTTGCGGCACGACCCGGACGTGGTGCTGGTGGGCGAAATCCGCGACAAAGAGACCGCGGAGATGTCGATTCAGGCGTCGCTCACCGGGCACATGGTGTTCAGCACGCTGCACACCAACGACGCGCCCAGCGCGTTCACGCGGATGATCGACATGGGCGTGGAACCGTTCCTCGTGTCGAGCACCGTGGAAGGGGTGATGGCGCAGCGGCTGGTGCGCACCATCTGCCCGGAGTGCAAGCAGCCGTACACCCCGGACCAAGACGACCTGCCGCTCGACTTCCCGCTGCGCAAGAACGCGCCGGCCCCGGACGTGGCGATCCAACAGGGCTTCGCCGACACGCTGGCGTGTTCCACCGGCAGTCAGTTGCTGAAGGGCACCGGGTGCCGCGCGTGCCGGCAGAGCGGGTACCGCGGGCGCACCGGCATCCACGAACTGCTCATCAACAACGACGTCATCAAAGACCTCGTGGTGCAGCGGGTGAACTCCGGCGTGATCCGCTTGGAGGCGCTGAAGGCCGGCATGATTACGCTCCGCCAAGACGGCTGGCGCAAGGTGCTCAACGGCACCACGACCATCGACGAAGTGGCCCGCACGACCGCGGGCGACATCAGCTAGCAATGAAAAGTTCAAAATGAAAAGTTCACACTGAAGGCGGTGGCCCGGCCCGGTTTTCAACTTTTCATTTTTCCTTTTTCACTTTGAATTGGTTGCCATGCCCGACTTCACCTACGAAGCGCTCGCCCGCACCGGGACCAAGTCCACGGGCACGCTCACCGCGAACAGCGAGCGCGAGGCCGCGCAGATTCTGGACGGCCGCGGGCTGTTCCCGCTGAAGATCGTGATGGCGAAGACCCAAGCCGCGAACGCCGGCGGGCTCTTCTCGGCGCGGGTGAACGGGCGCACGGTCGCCACCTTCTACGCGCAGCTCGCGGACCTGCTGCACTCCGGGGTGCCGCTCTTGCGGTCGCTGGAACTGCTGGAGCGTCAGAGCACGAACAAGACGCTGCAATCGGTGCTGCGCGACGTGCGCGCGCGGGTCGCGGACGGCACCGGGCTGGCGCAGGCGATGGCGTTCCACCCGAAGGTGTTCAACGAACTGGCCGTGAGCATGGTGCGCGCCGGGCAGGAGGGCGGGTTCCTCGAAGACGTGCTGAAGCGCATCGCGTCGTTCGTGGAACACCAAGAGGACCTGAAAGCGAAAGTGGTGGGGTCGCTCGCGTACCCGGTGTTCCTCGCGCTCGCCGGCGCGGCCGTGGTGCTCGTGCTGATGATCTTCTTCGTTCCGAAGTTCGAGACGATCTTCGAGAAGTTGAAGGAACAGGGCGACATGCCCAGCATCACCACGGCGCTACTCTGGACCAGTAACTTCATCATCGAGTACTGGTGGCTGCTGCTGCTGGGACTCGTGGGTTCGGCGGTCGCGTTCCAAATGTGGGCGAACACGCCGAGCGGGCGGCTCACCATCGACAAGATGAAGATTCGGCTGCCGCTGTTCGGCCCGGTGTTTATGAGCCTCGCGCTGTCGCGGTTCTGTCGCATTCTGGGCACCATGCTGCACAACGGCATCCCCATTTTGAAAGCGCTGAACATCTCGAAGGACTCGACCGGCAACCGCGTGCTGTCCGCGGCCATCGAGAAGAGTGCCGAGAACGTGACCGCGGGGGCGAAACTCGCCGACCCGCTCCGCAAAAGCGGCTACTTCCCCACCGACATCGTGGAAATCATCACCATCGCGGAAGAGGCCAACGCGCTCGAAAAGGTGCTCATCGACGTGGCCGACAGCTTGGACAAGCGCACCGCGCGCAAACTGGAAATGATGGTGAAACTACTCGAACCGCTGATGCTGTTGGTGATGGCCGTCGTCGTAGGTACGATCGCCGTGGGGCTGCTGATGCCCATCTTCAAGATCAGCAGCACGATCGGCTGAGCGGTTCGTGAGGTGCAAGTGAAAGCGGGCGAACCGGTTATTCTCTAATGAGCGATTAAGCCCCGTAAGCGGTATACTAACAGACGAACGACGCCGGGCGCGCCCGGCGCACACCCAGAGGGTTCCCACATGATGCTGCAAGCGGCCCGCGGCCCCGTTCGCCGCGCCGGGTTCACACTGATGGAAGTGCTGGTGGTGGTCGCGATCCTCGTGATCCTCGCCAGCGTCGCGATCATCGCGGTTCCCCGCTACATCGACGACGCCCGCAAGAACCAAGCCCAACTGCAAGCGCGCTCACTGGCGCAAGCGTGCGAGTCGTACAACCTCGCGCCCGGCAACGACACCGGCTACCCGCCGGACGGTAATCTGCGTTCGCTGCTCAGCCCTCCGTTCGGCGGGCAATCGTTCCTCAAGAACGGCGAGAAGGACCTGATGGACCCGTGGGGCCGTCCGTTCAACTATCAGGTCATGTCGCGTCAGGACGGCTCTCAAGTGCCGTTTGTATTCGCGATCGCACCCGACCAAACGAAAATCAGCAACTTCGGCGTGGGGCAGAAGGCCGACCCCGAATTCTAACGCTCAGCCGGAGGCCAACCTTGACCGCCCTTACCCGCCCGCGTACCGCCCGCCGAGCGTTCACGCTCTTTGAATTGCTCGTCGTGATGCTGTTGCTCCTGATTCTCGCGGGCGTGGTGCTACCGAGTATCGGTGCGTTTCGTGGGGACTCGAATCAGCGTGCGGCCGCAGACGTGCTGCGCGGCGAGTTGGCCGTTGCCCGCGCTCGCGCGATGGAAGAGGGGGTGCCCTACCGCATAGCCGTAACCGAAAGCGGCGAGCGCCTGCGGCGCGCCCCGGACGGGCTGAACTTCCCCGAAGCAACGGTCTCAACCAACACGGGCAGCAACGCCAGTGGGGTCGAGTACGCGTTTAGTGAGGTGAAAGTTGCGGTAATTGCAGCCGGTGGGCAGCAAGCGCTCGCCTCCGACGGTTGGATCACAATTGCGACCGTGATGCCGGACGGCACCTGCCGCGAGGACGTAACCTTGGTCGAAATCAAAGAGGACAACCGCACGTCGATGTTCGTGCGCGTGCGCGGCGTCACCGGGTCTTCGAAAGTGGTCCCCGCGAGTTCCACACCGAACGGGGGGGCGAGATGATCCGCACCCACAGCCCGGCCGCGCGCAGCGGCATGTCTCTCATGGAAGTGCTGCTCGCGCTCACCATTCTGGTGATCTCGATTGCGGCCGTTTCGCGGCTGGTCGATGTGGGCTCCGAGCGCGCCATCGATTCGCGCGCGCTCACCCGCGGCACGCGGCTCGCGCAGAGCAAAATGGCGGAAGTGGAAGCCGGTATCGTGGAATTGGGCAGCGAAACGACGGGGAACTTCGACGGGACCGATGAAAACTGGGAGTACACCGTTTCGCCCGAATCGACCGGCCCGCCGAACCTGTACACCGTGACCGTGCGCGTGAAGTGCGTCTTTCAGGGCCGGCCCGCGGAAGTCGTGCTCACGCAGCTCGTGTTCGATCCCGCTCAGACCGGGTCCACCGCGCAGGCCGAGCGCCCCGCGCCGCCCGAAACGACCGACCCCGCCGCCGGAGGGACCACGCCGTGATGCTGCTCCGCTCGCGCGCCCGCGCCGGCTTCACCCTGCTCGAAATCCTGCTCGCCTCGCTCATCGCGGCGCTGCTGCTGGCGGCGCTCTATTTCGCGATGAACATGACGCTCCAGCAGGCCCAAACCGCGCGCGACGCGGTCGAGTCCGACGACCTGACCCGCGGCGTGTTCGCCAAGATGACCGGCGACCTGAACGGCACGCTCGCGCCGCTGCCGCCCAAGTCCGGCGGAGATCGGAAGAGCG
>JALHNS010000264.1:0-1438 GCA_022843445.1 Gemmata sp.
GTGGTCCGGGTACGCGAGCGCGCGAACCAGCAGCGAGGGCTTGTCCGCGCCGCCGGGGCCGCTGGCCGCGGCGCGGTCGGCGCGGTCGCCCAGCACTTGCGCCATCGCCAGCACCAGCGACGTGCGCTTCTCGTTCAGCCCGCGCTGGAGCAGATCGTTGAGCGTTTCCGAGGGCGCGCCGGAGAGCAACTTGTACACGCCCGGTTCGACGGTCGCGAGCGGGGCGAACTTCGCGCGCTCCGTGGCGCGCTCGGCCGCGAGCGACAGGATCAGCGCCCGCGCCGGCTCGTAGTCGGGTTTCGCCTCCAGCGCCCACCGCGCGTACTTGAGTCCGTAGTACTCCTCGGCCTTGCCGACCGGCACGTCCGCGACCTTCGAGAGTTTCAGCACGTTGCCCTCGGTCACCGAGGTCCAGAGCGGCACGGTCGCGGTGCCGTCCGGGTTGGTCTTCGTGCCGGTGTACTTCGCGCGCCGGTTGTAGAACTTCTGCGCGAGCACCAGCAGTTCGGCTTCCGGGCGCTTGTCGTCGGCCTTCGTGCCGGGGTACAAGCGGTTCAGCAGGGTCAGCGCGAGCGCCCGCAGGTTCGGCGGCACGTCTTTCGGGTCGCGAGACGCGATGTGCCACAAGATGGGGGAGAAGTCGGTCTGCGCGTCGGTTGTGAGCGCGAGCGCGTCGCGCCGCGCGCCGAGCGCGGTGAGCACTCCGAACTGCCGGTCGGTGTCGAACTGTTCGAGCGCCGCCACCCACCCGGACACGCTGGGCGCGTCGAGAATCGGAATCGTGTCGAGCACGCCGGCGTACAGGGCCGGGCCGGGGTTCTGTTGGAGCGCCTGCACGAGGTACGGGACCGCGAACTCGCCCGTGCGCTTCAGCTCTTGTTGGGCGTACACCTTCTCTTCGTAGGTCGCGCCGAGGTTGTTCACGTACTTCTGCACGCGGGCCGGGTCGTAGAGCACCTTCGCCACGGCCGCTTGCGCGCGCTCGATCAACTTCTCGACGTTCGCGCGAATGGCCTTTTCGTTCGCCGGGTCGTCGGAGTACCTCGGCACCGTCCGCAACTGCTGGAACACGGTGCTGCCGTACTTCTCTTGCAGTTTCAGCAGGTCCGCGTCCGGCGGGTCGGCCTTGAGGAACTGATCGAGGTAGATGCCCGCGATGTCGAACTTGCCTTCGTTCATCGTCTCGCGGAACTTGGCGTACTGTTCGATGGGCGTAAGCTGTTTGCCCTTCGGTTGCGCGGCGGCGCGGTCGCCGCTCGCGAGCGCGAGCGCGAAGGCGAAGGCGAAGGCGAAGGCGAGAGCGAGGAACGGAGCGGTTCTCACCGGGGGGTCTCCTCTGTGCGGCGCGTGCGAGAGCGCGAACCGCCACCTTCCGAGCCTAACGCCGGTGCGAGGTGGGGTAAAGTGGATAAACCCGGCACTCTTCAAGAGTAGGTCG
>JALHNS010000264.1:1448-9831 GCA_022843445.1 Gemmata sp.
GGGGGGTGCCCCCACCTAGGGGGTGGGGGGGGCGGCGTGGGCGCGGGGGGGCCCCCCCCCCCCTACTCTTGAAGACGCCGGGTATTCCGTGGTGCATTCTGAAAGCGCGCGTCAGCTTAAGCAATCCTGTTCGCACGCCACGAGGTCCGCGAACGTCTCGCGCCGACGGATCAGGCGATGTGTGCGGCCTGTAACGAGGACTTCCGCGGCGCGGGGCCGCGAGTTGTAGTTGGACGCCATCGTCATCCCGTACGCGCCGGCGCTGAACACGGCGAGCAGGTCGCCGCGGGTCACGCCCGGTAGTGGGCGGTCTTTCGCCAAGTAGTCGCCGCTCTCGCACACCGGCCCCACCACGTCTTGCTTGAAGCAGTTGGGCATGTCGCGGAACGGGTGCGGGTCGTCCGGGTCGCCGTTCACGTCCGGCGTTTCGGGCACGTTCGCCGCGGGGGTTACCGGCCAGATGCGGTGGAACGAGCCGTACAGCGTGGGGCGAATCAGGTCGTTCATCGCGGCGTCTTGGATCACGTAGTGCTTACCGCCGGTGGATTTGGTGAAGAGCACGCGACTGAGCAGGATCGCGGAGTTCCCGACGATGAACCGGCCCGGTTCGAGGATGAGTTGGCACCCGCTTTCCTTCAGCGCGGGCAGGATCGCCTCCGCGAAGGCGCTCGCGGGCTTCGCTTCGTCCTTGCGGTAGTTGATGCCGAACCCGCCGCCCATGTTCAGGTACCGGATGTCGTGGCCCTGCGCGCGGAACTGCTTGATGAGGTTCAGCCCCTTCTCCGCGCCCATGCGATACGGGTCGGCCTTCAGAATCGGCGAGCCGAGGTGCATGTGGAGCCCGACGATCGCAACGCCGGGGTTGTTCACGACGGTCTTCGCCACGTCGACGATGGTCTCGATGTCGAGGCCGAACTTCACGCCCTTCACGCTGGTGTCGGTCTTCACGTGCGTCTTCGGCGGCAGGTCCGGGTTCACGCGCAGTGCGACCGGGGCCGTCACGCCGATTTTGTGTGCGATGGTGGCGATGGTGTGCAGCTCTTGTTCGCTCTCCACGTCGAAGAGGAACACGCCGTTGCGGAGCGCGAACTCGATCTCCGCGTCGGTCTTGCCGACGCCCGCGAAGACGACCTTCGCGCCCGCGGGGCCGGCGGCGAGTGCGCGGCGGAACTCGCCCTCGGAGGTCACGTCGAACCCGGCCCCGTGTTGGCCCATGAGCCGCGCGATGCTGAGGTTCCCGTTGGCTTTCACGCTGTAGCAGACGATCGGCTTGGCGGCGGCGAACGCGGTCTGCACCTCGTTCAGCTTTTCGAGTAGCGCGGCTTGCGAGTAGACGTAAAGCGGCGTGCCGTACCGCTTCGCGAGTTCGGTCACCGGCACGTCTTCGCAGAACAGGGTGCGGTCGCGGTATTGGAACTGATCCATGGTGCGGTCGGGCATTGAGTTATGGATGGTGGTTGCGGCGGGGTGCCGAGCGATTATCTTATTGCCCGTCGCCGTTCAACCAATCGCCTGAGGTCGCTCGCATGTGGAACCGTCGCGTGGGTCGTTCGATTCTGCCACTCGCGCTCGTCGCGCTCATCGGCTGTGGGGATGGGAAGAAGCCGGACGGGGCTGGCTCGACGCCCGCACCGGGGCCGGGTGTCGTCAAAGCCGACAAGCCGAAAGAGAACGCGCCGAAACCGAAAGCGCCGAAAGACGGTACCGGCAAGCAACCCGACGGCGGGAAAGGGAAAGACAAGCCGCCCGAACCGCTCGGCGAAGCGAAGTTCAAGCTCAAGTTCGACGAGTTCGTTGAGGACTTCACGAAGAGCGGCAGTGCGAAGTACGTCGGACAGGTGGTCGAACTGACCGGGAACGTGACGCGCGCCGCGGGGCCGGAAATCGAAGGTTTCGGAACGGTGGTCTCCGGTCCGAAGGGGTACAAAGTGGCGTTCGCGTTCGGCGCGCCGAACGCGAAAATCGCGGACACGGTTCTCGTGCGCGACCTGAGCGCGTCGGCCGTCGGGTCGGTGTTGCGCGGGCAAGAGGCGGTGGTGAAGGGCCGCGTCGCCCGGCACGTGCCGCCGAACGCGATCGAACTGATCGACTCCGAACTGCTGTCACCGGGCGCGGACGTCAGCGTGAAACTCGGCGCGGATGTGCCGCGCGCGCGGATGGAATTCGGCACCACAATCATCGAAGGTGTGGTGGCGAGTAGCGTCGATGGCTACCTCGAAGTGAAAGTCGGGAACACCGTGTGCCGTTGCTACCTCATGCCGGGTATCGACGCGCTGTTCCCGTCCGGGCTGTCGAAAGACGCCGCGGTGCGGTTGGCCGGAACGTATCGCAACGAGCGGATCGAGACGACGGACCTCAACGGCAAATTCGGAGTCGTGTTTCACGACTGCGTTCCGCTCCATGCGAAACCGAGTCCGAAGTGAGAGTGGCCGTTTGGGAAAGCGCGGATTTTGCGCGCGCGCTTTCCCAAACGGCTGTTACAATCCGCACAGTTCGAGTTCGCGCCCCGCCCCATCCGCCCGCGCCGTCTCGCGCGGGATCGCACGGGCCGCACGTCAAGCCCGTTCCCGATGGGGTTCTCTCTCCCTTTCGGAGGTGCGCCAATGTCTACCGCGACCCTGTCCGCGCCCGCCGCGGCCGTTTCGACCGCGCTGATGCTCACGGAGAACTGGCTGAACACGGTCTTCCCGCAAGACCTGTACTCGGTCGCGCGCGCCCCCGGCGACGACCCGGCGCACCTGCCGGCGCTCGTGGTGTCGCGCATCGGCGCGGACGACGTGCCGGTGCTGGTGGTGGCCGTGACCGACGAACCCGTCACGGCCGCCACCGGCGAACGGACCGGCGCCTACGCGGCGCACGGCGCGCGCGAGGTGTGGGTGCTGGAAGTGCGCGCGCGGCTGCTGCACACGTTCCGCGGGCCGCAACCGGACCCGACCGCGCCGCACGGCTACAGCTTCTCGCAGGTGCGCGCGCACCCGCAGTACGCGCTGGTTTCGCCGCTGGCCGCGGAACTCCACCTCGCGCAGGTCGTGAACCTGTTGCCGTGGTAGAATGGGTGCGTGGCTCACGCGACGCGCGCGGGGCCGTGAGCGGCGGTTCGTGCCCTATGACCGAATCCGAATGGCTCGGCGGCGACCTCTCGGCCCAACTGCGATTCGCGCAGGAGCGCCTGTCGGCGCGCCGGCAGCGGTTGCTCGCGGTCGCCATGTGCCGCGCGGCCGCGCCGGACCACCCCGACGTGCGCGCCGCCCTTGACGTGATCGACCGCTACGCCGATGGCACCGCGCCGCCGGCGGAAGTGGAGCGCGTTCGCGGTCGGTGCCGCGAAGTCGCGCTGGGGGCCTACGAGGACTATCGCCGCGCGGTCGATGCGGGCGAACCCGCCGCGCCGTCGGCGCTCATCGATGTGGCGTGGGCGGTAGCGTTCGCGGCCGCGGCCACGAACCCGGTTCCGCTGGATTCCATTGCGGAGCGCTTCGCCAGCGGTTCCGATTCGTCCCTCCGCGCCGCGACGCTCGGCGAGCATGCGAACTTGGCCGAACCGGCGTGGTCCGACCTCGCCGCCCCGTTGCGCGCGATCGTACTCGAAGTGGCGGGGAACCCGTTCCGCGAAGTGCCCTTCGACCCCACTTGGCGCACCGACACCGCGCGCGCGCTGGCGCGCCAGATGTACGAGCGCCGCGAGTTTTCTGCGATGCCGATTCTGGCCGACGCGCTCCAAGACGCCGGCTGCGACAGCGACGACGTGCTGAACCACTGCCGCGACGTCCAACAGGTTCACGCGCGCGGCTGCTGGGTACTCGATGCGGTGTTGGAACTGGCGTGAGGGATCCCGAACGAGCCGGAAGCGTGAGCGACGGTCTTCTTCTCCATTTCAAAGAGAAGTAGACCGTCGCTCACGCTTCCGGCTCGTTCGGCGGGTCGAAATCACTCGAATTGCGACGGGTCCACTTTCGGCGCGCCGCCGTTGACTTTGTCTTTGCTGAGCGTGTCGAGCACGCCGCCCTGCGGGGCTTTCGCGTCGCTGGCGTTCAGCAGCGACGGGCCGCCGTTGGTCGCCGGCTGCGCGCCGGGGCGCGGGGCCGGTGCGTAGCCGTCGCTCATGTAGAACGCGGTGCCCAGCAAGAAAGCCACCGACGCGGCGAGCGTGAACTTCGCGCGGGCGGTTTGGTCGCGGCGGGCCGGTGCCGGTTCGTTGCGCGGCGCGTCAAGGCGGGTCGCCAGTTCCGACGGTTCCGCGGCTTGCGCCAACGGCGCGTTCGGCCACGGGTTCTTCATTTGGGCTTTGAAGAAATCCGAGAGCAGTCGGTCGAGGTCGTCGGGAGAGTTCGTGGTCATGGCCGGTTCGTTTCGCCGTCGGCCGGGGCCGGGGCGAAGTCTCCGTGAGAGGATAACTTTTCGGCGAGCCGCTGTCGGGCGCGACTCAGCCGCATGTGGACCGCGGTGACGGCGATGTCGAGCCGCTCCGCGATCGTGTTCGCGTCGTAATCGAGGGCGTACCGCAGGGTCAGTATCTCGCGGTCGGCCGGGGCGAGTTCGTCGAGCACCGCGCGGAGGAGCGCGAACTGCTCGCGCCGCTCCAGATCGTCCGACGGCATCGGTTGCGAGGACCGAATCCCGCTGAGCAGTTCCGGGGCTTGGGTGCCGTTGCGCCGGAACGCACTTTTCGCGTAATCTTCGGCGAGGTTGCGCGCGACGCGCAGCAGCCACGCCCGCGGGTTCTGGATGTCTTCGCCCGCTTCCCACTGTTTCCAGAGCCGCATGAACGCTTCTTGCGTTACGTCCAACGCGAGGTCCGAATCGGTCCACCGCGCGTACGCGAGCGCCCACACTTCGCGGCTGTGCTGTTGGTACAGCGCCTCGAACTCCTCGCGCCGCGGCGAACCGGCGGTTTTCGCATCGCCTTTCGGCATCGGCACACTAACCGAGGGGAGTTCTCGGCCTCGTCACAGAAAAGACGACGGCTCGGCTTCATCCTAACCCGTGAGAGCGAAAATAGTAGTAGGCACGCTCCGCGTGCCGTGTGTTCGGGCCGGCTCAGCGACACGGTTCTTCGGACAGCGACTTTCCCGCCACTGCGACGGCACGCGGAGCGTGCCTACGACTTTGAAACCGTGACGACCAAATTGTCCCGGTGTACCAACTCCGGATACGGCACGCCGCCCAATACGGCCGCGATACGCTCCGTTTGCAGCCCGCGAATGCGTTCGGCGTCGGCGGACGTGTAGTTGCTCAGCCCGCGGGCGATTTCCGCGCCGTCCGCGGCGCGAATCGACAGCACCGCGCCCTTCCCGAATTCGCCTTCAACAGCCGTAACTCCCACCGGCAGAAGGCTTTTGCCATCGAGAACCGCTTGGCGCGCGCCTGCGTCCAACCGCACGGTCCCCTTCGGTCGCGCGGTGAAGCCGAACCACCGTTTCCGCGCCGGAACGTCTTGCCCGTGCGCGAGAAACAGCGTACCCACTTCCTCCGCGTCGAAGACGCGATCCAAGATGCCGTCGAGCGAGCCGTTCGCCATCACGACCGATCCCCCTGCGGCGGTCACGAGCCGGGCGGCCCTCAACTTACTGCCCATTCCGCCGGTGCCGAGGGCGCTTTTTGTGGCCGCCGCCAGCCCGGTCACGGATTCATCAATATTCGGCACAGTCGCGAGCAGTTTCGCATCCGAATTGGTACGGGGGTCGTTAGAATAGAGTCCGCCGACGTTTGTGAGCAACACGAGAAGCGGCGCGCGAAGCAAGTTCGTGACCATCGCCGCGAGGTGGTCGTTGTCGCCGAACTTGATTTCCGCCACAGAAACGGTGTCGTTTTCGTTGATGATCGGGAGCGCGCCGTACTCGAATAGCGTGCGGATCGTGTTCCGGGTATTCAGGTACCGCGCGCGGCTGTCGAAGTCGCCCGCCGTCAGCAGGATTTGCGCCGTGTTCACACCGTAGGGCGTCAGGCTTTCTTGGTAAAGTTGCATGAGCGCCGATTGGCCGACCGCGGCGCAGGCTTGAAGGTGCGCGAGATCGGTCGGGCGTTTGCCGAGCGCGAGTTTGCCGACGCCGGCCCCGATCGCGCCGGACGTAACGAGCACAACTTTTCGGCCCGCGGCCCGGACGCGGTGCAGTTGATCCGCGAGCGACTGAATGCGGTGCCGGTCCAAGTGGCCGGTGGCGTCGGCGAGTACGTTCGTCCCGACCTTAATGACCACAGTTTCGGCCCGCGAAACGACTTCGCGGCGAACGGAATCGGCCATGTGTGTGTGATCTCGCGGCCCGCGGGGTAAGTGGTGTGATTGGTACAGGCGAACCGCGGGCCGCACAACGGGAATGTCGCGCGTCACGGCCGTGTAACGGTTTACGGAAGATTCCTTTGACGCGCTCCCGGTTCGAACGTTAGTATTTTGTGAAGCGTGCGGTCCGTTTCTCTCCCGAACCGCGCGCGGCCGGCCCGGTATTCCCTTCGGAGACTTCCGCTATGACCGCGTGGGCCACAATCCGCCGGTTCGGGGCAGCACTCGCGCTCCTCGCGGGAGTTTTCGTTGCGCCGGCCGACGCGCAGCCCAAGAAGCCCGCGCCCCTTCAGCCCAACCAGCCCGCGAAACTCACGCCCGCTCAGCTCCGCGAACAGGCCGAAGCCGCCGAGCGCGCCGGCGAGTGGGAACTCGCGTTCAACAGTTACTGCCATCTGTTCGTCGCGGACCGCGGCGCGCAGGACGTGCGCGAGAAGTTGAACGCCGCGCTGCGCCGCGCCCAACAGGCGCGCCGCCACCGCGACCCCGGCTTCGTGCGCTACGCGAGCGGAATGAGCCTCGGCAACGGTCTCGACCTGTTCGCCGAAGTGGTGCAGAAGGTGCCCGGCGCGTACGTGGAGCGAGACAAAGCGGCGCCGCGCCAACTGTGGGCCTCCGCGCTCGAAGAGTTGGACCGCGCGCTCGGTTCGCCGGCGTTCCGCCAAGCGTTCCTCGACGCGCCGAAGCCGGAGAAACTCGAAGCGTTCCGTGCCGCGCTGCGGCGCGACTGGGCCGGCCGCGCCGTGGCCGACTTCAAAGAGGCCCGCACCCAACTCCGCAACCTCGTCGGCGAGGCGCAAGACGCCTTCGCGGTGCGGGTGCCCGCGGCGCTCGCGGTGGAGTGCGCGTTCGGCGCGTGCAGCGGGCTGGACGAGTACACGGCGCTACTGACGCCGCACGCCGCCGAAGCCGGCAGTGTGCCGGACCTGACCGCCGCCGGCGTGTACCTCGCCTACGCGAAGAACGAACTCACGGTGCAAACGGTCGCGCCCGGCTCGTGGGCCGCGCACCACACCGCGCTGCGCCGCGGCGACCGCGTCACGCGGCTCAACGGCCGCCCGACCGCGGGCCTCGGGCTGCCCGGAGTCGCCGACGCGCTCCGAGCGCCGATCGACGGCTTCCACGTGTTGGAAATCACCGTGAACGACGAAGCGCCGCTGCTCGCGCGCGTCCCCGCTACGGTGCCCACGGTGTACGGCTCGCGCCCGATGCACACGAAAGAAATCGGGTACATTCGCATCGGCGCGTTCACCACCAGCACCCCGCGCGAACTGGACGCCGCGATTTCCGCCCGCAAGGCCGACGGCGCGCGCGTGCTGGTGCTCGACCTGCGCGGCAACCACGGCGGCTCGTTCCTCGCGGGCGTCGAAACCGCCCGCCGGTTGCTCGCCAACGGCCTGATCGTGACGACGCAGGGCCAAGCCACAGAAGTGGCGAACGCGGTGTTCGCCTCCAACACCGGCGCGGCCGCGCACGACATTCCGCTCGTGGTGCTGATCGACGGCGAGACCGCGAGCGCGGCGGAAGTGGTGGCAGCGGCACTGAAGGACAACAACCGCGCCACGCTCGTGGGGATGCCGAGCTTCGGCAAAGGCTCGATGCAGTTCCCGATGAAACTGACCGCCTTCGACGAGACCGACGCGAACGGCAAGAAGGTCAACAAGACCGGCACCGTGCGGCTGACGGTGGCACGGCTGATCGCGCCCGGGGGCGCGTTTCACGGCACCGGTATCGCGCCGCACGTCCTCGAAGCGGACCCGACGCTTCAGATCGAACTCGCCGCCGAAAAGGCGCTCGAACTGCTGCCGCAGAGCATGATGGGGATGGTGCCGGTGATGCCGGAGCGCCCCTAACCGAGCCCGCTGCCGCGAGCGCCCGCACCGGGGGAAGCGCCGGTGCGTGCGCTCTTCTTTTCGGTCCGCGCCAATCGCACTGACGCACATTTGCGAATCGGACCAACATTCGTGCGGAGCGGAATCGGCTTCGTGCGGACCTCCGCGCGATTCGTGCGGAGGTGGGGTGCGCATTTCGGCCGCACACATCACGCGAGCGAGGCGCACGTTCACCTGCTACCATATGCGCATGATCCCCGACGCACTGACCGCG
>JALHNS010000265.1 GCA_022843445.1 Gemmata sp.
AATGAGATGGCGTTCTGTTTGCACGAGCTTTTCCCAAGTCCGGTGGCGTCAGCCCGAGCCGAGGAGGGCGCGATGCGGTTGCCGGGTTACTTCTCGACTGAACTGGCGTCCTACTACGTGGCCCGGTCCGGGGCCGTCAACTTGGTGGGGTCCATCGAGACAGACGGGGCCGTGTGGGAGCCGTGCGAGCGGCTGCCGGCCGACGCTGAGCCGGCCGACTTCGCCGAGGAACTGGCCGCAGAGGCTGGGCTTCGCGGTTGGCCCGCGGCATCGAGTGAGTCACCGGGTTCCACGAGCCGCGCCGAACTCGGCGCTGCACTGGGCCCGGCCATGTAGTCGGTTTCTCGTTGCTCACTGCGCGTCTGCTTTGGCTGCGGGTGTCGCGGCCGGGCAGGTGAGCTTTATGTTCGGCAACCGGAGGCACAATGGCAGTGGAAGCGTCCGAGCCACCCCTCGACGAGGCGGTCCGCGCCCTTATAGCGGAGGTCGGGCAGCGGCTCCGGGGCGGTGAGAGCCGGGCGTCCGTCCGGGCCGCCCTCGTCGCCGACGGGCTGCCGACCGAATTCGTCGATGGCATCTTGGCCGAGGTCGCAGAGCCGACCCGGTGGTCGGCGTACTCGGTCGTGGCAATCACTCTATCGGTCGCCGCGTTCGCGGTGCTCCCGGTGGCCGGAGCGATCGCCGGGGTGTGGGCGGTGTGGTCCCCGCCGGTCGGCGAGGAATGCGGGATGTGGGTCTTCCCGGCCCTGTTCCTAGCCGGGTGTGCGGGCCTCCTCGGGCTGGCGGCGGGAGTCGGTCTGGCGTACGCCGTCGGGTGGGGTCTGTCGGAGCTATCCGACTGTCTGAGCCCCTGACGCCGAACCCGGCGCTGCACCGGCCCCGGCCACGTAGTCGGTCTCTCGTTGCTCCCTACGCGTCTCTACCGCACACTGGTATCGCGCCGGTGAGTTCGGTCGTTCAGCCGAGAAAGGGCGAGAGCGCAGTCATGTCGCGTTCGACACGGCGGGTGCTCGTCTGGGGGTTTGTGGTTGTGGGCTTCTTGGCCCTCTTGAACCCGGGGTACAGTTCCGTGTACATCGACGGGCCGACCGGAGTGATCCGGACCGAGAAATTCAGCTTCGGCCCCGGCAGCCTAATCGTTTTCACGCGGGTGGTCGCAGACGAAAACACAGTCGAAATCGAGCACCGCTGAGCGGGCAGAGGCGGCGAACCCGCGCGACCGAATTCCCAGTTCGGCGAGCGGAGGGGGAAGTTTCCGTTCCGATCACCCGTCAAAAGGGAAGCGACATGCGCCATCGATCGACACTGATTCTGGCAGTAATGCTCTGCGCGACCGGCGGTGTGACGGTCGGGACCGCGCAGGATGCGAAACCCGTGCGCGTAACGGTCGACAACTTCCGCCGCGCCGAATCCGACACGTACTTCGCCCGGTTCGTGAAGGACGGCGGCTTCGGGAAGTTCAAGCACGAGCGCGAACTCGCCCCGATCGACCACCAGACGGTGATCCGGCTGAACCGCGACACCCTGTACTCGTTCGGGGTGTTCGACCTCGACGCCGGGCCGGTCACGGTCACGCTCCCGGACGCCGGCAAGCGGTACATGGCGGTGCAGGTCATCGACGAGGACCAGTACGCGCCCGACGTGTTCTACGCACCCGGCACGCACACCCTGTCGAAAGACAAGATCGGCACGCGGTACGTCTGCTTGGCGGTCCGGACGTTCGTGAACCCGAACGACGCGGCGGACGTCAAAGCGGTCCACGCCCTCCAAGACGCGCTCAAGGTCGAGCAAAAGGCGGCGGGCACGTTCGAGGTGACCGACTGGGACCCGGGATCGCTCAAGAAGGTGCGCGACGCGCTCTTGGCTCTGACTGACGCCAACGGCGGAATCGAGTCGTCGCGGATGTTCGGACGGAAAGGCGAAGTCGATCCGGTCCAGCACCTGCTCGGCACGGCGGCCGGTTGGGGCGGCAACCCGCCGACTGCCGCCCTGTACGCGGGCGCTGTGCCGAAGCAGAACGACGGCAAGACGGTGTACCGGCTGACGGTCAAGGACGTGCCGGTAGACGGGTTCTGGTCGGTCAGCGTGTACAACAAGGACGGCTACTTCCAGAAGAACGCCCAGAACGCCTACACGGTGAATAACGTCACCGCCAAGCCGAACGCGGACGGCTCGGTGACGATCCAGTTCGGCGGCGACGAGAGCGCGCCGAACTGCATTCCCATCATGCCGGGCTGGAACTACGTCGTCCGCATGTACCGCCCGCGGAAAGTAATCCGAGACGGCAGTTGGAAGTTCCCGGAAGCTCAGCCGGTGAAGTGACGTGTCCGCGGGCCGCGCCGAACCCGGCGCGGCACCGGCCGGGCCACCGACACCGGTTGACATGAACTAATCACAAGTATACTATCCAATTGTCGGCGCGCGCCGCGTGCCGGCGTAGGGCGGTTCGTTTCCTGTGGTCCGGTCACTCCGTGACCGGATTTTCTGTTTCGGCGTATCGCACTTCAAATCCGGTCACGGAGTGACCGGACCACGGGAAGGCCACTTTTCCGGCGCGCAAGGGAGGTTGGACAACTCTCCTCAAACGCTGGAAATTCTAGACGAAAAAGCGAGATGGCCAACTGGCCATCTCGCCCCAGTTGGCCACCTCGCTCGGGGGCTTACTTCTTGCCGGTCAGTTCGTCGGCCACGTCGTTCGCGTCGTACACCTTCCGCAGCGCTTCGATGATCGCGCGGCTGTCCACCGACACCGCGCGGGCGGTGTCTTGGTCGAAGATGAAGTCCAGCACCAGCGACTGGATGTTGCCGTCGAAGATCAGCCCGACCACTTCGGCGTTCTTGTTGATCACCGGCGAGCCGCTGTTGCCGCCGATGATGTCCGCGGTGCACACGAAGTTGTAAGGGGTGCTCAGGTCCAGCGCGCCCTTCTTCGTCTCCCAGCGCTTGGGCAGCTCGAATGGCCCCTTGTTGCCCTGCTCCACGCTCCGCTTGTAGAGGCCGTCCATGGTGGTGAACGCGGGCACCTTCTTGCCGTCTTCGGTGTAGCCCTTCACGGTGCCGTAGGAGAGGCGCAGCGTGAACGTGGCGTCCGGGTACACGGCGTCGCCGTCCATCGCGAACTTCGCCTTCGCCAGCGCCGCGTAAGCTTGGCGCTTCGGCTCGTCCACTTCGTTCTCGAACCGCTTGCGGAGCGCGCGGCTCGCCGGATCGACCAACTTCGCCACCTCGATCATCGGGTCTTTGAATTGGGCGAGGTCGAACGGAACCTTGTTCTTCGCGGCGTCTTCGATGCCCTTCACCAGTTGCTCGCGGAACTTCGGGTCGCGCACCTTCGTGCCGCTCACCAGTTCGAAGGCCCGCTCGCGCGGCGACTTGCCGTTCAGCACCTTCTTCACGAGGTCCGAATCCGGGCCGAGCGTGACCGCGAGGAACTGCAAGCCGTCCGCGAGCTTCAGCGTTTCGAGGTCTTCGTAGATCGGCTCGTCGGAGGCCAGTTGGAACTTGAGGCCGGGGATGCGGGCGTCGCCGAACTCGCGCAACCGCTCGCCGCTCGGCTTGGGCAGCTCTTCGGAGAAGCGGAGCAGCGTGCGCGCCAGCGAGAACGACGAGCAACTGAACCCGCCGGCGTTCTCCAGCACCGTCATTTCCTTAATCAGGTCGGTGCGCACCTTCTCGGCCTTCGCGATCGTATCGAACGCGCGGCCCGCGGCGCTCAGCGCCGGGTCGCTGCTCTTGGCGATGAACTCTTTCAGCCGCTTCTCGTCGGCCTCCTTGCGGCCCATCAGTTTCGGGTCCATCAGCCCGGCGAGTCCGCCGATGCGGGCCTTGCGGCTGTTCTGGATGCTGAACAGTTCGTCTTCGGCCCGTTGCGCGTTGCGCTCGCTGCGCCCGCCCCACGCGTTCAGCAGCACTTCGAGCCGGTTCAGCCGGTTCAGCAGGTACGGGTAGCCGGTGTCGCGCAGGTACTTCAGCTCGTCCACGGTGTTGGCGCGGTTGGTGCGGCCGGGGTGCCCGCTGACGAAGACGAGTTCGTCTTCCTTCGAGCCGGCGGCGCTCCACTTCAGGTAGTGCTCGCACTTGATGGGCTTGTCGTTCTCGTAGACGCGGAAGAAGGTGACGTCGAGGTCGTACCGCGGGTACTCGAAGTTGTCCGGGTCGCCGCCGAAGAACGCGGCCTGCTTTTCCGGAGCGAACACGATGCGGATGTCGGTGTACTTCTTGAACGTGTACAGGTGGTACTGCCCGCCGGCGTAGAGCGTGACCACGTCGGCGCGCACGTTCTTCGCCGGGTCGGCCGCGGCCTTCTCCAACTCGCCGATCTTGGCTTGGCGCACCTTGAACGCTTCGGCCGGCGCGGCCCCGGCGGGCACGGCGGCTTCCACTTCGGCGGTCACGTCCTTGATGGCCGTGAGCACGTTCAGTTCCAGCCCCTTGCACTTAATTTCCTGATCGCGGGTCTTCGCGTGGAAGCCGTCGCGCAGGTAGTTCTTTTCGTCGGTGGAAACCTTCGCCAAGTCGTCCGAAGCGACGTGGTGGTTGGTCATCACGAGGCCGTCCGGCGAGACGAACGAGCCGGAGCCGCCGGAGTTGAACCGCACGCTGGAGAGGCGCACGTGTTCGAGCCACTTGTCGGTGGCGTCGAAGCCGTACTTCTTGAGCTGGGCGCGGGGCGGGTTGCTGAATAACCACATCCCTTCGTCGGCCTGAAGCGTGTCCGGGGTCATGAACAGCCCTAGTGCGGCGGCAAGGGCCGCGGGTACGAGAACGCGGGAGCGCATGGTGCGCCTCGGGGTGCGAGTGTACCGGCGTGCGAGTGCAAATGAAGTGGGCGGCACCGGTTGGCGCATCGTTATAGGCGCGCGAAGGGAAATTCGCACGCGGAACGGGCATACAGGCGGTACAATCGCGCCAATTTCCACCGGAGAGCCCCCTATGACGCCCGACGATCCCAAGCGCACGGTCCCGCGCGAACCGGTCGCACCCGCGGACGGCTCGCACCCGCGTTCGGCTCGGAGCACGGCCGACAACAACCGAACCACGGACCACCGCCCCCAAGACACCCCGGGCACGATCGCTCGCACCCCGGCAGAGGTCGAGCGGAGCGAACAGAGCGCTCGGGAACTAATCAGCGAAGTGGTTCCGGGTTACGTACTGTTGCGCGAACTCGGGCGCGGCGGCATGGGCGTCGTGTACGAGGCCCGCCACATCAATTTGAACCGCGTCGTCGCGCTCAAAATGATCCTCGGGCGCGAACAGGCCCACCCGGACGAACTGACCCGGTTCCTCGCAGAAGCAGAATCCGTCGCGGCGGTCCGACACGAGAACGTGGTGCAGGTGTACGACTACGGGGAATCGCACGGGCGCCCGTACATGGTGCTCGAATTCTGCCCCGGCGGGACGATTACTCGCCTCCTCCCAAAGGCCCCGGAAAGCGCCACCGACCCGCGCGCAATGGCGGAACTGATCTCCGCCGTGGCCCGCGGAGTCGCGGCGGCGCACGCCGTCGGGATCGTCCACCGCGATCTCAAACCGGGTAACGTGTTCCTCGACGCCGACGGGACGCCCAAGGTGGCCGATTTCGGGCTCGCGAAGCGCGGCGAGGGGATGGACGTGACCCGGACCGGCGTCGGAATGGGGACGCCTGCGTACATGGCCCCGGAGCAAGCCCGCGACGCCAAGTTCGTCGGCCCTCCGGCCGACGTGTGGGCGCTCGGTGTCATGCTGTACGAAGCGCTCACCGGCACCCGCCCGTTCACCGGTACGAGCGCCGTGGAGTTGCTCCTCAAAATCGAAATGGACGCACCGGTTCCCCCGCGGTCGGTCGTTCCGGCGGTCCCGCGCGACCTCGAACTGATCTGCCTCAAGTGCCTAGACAAGGATCCGCAGAAGCGGTACCCGACGGCCGAGGAACTGGCCGACGACCTCGACCGGTACCTGACCGGTCGACCGATCTCGGTGCGCCCCACCGGGCCGGTCGAGCGGGCTTACAAGTGGGCGCGCCGCAACAAGGTGGCGACCGCCGCGCTCTTCGCCGCGACCCTCGCCGTAGTCGTCGGGGGCGGTTTACTCGTCGCCCTCAAGGAAGCCAATACGGAAGGCGCAAAGCGGAAAGCCGCGGAGGAGGGGGCCGCAAGAATCGAGCGGGAACGGCTCGCCGAACTCGCACGACGAAAAGCCGCAGAAATTACGAGCATCAAGGCCAAGGGTGAGAGCGACGAGCAGCGCCAGAAGAGGGAAAAAGCCGAGGGCCGGGTGCGCGACGTGCAGTACTTCGATCAGTTGCTCCGCGCCGCCCAGTTGCGGTTCGACGACCCGCAGCAAGGGGTGAAATTGCTGACCGATCCGGCGCACTGCCCGCCGGACCGGCGCGAGATCGTCTGGAACGTACTGCACCGCTTCTGCCGGCGCGAGTACCTCACGCTCCCGGACCTCGGCGCGACGGCACTGGCCGCCGCGCCCGACAGCAAGACGCTCGCGGTCGGAACGCGCGGCGCGAAGGCGCTGGTGCGCGTCCTTGATGTGACTACCGGAAAGGAGATCCGGGCGCTGCCCGGGCACACTGCCGATGTCACGGCCGTCACGTTCGCGTCAGCCGGTAAGGTGCTCGCGTCGGCCGACGCCGCCGGCACGATCCGCGTGTGGGACGCGGAGTCCGGCAAGCCGGGGCGCGTGCTCACCGGGTGGCCCGGGGGCGTTCGCGCGCTGGCACTTTCTCCGGACGGGCGGTGGCTCGCGGCCGGTTGCGGCGGCCACCCGCTCGTGGACAAGGCCCCGGCGGACATCAAAGTGTGGGACTTGCAAAAGGAGGGTGCGGCGACCGTGCTCGGCGGTCACACCGGGCCGGTATGGGCGCTCGCGTTCAACGCCGCCGGCGACGCGCTCGCGTCGTGCGCGCCGGACGGAACGGTGCGCCTCTGGGACGTGACTCCGGCGCGCCACCGGCAGACGCTCCAGCACAGCGGGTGGGTGGCCTGCGTGGCGTTTTCCCCGGACGGCAAGAAGGTCGTGGCCGGGAACGCCGACGGCGTCATTCGCGTCTGGTCGACGGCCGACGGGAAGCGCGCGAACGAGTGGAACGGCATGGCGGCCGGCGCGTACGGGGCCGCATTCGCGCCCGACGGGACCGCGCTCGCCACCGCGCACGAGGGCGGCGCGATTGGTGTGATGCAGGTCAAGATTTGGAACCCGGACACCGGGAAACAGTTGTACGCCCTCGACATGGGCAAGGGGCGGGTCGACGCGCTGGCGTACACCCCGGACGGGAACGTGTTGGCCGCTGCCGACCAGAACGGGGCCGTGCGCTTCTGGCGCATGAAACTGACCGACGAAGACGTATCGGTGCCCGCGCACGCGCGCGGCTACGCGGTCGCTTGGTCGCCCGACGGCGGCACGATCGCGAGCGGTGGCGGGTTCCCACTGGGCGGCGACGTGCGCCTGTGGGACGCGAAAACGGGCGAGCCGCGCGGGGCGGCGTGGCCGCACAAAGGGCGGGTGCTCGCCCTAGCGTACTCGCCCGACGGCGGCACCCTCGCCGTCGCCGGAGACAACGGAGAGTTGAAGTTGCTAAACGCGACGACCGGGACCGGCCCCGCCGTCGCGGCGCATGCGAAGGCCGTGCGGTGCCTCGCGTTCGCCCCAGACGGTGCCACGGTCGCCACCGGGGGCGAAGACGGCGGGGTGTCCCTGTGGGACGCGCGAACCGGTGAACTGCGGTTGCGATTCGAGGGCCATCAGAAGCAGGTGATGGCGGTCACGTTCGCACGCGACGGCCGCACACTGGCGACCGGCAGTCACGACCGCACGGTGCGCCTGTGGGACGCCCGAGACGGTCGACTGAAGAGCCGGTGGGAGTGCGACGCGAGCGTACTCGCGCTCGCTTTCGCCCCGGAGGGCGACGTGCTGTATTGCGGCGAACCGGCTGTAGTGCGCGCGCGCGACGTGGCGACCGGCGCGGGCGGCGCGAGCGGCACGTCCCACCGCAACTGGGTCTTCTCCCTGTCCCTGTCGCGCGACGGACGGACCCTCGCGACCGGTAGCCATGACGGCACCGTGCGCCTGTGGGACGCGGTGGGCATGCGCGAGGTGCTGGTGTTACCCACCAACGCGGGCGAAGTGAAATGTGTGACACTGGCCCCGAACGGCAACGCGCTCGCCGCGATCGGCATCGACGGCCGCATCCGCGTGTGGCGGTGAGGAGCCTCGGTTCGGCTGTTCGCTCGCCTCGGCGGCCGGCTACGCTATCGTTATGAACACATCCGACGAGCGCCGGACGGTCGAACACAAGGGCTGCAAACTCGCGGTGCGGGACCGCGGGAGCGGGCCGCCCGTTCTCTTGATTCAGGGTGTCGGCGTCCACGGCGACGGCTGGACGCCCCAAACCGACGCGCTCGCGGCTCGATTTCGCTGCATCACCTTCGACAACCGCGGCATGGGCGCGAGCGCGCCCGCGAACGGGCCGATCAGCGTCGAGCAGATGGCCGACGACGCGCTCGCGGTGCTAAACGCTTGTACCGACGAACCGGCGCACGTCGTCGGCCACTCGCTCGGCGGGTTGGTCGCGCTGCGGTTCGCTCTCGAGCACCGCGCGCGAGTGCGCTCGCTTACGCTGATGTGTACGTTCGCCAGCGGGCGCGCCGCGGCCCCGCTCACACTCCGCATGATGTGGCTCGGGTTGCGCAGCCGCGTCGGCACGCGCCGCATGCGCCGCCGCGGGTTCCTCCGCATTGTGATGCCGGACGCCGTACTCGCGCGGGAAGACGCGACCGCGCTAGCGGAGCGGTTGAAGCCGCTGTTCGGGCACGACCTCGCGGACACGCCGCCGGTCGTGGGCGCGCAACTCGCGGCGATGCGCAAGTACAGCGCCGCGGACCGACTCGGCGAACTCGCGGGGCTTCCCGCGCTCGTGCTGAGTGGCGCACACGACCCGATTTCGCCGCCGAAGGTGAGCGAAGCGCTCACAGCGGGCATTCCCGGCGCGCGGCACGTCCCGTTCGCGGACGCCTCGCACGGGGTGCCGATTCAGCACGCCGCGCGAGTGAACGAACTGCTTTTGGAACATTTCGAGGGCCGCGCCGAGCGCCCACCAGCCAGCGGGCAATAACTGGTGACCGACGCGAACCGGGTTCCCCCACCCGACCGAGGACCGCAATGCCCACCGGGCACGCCGAACGCATCATGCCGACGCTCCGCAAGCTCGCGCTCGCCCCGCAACGGGCCGCGCGGTCCGACGGAGAGCTGCTGACCGCGTTCGTGACCGACCGCGACGCCGACGCCTTCGCCGAACTCGTGCGCCGCCACGGGCGCATGGTGCTCGGCGTGTGCCGCCGCGTCACCGGCGATACCACCACCGCCGAAGACGCCTTCCAAGCGGTGTTTCTGGTGCTGGCGCGGCGCGCCGCGTGCGTGCGGCCCCGCGAACAGGTGGGCAACTGGCTGTACGGCGTGGCGTACCGCACGGCGCTCAAGGCCCGCACCGTGCTGGCCCGCCGCCGGTCGCGCGAAAAGCAGGTGGCCGTTATGCCCGAGCGCACCGCGCCGCCCGCCGCGGCGCACTGGGACGACATCCGCGCCGCCATTGACGACGAACTCGCGGCCCTGCCGGACAAACTCCGGCTACCGGTGGTGCTGTGCGACCTCGAAGGCCGGCCGCAGCGCGAGGTGGCGAAGCACCTGAGCGTGCCCGCGGCCACACTCGCCAACCGGCTCGCGGCCGCGCGCCGCGCGCTAGCAGAGCGATTGTCGCGGCGCGGGGTGGTACTTTCGGGCGGGGCGCTGGCGGGACTGCTCGGCGCGCACGGGTCGGCGCACGCGGTGCCGGTCGCGCTCGCC
>JALHNS010000266.1:0-9315 GCA_022843445.1 Gemmata sp.
GCGAGGCGTCTGCGTCCGTCTCCCCCCTTCCCTTCAGGGAGGGGGGGCCGGGGGGGGTAGGTGAGACCATCTACCGCTTCCGCCCGCTCGCCTTCCCGCTGCGCCGGTTCGTGCTGAAAGCGCTCTCGCTGCTTCCGAACCGCATGTTGCAGTGCCTCACGCAGCCGTGCAACCCGGTGTGCCCCGCGATGTGGCGCGCCGCGAAGCATTACACCGGCCCGCTGGACGCAGTTCACGCCACGGCGTTCCCGTACTCGTTCCCGGTCGCGTGCGCGGCGCACCTCGCGCTCATGCGCGGCGTGCCGTTCCTGCTCACGCCGTTCCTGCACTTGGGCGATCCCGAAAACGCGCGCGACCGCACGCGGGCGCAGTACACGAAGCCGCACCTGCAATGGCTGCTGCGCCTCGCGCACCGCGTGTTCGTGCAGACGCAAGCCGAGCGCGCCGCGGTGCTGGAATGCGGCGTATCGGAAGCGAACGTCGTGCTGCAAGGGCTTGGCGTGGAGCCGAGCGAATGCACCGGCGGCGACCGCACCGCGGCCCGCGCCGCGTGGAAGTGCGAACCGGGTGAGGTGGTGATCGGGCACTTGGCGAACAACAGCGAGGAGAAGGGAACGTGCGACCTGCTGCGCGCGATGGAACTGGCGTGGCGGCGCGTATCGCACCTGCGAATCGTGCTCGCCGGGCCGGAGATGCCGAACTTTCGCAAGTTCTGGGACCGCTTCCCCGCGAAGGAGCGCGTGACGCGCCTCGGCGTGCTGAGCGACGCGCAGAAGCGCGACTTCTTCGCCGGGATCGACGCCTTCGCGCTGCCGTCGCGCTCCGACTCGTTCGGGCTGGTGCTGCTCGAAGCGTGGGCGAACGGCAAGCCGAACGTGGTGTACGCCGCGGGCGGCCCGGCCGAGATCGTGCGCCACGAACTCGACGGCCTGCAAGTGTGTTGCGGCGACATCGAGAAACTCGCTTGGATGCTGCGCCGCCTCTCGGACGACGAACTGCGCGAGTCGATGGGCGCAGCCGGGCGCGGGCGGCTCGCGGGCGAGTTCCGCTGGGAAGACAAACTCGACCTCGTGCGAGCCGCGGCGCTGCAGAAGAGCGCGTGACGCGCGCCTCGCGGTCGCGTATCATCGCTCGCCATGCAACCAACACCTCCGAACGCGCTGCCGCGGGTGCTCGGCCCGTGGATCGCGACCGCGCTCATCGTCGGCACCGTCATCGGGTCCGGCGTGTTCAAGAAGGGCCGCAACGTCGCGGACAACGTGCCCGAATTCGGCATGGTCATGGCCGTGTGGGTGCTCGGTGGGGTGCTCGCGCTGCTCGGCGCGCTGGCGCTCGCGGAGGTCGCGGTCATGTTCCCGAAGGCCGGCGGGAACTACGTGTACCTGCGCGAAGGGTACGGCCGCTGGGCCGGGTTCCTGTGGGGGTGGGTCGATTTCTGGATCATCCGGGCGGCGAGCATCGCGGCGCTCGCGACGATGTTCACCGAATCGTTCCACGACGTGCTGCGCCAGTCGCTGCACCCGGGCGAGAAGGTGGAGGTGCTCGCGTTCTGGCCGCGGCAGCTCCTCACCGCGAGCGTAATAGCCGCGCTCACTTGGCTGAACGTGCGCGGCACCGCGCTGAGCGGAAAGTTCCAGTTCGGGATCACGCTGGTGAAGGTCGCGTCGCTGCTGTTCATCATCTGCGCCCCGTTCGCGATTTACGCGCTCGTGGCGGAGCCATCTCACCCGCCGCGGGCGGCGCACCTCGTACCGGTGCTGCCGCAAAACGGCATCAACCTCAGCGGGTTCGGCGTCGCGCTGGTCGGCGTGCTGTGGGCGTACAACGGCTGGATGAACATCGCGCCCATCGCCGAAGAGGTGAAGGAGCCGAGCCGCAACATCCCCCGCGCCCTGCTGCTCGCGGTGTTCACCCTCATCGCGCTGTACTGCGGAGCGAACCTCGCGTACCACCTCGTGCTGCCGCACGCCGCCATCACGTCGAAGACCAACAACGAGTTGTCGAACACTCCGCTCGCCACCGAATTCTGCGAAGCGCTCTTGGGGCCGGTGGGCGTGGTGCTCGCGAGCGCGATCGTGATGACGAGCGTGTTCGGCGCGCTGAACGGGAACCTGCTCGTCGGCCCGCGGCTCTTGTACGCGATGGGCCGAGACCGGCTCGCGCCGTCGAGTTTCGCGCAGGTGCACGCGCAGTACCGGACGCCCGCGGTGGCGATCGTCGCAATGGCCGCGTGGTCCGCACTACTGGTGCTGTGCGTGGGCGCGCTCACGCAGTACCGCGTGCCTGTCCTGTCGCTGGGCTTCGCCGAACTCGACCTGAACGTGCCCGCGGGCAAGTCGCCGTTCGACATCATGACCGATTTCGTGATCTTCGGGTCGGTCACGTTCGAGACGCTCGCGGTGGCGACGATCTTCGTGTTCCGCCGCCGCTTGCCGCGCGCGGAGCGGCCGTACCGGTGCTGGGGCTACCCGGTGGTGCCGGCGCTGTACGTGCTCATCATGCTCGCGGTGCTATTCAACATGTTCGCGGCCGAAGAGCAGCGCAGCGAGGCGGTGATCGGCGCGGCGTTCATCGCGACCGGGGCCGCCGTGTACGCGCTGTTCCTGCGGACGCGCGCCGGTGGCGAACGGCCGGCGTAAGCCGGCCGGTGTTCGCGTGCGGGTGAGCACCGGCCGTTCGCCAAGAGTGTTGCCACTTTTCGTGAAATGTCGCGCCGCGGGCGGCGAAGTCACCACATCGCCCGCACATCGGAGCCTGACACATGTCGCGCCGTTCGTTGTTGCTGACCGCGCTCGCGGTCGCGCTGGTCCCGGCCGCTTCCCGCGCCGCGGACGAACCCAAAGACGTGATCGCCAAAGCCGTGAAGGCGCACGGCGGCGAGGCGTTCCTCAAAAAGCACGCGGCCCACTCGTCGGTCGAGAAGGGCAAGATCGACCTGCCCGGCGTGGGCGAGGTGGAGTTCACCAGCGAAACCGCCTACATGCTGCCGAACAAGTTCCGGCAGACGATGTCGTTCAGCGTGATGAACCAGAACGTGTCGGTTGCCATCAAGGTGTTCGGCGACACCGTCTTCGGCGAAACGGCCGTCGGCGGCATGAAAATCGACATCAGCAAGGACGTGAAGGACGGCGTGAAAGACGTGCCGCACCTGCTGGAAGTGGGCCAAGTGTACCCGCTGCTCGGCAAGGACTACGCGCTCGGCACCTTCGGCGAGGAGAAGGTGAACGGCAAGGCCGCGGTCGGCATCACGGTGAGCAAGAAGGGCCAGAACGACATGACTCTGTTCTTCGACAAGGAGACGCACCTGCTGGTGCGCATGGACTCGCGCGGCAAGTCGCCGATGGGCGGCGCGGAGGTGAACGAGACCCGCATCTTCGAGGAGTACGGCAAGACGAAGGACGGTGTGCCCTACGCGAAGAAGGTGCTCGTGAAGCACGACGGCAAGGACTTCATGAGGGCCGAAGTGAGCGACGTGCAGTATCTGGAGAAACTGCCGGACGCGGAGTTCCAGAAGTAACTGCTTCGCGGTTGTCGATCGGCGATTCGAGTTGGTAACTCCCGCGCTCACGCGTCGGGTTCGACTCCCGGCGCTTGAAGAGTGTGACACCGAGCGCAGACGGAGTGGCAGCTCGTCTGCGCCAAACTGGCACACGCGGGGTTGGGGACAACAGGGCCCGTTTCGCGCGGATCGAGTGGCCGGACCGCCACTCGATCCGCGCGCCGGGTCTGCGAATTGCGGTCGGGCGGTCGGGCCGCCGAACCGACGATCCGCACTGGCGGGCCAGCACGCCCGGTTCCAACTCCGCCACGTTCGGCGGCGTGTGAACCACCCGCAACCGCGCGGCCCTCCGTTGAGAATCGTCAATCGACCACTTTGGTCACTTCTTCTTCGGTTCCGGCTCCTTCGTCGCGATGCCCGGGCTGGCGCTGAACAGTTTCACCGGCGCGCCGTCGCTCACCTTCCACACGCCGATGATGCCGTCGAAGGTGCCGCCCGCGACGAACTCGCCGTCGGCGCTGAACGCCACCGTGTATACGAAGTCCGACAGCCCCGACAGCGTCTTCCCGGCCGCGAGCGTGTCCGCGTTCCACAACCGCACGGTCCTGTCCGCGCTCGAGGTCGCCAGCATCGGCTGCTTCGGGTTGTACGCGATCTTGAACACCTCGTCGCCGTGCCCGCCGGCGTTCTTCACCTGCTTGCCCTCGCCGTTGGGCTTCCACGTGCGCAGTTGCTTGTCCGCGCCCACGCTGAACCCGGCCGAGCCGTCGGCCTTCACCGCGACGCCGTACACGATGTTCTGGTGCTCCGGGAACGTGACGACCGACTCTTTCGCCTTCAGGTCCCACACCTTCGCGGTCTTGTCGCGGCCCGCGGTCACGAGGTACTTGCCGTCCGCGCTCAGCGAGCAGCCCAGCACCCAGTCGGCGTGGTTCTCGACCGTCTGCGTCAGTTTCGCTTTGTCCAGCCCTTCGGTCAGGTCGAAGACGCGAACGGCGCGGTCGCACCCGCCGGCCGCGAGCGTTTTCCCGTCGGCCGTGATCGCGAGGCACAGCACCGAGTCTTCGACGTCGAACAGGTGCTTCACGAGCACCGCTTTGTCGTTCACACCGTCCAGCACTTCCACACCGTCTTCGGTCTTGCCCTTCGCGCTCAGGTTGTAGACGCGCACGTCGCCCTCTTGCCCCGGTCGGCCGCCGGCCACCGCGAGCTTGCCGTCCGGCAGGAAGGCCATGCCGTAGGCGCGCTCGGCGCGCGTGTGAACTCGTTTCACGAGCTTGCCGGAAGGCAGTTCCCACACGGTCAGCTCGTGGTGCCCGCCGGCGACGAGGCTCTTGCCGTCCGGGGCGAACGCGAGCGCGTTCACGATGATCGGGAACGGGTACACCTTCGGCGGCACCGGCGGCTTCCACCGCACGCGCAGTTCCTTCACGAGGTCCGCGCTCGCGGCGACTCCCGCGTCCAGCTTCGCGCCCTCTTTGATCCACTGCGCGATGACCGCGGCCTTCTCCTTCGGCACCGCTTCGCCCTTGTCGCGGGGCGGCATGCGGCGCTGTTCCTTCGTGACGATGAGGTCGTGGAACTCGCTCGCCTCGGGCTTACCGGGGGCGATCGGGTCGCCGTTCGCGCCGCCGGCGCGAATCTTCTCGTAGCTGGTCATGTCGTACTTGCCCTGCTTCTTCTTCGTGTCGTGGCACGCGAAGCAGTTCTCTTTGAGAATGGGGGCCACGTCGTTGATGAAGCTGACCGGCTTTTGTGCGCTGGCGCTTTGGGCGAACAGCAGGCACACGACCACGGCAGCGGGCGCACGGAGGGAGCGCATGGGGAGGCTCTCGGAAAAGTGAGAACAGGGCAGGTACGGAGAGTGTACCGCACGCGCCCCCCGCGAGCAACAACCGTGTGCGCGCCGGGCATGGCTTCACGCACCGGAACCACCGGCTTGCAATTCGGCCCGCGCCGCCAGTAGCTTGTCGTCTACTAAGAAGTCGCCATCGGCGCAGAACCCGGTCAGGTTCGGGAGAGCGGCTAACAGTTGTCGGCCCGCTTTTGCACCGATGCCACAGTCGTAGGCGGTGAGCCAGCGCAAGTCGCGCAAGACCGGCGAAGCGGCGAGCGCCGCCGCCCCTTTGTTGCCGATCGCATTCCCCTTGAGGTCGAGTTGCCGCAAGCGCCCGAGGTGCGGGGACCGCGCAAGCGCCCGCGCCCCGCGCGCGGTGATCGCGTTCTGAGAAAGATCGAGTTCGCGCAACTCGGAGCAGTTCGCACTCGCGGCGAGCGCGTCCGCGCCCGCGTCGCCGATGCCGTTTTCACCGAGTCCGAGCCGCTCCAAACGCCCGCCGTGCAGCGACCGGGCCAGCGCCTCCGCGCCCCCCGGCCCGATGGCACACTCGTCCAAGTTCAACACCCGCAAGGCGCGCAGAGCGGACCACTCGGCCAGCGCGGTTCCGCCGTCTGCACCGAGGGTGTCGCGCAAATAGAGCTTGTTCAACCGCAGCAGGTGCGCAGCGCGTACCAGCGCTGCTATGGACCCGGCATCGAAACGGCAGTTGCGCAACCACAGTTCTTCAATCCCGGTCAGGTGCGTGGCGCTCGCGAGCGCTCGCACACCAACGGTTCCCAGTGGCGTCCAATCAATGTCCAACACGCGAAAGTGCGCCGGGTTCAACGCGCCGAGTGAGTCGGACAGCGCACCCGCATCGAACCGCTCGAGGCTCAGCCGCAGGTCCCGGAGTTGCGGGAAGCGGACGAGCAGCGCGGGCAGCGTCGCACCGGTGATGGGAACGCACTCCAGCGTCAGTCGTTCGAGTGCGGGCAGTGCGGCGCTCGTCGCGAGTTGTTGAAGGTGCTGATCCTTGTACCGGATATTGCCGAGGGACAATCGGCGCAATCGGGCGAGGTGCGGCGATTCCAGCAGCGCGCGCAGGTCGTCCGGCGCGATGTGGTCGATCAGCGAAAGCTCGTGGATGTGGGCGAAGTGCGGGCACCGACTCAATTGCTTCGCGACCGGCTTGATGTTCTGTAGTTGGAGCACGGACCCGGCGAGGCTCTTCCACAAGTCGGCCCCGCGTTCGAGGAACGCGCCCGCATCGACGACGATCCGCCACACGAACCCGCGCCAGAAGTCGTTGTGGAAGCCGGTAATGGCACCGAGGGCGGTAAGCGGTTCGAGCCAACGGGCGCGGTTCCGTTCGAGCAACTCGCGCTTGCGGACGGCCAGCGCTGCGACTTGCGCCGGGGGCAGATCATCTTTCGTGTGGGCGTTCGGGTGCTCGGCGATCTGCGCGCGGATGAATTCGGCGCGCTCGGGGTCGCCGTGTTCGTCGAGCCAGTCCGCGTAGACGAGGCGCGACGCGTCTTCGTCCGGGTTCATGGCGATGGTCGCCAAGAGCGCGTCGTGTTCGCTCACGGTATCTCCGAAACAGCTCCCGACGGCCGAAGCGGGCGGCGGTTTAAGCACGACGCATGATACGCGCGAGAGCGACCGAACGCGAGTGGCGCGTTCCGCTCTTCGTTCACGAAGGGGCGGGCCGTTGACCGCGCGGCGCGGTCGCGGTACCATCAGCTACGTTCCATTTCGCCGAACCGAACCGCGGGGCCGATGTTCACCAAGCGTATCATTCCGTGCCTCGACGTGGACCGCGGGCGCGTCGTGAAGGGAACCAACTTCGTCGGGCTGCGCGACGCTGGCGACCCGGTCGAAGTGGCTCGCCGCTACGACGAACAAGGGGCCGACGAACTCGTGTTCCTCGACATCTCCGCGAGCCACGAGGGCCGCGCCATCATGCTGGACATGGTGCGCCGCGTCGCGGAGCAAATCTTCATGCCGTTCACGGTGGGCGGCGGCATCCGCACGCTGGAAGACGCCACGCAGCTCATTCAGGCCGGCGCGGAAAAGGTGAGCCTGAACTCCGCGGCCGTGAAAACGCCCGAACTCATCGAACAAGTGAGCCGCAAGTTCGGGACGTGCGCCACCGTCGTGAACATCGACCCGCGCCGCGTGCAGCGCGACGGCCGCGAAATCTGGGAAGTGCACGTGAACGGCGGGCGCGTGCCGACCGGCCTTGAAGCCGTGGAGTGGGCGCGCCGCGTGGTGGAACTCGGCGCGGGCGAGATCGTACTCACGAGCATGGACGCGGACGGCACGAAGAACGGGTACGACCTGCCGATGCTCGAAGCCGTGAGCCGCGCCGTGAACGTGCCGGTGGTGGCGAGCGGCGGGGCCGGGCACCCGGAACACATGCGCGCCGCGTTCGCCGCCGGTGCCGACGCCGCCCTCGCCGCGAGCATCTTCCACTACAACGAGCACCCGATTCCCGAAACCAAAGCGTACCTCGCCGCTCGCGGCGTGCCGGTGCGCCTTCCATAGTAGTAGGCACGCTCCGCGTGCCGTTGCTGTGGAGCGCGGAGAGCGACGCGCACAGTTGGATAGCTGAAGCGGCTCGAACACACGGCACGCGGAGCGTGCCTACCACGTTGAAGATCCCAACACCATCGGAACCCACACCATGCCGCCGACCTCGCCGCCCGCGCCGCCACCGCCGCCGTACGTGCCGATCACCATCGACTCGAAGGAGCCGGGGCTGAAGGTCGCGGCGCTGCCCGCGGGCGAACCGCAGGCGAACCAGTTGTTCCGCACGGTGATGATGCACAAAGGCTCGGACCTGCACCTCAAGGCCGGGCTGCCCGGCATGATGCGGCTCCGCGGCGTGATTCAGAAGATGAACACGCCGATCCTCACCAACGAGACGCTCGAAAAGCTCATCTTCCCGATCATGAAGGAGAAGGACAAAAAGGTCTTCGAGGAAACGGGCGGCGCGGACTACGCGCACGTCATCGGCAACGGCGAGGCCCGGTTCCGCGTGAACCTGCTGAAGCAGCGCGGCAACCTCGCGATGGTCGCGCGGCTCGTGAACCAGAGCATCCCCAGTTTCGAGAAGCTGTTCCTGCCGCCGGCGATCGAAACGCTGTGCCACTACGAGATGGGCATGGTGCTGCTCGCGGGCGTCACCGGGTCCGGGAAGAGCACGACCATCGCGTCCATGCTCGACTACATCAACGCCACCGAGCCGCTGCACATCCTCACGCTCGAAGACCCCATCGAGTTCGTGTTCTCCGACAAGATGAGCATCGTGAACCAGCGCGAGGTGTTTCTCGACGTGTGCGATTGGCACACCGGGCTGAAGCACGCGGTGCGCGAGGACCCGGACATCATCCTCGTGGGCGAACTGCGCGACTCCGAGACGTTCGAGGCCGCGGTGCACGCCTCCGAAACCGGGCACGTCGTGTTCGGCACCATCCACGCGTCGAACGCCTACAACACGATCGACCGCATTCTGGGGCTGTTCCCGCCGAGCCAGCACGGGGCCGTGCGACAATCCCTTTCGTTCAACCTGCGGGCGGTGGTCGCGCAGAAACTGCTGCCGAGCATCATTCCGGGCGTGCAGCGGGTGCCGACGAACGAAATCATGATCGTGAACCCGCGTATCCGCGAGATCATTCTGAAGGGCGAAGACTCGAAGCTCTTGGACGCGATCCGCGCGAACTACAACGAAGGCATGGTGGACTTCAACGAGAACCTGCGCCAGCTCGTGGAGTTCCAGCGCATCGACAAGGCGACGGCGCTCGAATACTCGCCGAACGCGGACCAACTGCGGATGATGCTGAAGGGTATCAAAGTGGCCGCGAGCGGGCTGGTGTAAGCGCCACTCTTCTGTAGCCGGGGTCTGTGACCCCCGAGCTATGCGAGTAGTGACGCACCGGGGTCACAGACCCCCGCGACAGAAGAAGGGCCGCGTCCGTATCACAACAGAAGTCAC
>JALHNS010000266.1:9325-9812 GCA_022843445.1 Gemmata sp.
GTGACCCCGGTGCTGCCTTGTGAAGGTGGCACCGGGGTCACAGACCCCGGCTACATAGCCAAGAACCCGATTTGACTTCACTTCTTGGCGAAGTCGCCTTCGAGAATCGACGCGAACGGCTCGATCTTCTCGCCCTTCACGTCGGACACGGTCGCCGCGTCCTTCTTCGGTACCCATTTGAACGCGAACTCGGTGCCGACGGGCAGTTTCTCGGCGAACGCCTTCTTCGCCTGCTCGCTGCCCTGATAGCCCGTGACTTTCGCTTTCACCGTGCCCTTCTCCAACTCGAACGAGCACACGACCGCGACCTTCTTCTCCTTCCCGTGCGGGAACACCGTCAGTTCGCCGTCGCCGAATTCGAATGCGGACTCACCACCGTCCTTCTGCCACACCCCGGTGGGTGGTTTCGGCTTGTCGTCCTTCTTGTCGTCGGCCGGTTTGAAGCGCACGTCCCAAGGGAGCAGATCGAGCAGGAAGTCGTGGAACC
>JALHNS010000267.1 GCA_022843445.1 Gemmata sp.
GCGCTTCCGCCGCCGGCGCGGGGGCCGGCGCTTCCGCCACCACCGGGGCCGGCGGGGCGACGACCGGCGCGGCCTTCTTCTTCGCCGGGGCCTTCTTCTTCGCGGCCGGCTTCTTCGCGACCGGCTTCTTCGTCACCTTCGCGGCCGACGGGGCCGCCTTCTTCGCGGGCGCTTTCTTCTTGGCGGCGGGTTTCTTCGCCGCAGCCGGCTTCTTCGCCTTCGCCATCGGTCTAACTCCAACAGGGGAAAGTGGAACGTGTGAACGAGCGCGTGCGGACCACTTGAGAGAAAATCGGCCGCGCCAACTGCGGCGCAGCGCGTTCAAGAGCGCGAAGTCGGTAATCCGCCCGACCTCGTCCGTTCGCGTCGGCTCAACTCTGCCACCTCGCGCGCGCGGCGCAACCGGCGCATTCGCGGAATTTGGCCCAACCGCTGAGCGCTGTCGATTCTCCCGGCCGATCTAATGCAAACGGTTCGCTCGGTAGAGTCGACGGGGGGTTACTGATGCGCGTTACGAACTTGCTCGCCGCGTGCGTGCTACCGGCACTGGTGGGCTGCGGAACGTGGCGCGACCGCGCGCCCGGCGACTCGCGCGGCGCGTGGCGCGCGGTCCGCGACCAGCACCCGGCCCACAAGTTCACGCCCGAGTTCGAGAGCGGGTTCCACGACGGCTACGCCGAATGCACCACGTGCGGCAGCGGGGCGCGCCCGCCCGCGATTCCGCCGGCGCAGTTCCTGCGCGACCGCAAGTACCTGAGCGCCGCCGGCCACGGCCTCGTTCGCGACTACTACGCCGGCTTCCAGTACGGGAGCGAAGTGGCCGCTGCGAACGGGCACGCGCTCAGCGTTCCCGCGCACTACTCGCCCGCCCCCGCGATACCCTACGTGCCGGCGCGCGGCGCGCCCGCGGCGCCGGAGCAGCAGAAGGTGGCCCACGCGAAGCCGAGCGCGCCCGTCGTCCGAAACAAGTTCGACGACCCGCTGACCCCGCGTGCGGTCGCGTCGGACCAGAAGGCCGAACCGGAGCGCGCGAAGCTGCCGAAGCCCGAAGTGCCGGTGATTCCGCCGTTCAATCCGGATCTGAGCAAGTTCAGTACGGTGTTCGTGCCGGACGCGGACCGCTTGCCGGCCCCCGTGCCGGCGCTGCCGGTGCTCCCCGCGGTCCCGGAGCGCCCGCTGCCGGCACCCGCGCCGGAGGTGCAACCGCTCGCGGTGCCTGTTCCGTCGCTGAAGGTGCCCGTGAGCCCTTCCGGAGTTCACACCGACGTGCCGCCGATCCCGTTCAAGCACTGATCCAAAGGGGTGCCGCGCTCCGCGCCGCTTCCTTTTGCGGCGCGGAGCGGAGCGCGGCACGACGTCAAAACGGCACCTTGTACTTGTCGCCGAGCTTCCGGCGCGCCTCGGACATCACGTCGTCGATCTTCCCCCACGCTTCGATGCGGCGCTTCTTGTCGCCGGATATCGCTTTCGCGCGCTCCTCGAACACCTGCTGCAGGTTCGTTTGCACCTGCACCGGTTCGTGAACCCACTGTCGGTACCCGCCCCACCAGCCGCCCCACGCCGGGTGCCAGTGCGGCCCCCACACCGGGCGCAGGTACGAGCCGCCGCCGGTAACGGCCGCGTACGCCTTGTCGTTCGCCGCGCTCAGCTCGACGGGCACGCCGCGCAAGCTGCCCGCGATCGCGCGCAGGCTCTTCGCAACCGCGTAGGCCGCGTCGGTGGCAATCGGGTCCACGTTCCGCCGGCTCAGTTGCTCGAGCTGCGCCGCGGCCTTCTCGTGCCACGTCGCGGTCTTCGTGTAGTTCTGGTCGCTCTTGTTCGGCTGCTCCTTGATGCCCTTCAAGTCGTTCAGCACGGTGCCCACCGCGCTCAGGTACCGCTGCGTCGCGCCGACGGTGGGCTGGTCGGTGGCCGCGGGCACTTCGGGGTCCAAATCCGGCCGCGGGAACGCGAACAGCGACACGAGGCGCTTCAGGTCCGCGGGTTCGAGCGGCCCGCTGAGCGTCATGGTCTTCTGGCCGAACGTCGCCTCCCAGTTCTCGGTGCCCGCGAGCGCGATGTCGTAAGCGTCGAGCAGTTCGAGGAACAGGTCCTTCAGGAACTTCTTGTACAGCACGTCGAACGCGAACTCGATGGTGATGCGCGCGGTGACGCGCTCGCCGAGGTCGGCGGTGAACGTGAGGCCCTTCACCGAACACACGAACGCCGAGAGGTTGCCGAGTGTCACGTCCTTTTGCTTGGCAACCACCGGGCTGACGGACAGGCCGAGCTTCACCGCGGCGCGATCGACCACGTCTTCGAGGTCGAGCGCGACGGTGATCGTGTGCTGGTCCGCCGCGGCGACCGCGGATTTCAGCACCGGGGCCAGTGTGCCGAGTTTCTGGGCGTCCGCGGCCTTGAGCCACCGGGCGATGTACTGCCGGTCGCCGGGGTACACGCCCGCGAGCACCTGCTTGGGGAACTGCGTACACGCCGCGCGGGGAGACCACCGCGGGCCGCCCGGCGATTTCGTCCACCAAGCCGCCCTCGCGGGCCGCGAGCGCTTTGAAACTCGGCAGGTCGCGCAGCGCGACGAAACCCACTTGGAAGTCGCGGGTCATCGTGGTCAGGTTCACCTCGCCCGCGATGGCGATCCGCTCCGCGCCCGGCGGCACGAACCCCAGCCCGCCGTAGCCGCTGGCCCTCGCGTCGTCTTCCCACTTCGCCTTCTTCGCCACCGCGCTGGCGAACGCCTTCTTCACGTCGATCAGCACGACGGCGTTCGTGTTCGCGGGCGCGTTCTTCAGCAGGTCGTCGTAGGGGCCGGCCAGCGCGACCGGCGCGCACAGCAGCAACCCCGCGAGAGCGGTGCGAAACATGGTGCCACCTCCGAAGGTAATCGGGCGCTCTTGATTTAGAGCGCACCGGGAGCGCGAAGGATTCAGCGCCTGCCGAACGCGAACCGTACGATGCCGAACAGCAGCGCGAAGCAGAGCCCGCGCCAGAAGTGGTGGCTCGCGCTCTGCCCCTTCGGAGCGTACACGAACGTCGCGAACGCGTACGACACCCCGCCCGCGACGAGCGGCGCGAGAACGAGGTTCGCGGCGCGCAGCCCGAAGTTCGGGAGCAACAGGTTCGGTGCGAAGATCAGGCTGAGGCCGCCGCACGCGCCACCGAGCACCGCGAACAGCAGCAGCCACCCGCAGCCGTCGTCGTCCACCGTTTCGCCGTGCTTACCGCGCTTGCCTCGCGTCGTTTCGGTGGCAACGTCGAACCCGAGACCGCCGAACAGTTGGAGGCCGATTTCTAGGAAGATTTGCAGCAAAAGGGCGAGGAGTTCTTCCACGGTGGCGCGCCCTTCGATTGGCTTGGTGGCACCGGCGTTCGAGCCCGTGCCGTTAGAGAGCACCGGTCGGTACGGGCTCGAACGCCGGTGCCGCCGACACCACTACCCCTTCTTCGGCATCAGTTCGCGCTCGATGAACGTCGTGTCCACCTTCCCGGCAATGAACGCTTCGTTGTCGAAGATCGTTTGTAGAATCGGGATCGTGGTGTGGATGCCCTCGACGCGGAACTCGCGCAGGCACCGGCGCATCGTGGCGAACGCCTCCGCGCGCGTGGGCCGGTGAACGAGGAGCTTCGCCACCATGCTGTCGTAGTTGCTGGGCACGCGGTAGCCGGCGCACACGTGCGTGTCGAGCCGCACCCCGGGGCCGCCCGGCGGTCGCCACACCTTCACCACACCGGCGCTCGGGCGGAAGTCGTGCGCCGGGTCTTCGGCGTTGATGCGCACCTCGATCGCGCACCCGGTTTGCTGAACGTCCTTCTGTGCGAACGAGAGTTTTTCGCCCGCGGCCACGCGAATCTGTTCGCGGATGATGTCCACCCCGGTGACGAGTTCCGTGACCGGGTGTTCCACCTGCACGCGCGCGTTCACCTCGATGAAGTAGAAGTTGTTCTGTTGGTCCACGAGGAACTCGCAGGTGCCGGCGTTGTAGTACCCGGCCTTCTGCGCGAGCCGCACCGCGGCGTCGCACATCGCGCGGCGCACCTTGTCCGGCAGGTTCGGCGACGGCGACTCTTCCACCAACTTCTGGTGGCGGCGCTGGAGCGAGCAGTCGCGCTCGAACAGGTGAACGACGTTCCCCTTCTGGTCCCCAATGAGCTGCACTTCGACGTGCCGCGGGCGGTCGAGGTACTTCTCCAAGAACACGCTGCTGTCCTTGAACGCGGCCTCAGCTTCGGCCCGCGCTTGCGAATAGCCGGAGGCGAGCGAGTCGTCGTCGCGCGCGACGCGCATGCCGCGCCCGCCGCCGCCCGCGGACGCCTTGATGAGCACCGGGTAGCCGACCGCGTGCGCGAACTTGCGCGCCTGCTCTTCGGTTTCCACCAGCCCGTCGCTGCCGGGCACGGTGGGAACCTTCGCGGCCTTCGCGACGGTCTTCGACTTGTCCTTGTTGCCCAGCGCGTCCATCGCGGTCACCGGCGGGCCGATGAACTCGATCCCGCTGGCGCGGCACTGCTCCGCGAACTTGCTGTTTTCGGAGAGGAAACCGTAGCCGGGGTGAATGGCCTGCGACCCGGTCACTTCCGCCGCCGCGATAATGCGGGGAATCTTCAGATAGCTTTCCGCCGAGAGCGCCGGCCCGATGCAGATGGCGCGGTCCGCGACGTCCAGCCACGGCGCGCCGCGGTCGGCTTCGGAGAACACCGCGACCGCCTCGATGCCGAGGTCGTGGCACGCGCGGATCACGCGCAGCGCGATCTCGCCCCGGTTCGCAACTAAGATGCGTGAAAACATAGTCGGGAGGAGTGAGGAGGGGTGAGGGCTGAGTGACGAGAACGAGCGGCACGGGTGCGCGTACGGCACTCGGCACTCAGTCCTCATCACTCGTGACTCAAGTGATTAGGCCGGGTCGATGCGGAACAGCACTTGGTTGAACTCGACCGCGTCCCCGTTCTTGACGCACACTTCGGCGACGGTGCCGTTACAGTCCGCGGTGATCTCGTTGAACAGCTTCATCGCTTCGAGTTGGCACACGACGGTCTTCGGGGTCACCTTCGAGCCGACCGAGACGTAGTCCGGCTTGTCCGGCTTCGGCTTGGCGTAGTAGGTGCCGACCATCGGCGACTTGATCTCAATCAGGCTCTTCACCGGAGCGGCGGGCGACTGGGGCGCGGCAGGTTGGGAAGCGGCGGGCGCGCCGGCAGGGGGCGCGGGAGCCGGCGCGTAGGCAACCGGAGCCGCGACCGCAGCGCGCGGCGCGAACGCGTCGGCTTTGCGGAGCCGGATGCGCTTGTCGCCTTCGGCCAAATCCACTTCGGCGAGGTCGTGAGCGCTCATCAACTTGAGGAGGGTTTCGACGACGTTCACGTCGAACGGTCGTGGGGTATCGGATTTCGCGTCGGCCACCGCGGAACTCCCAAAACGTAGCCCCGGCGCGAACCGGGGAATAGCGGGTACTCTACGAACGCACGCGGAAGTGGGGAAGGGGCCGTAGCCGCGCGCGCGCGGCGTTCGTTTGATAACCCCACCTCTTCGCACGCACACCACGAGACGCACCCATGAGTTCTGCCGGTCCCGCGCTGTCGAGTTTCGCCGCCGGGTTGACCACCGAAACCGCGTTCGACGTGCTCGCCGTCGCGCGCAAACTCCAAGCCGGCGGGAAGGACGTGATCGCGCTGCAGATCGGCGACTCGCCGTTCCCCAGCACCGCGAGCGCACTGAAGGCGGCGCACGCGGCTATCGATGCGGGCCTGACGCGCTACTGCCCGTCGCTCGGCCTGCCGGAGTTCCGCGAGACCATTGCCCGCACCGTGAGCGCCGAGTTCGGCATCCCGGCGACCGCGGAGAACGTGGTGGTCGGCCCCGGCGCGAAGGTGTTCGAGACGTACTTTTGCGAAGCGTTCCTCGAACCCGGCGACGCGGTTCTCGTGTTCCAACCGGCGTTCCCGACGTTCGAGCCGAACATTCTCCGGCGCGGCGCGCGGCCGGTGTACGTTCCGCTGAAGCAAGAGAATCAGTTCCGCCCGGACGTGGGCGCAATTGAGAAGTTCGTGAAGAGCGAACCGCGCGCGAAGGCGATCTTCCTAAACTCGCCGCACAACCCGACCGGCGGCGTCGCCACGAAGGATGACCTGAAGCAGATCGCGGATATTGTTCGCGGGACCGGGATCGCGGTTTTCAGCGACGAACCGTATTGCCACATGATCTGGGGCGGTAAGCATGCGAGCATTCTCGCCGAACCGGGAATGCTCGAACACTGCGTGGGGGCGTACACGTTCTCGAAGAGCTACAGCATGAGCGGCTGGCGCTGCGGGTACATGATCGCCGCGCCGCGGGTCGCGCAAATCGTAGGCAAGATGATTAACACGTCGCTCTCGTGCGTCCCACCCATCGTGCAAATGGCGGGCAAGGCCGCACTCGAGCACGATGCCGCGGAGCGCGACGCGGTGATGGTGAAGTTCCACAAGAAGGTGGAACTGCTCGTGAACGAATTGCGCCACGTTCCCGGGGTTACCGTGCTGATGCCCGCGGGCACGTTCTACGTGTTCCCCCGCGTCGCGCCGATTTGCGAGCGCCTCGGCATCACGTCGCACGGCCTCGCGATGTACCTGTTGGAAGGCGCGGACGACAAGAAGGGTGTGGCGTGTTTGGGCGGCGAGTGCTTTGGCGCGGCCGGTGCCGGGTTCATCCGATTCAGTTGCGCCGAACCCGACGAGCGGTTGGTCGAAGCGGTCGCCTTCTTCAAGGACGCGATTACGCGCACGGACCGCGTGAACGTCTATCTCGAGGCGAACCCGAAGTACCGAGCGAACTAAGGGTCAGAGTGCCTTCCGGCGCGCGAGTTCCTTCTGAACGTCCTTCAGGCCGCGGGTGTTGAAGACGTCCGCGGGGGTCAGCCAGCCGCGGCGCGCGACGTGAACCCCGAACTTGTACAGCTCCAGTTCACCGGGACTGTGCGCGTCCGGGTTGATGACGATCGGGATTTCCATCTCCTTCGCGCGCTTCACGTACTTCCAATCTAGATCCAAGCGCGACGGTTGCGCGTTGATCTCGATCATCTTGCCGTGCTGCGCCGCGGCCTTCAGCACCGCGTCGAGGTCGATCTTGTAGCCCTCGCGGCGGAGGAGCAAGCGCCCAGTCGCGTGCCCGAGCATCGTCACCGCGGGGTGCGCGAGCGCCTTGCAGACGCGCGCCGTCATCTCCGGTTCCGGCATCGCGAAGTGCGTGTGAACACTCGCGACGACGTACTCGAACCCGGCGAGCAGTTCGTCGGTGTAGTCGAGTGACCCGTCTTCGAGGATGTCCACCTCGATGCCCTTCAGGATGCGAACGCCCTTCAACTTCTCGTTAACCCGGTCGATTTCGGCCCACTGCTTGCGCACGATGTTGACCGGCATCCCGCGGGCGATGGTCAGCGACTGCGAGTGATCGCCGACCCCGAAGTACTCAAGGCCCAGTTCCTTGCACTTCAGCGCCATCTCTTCGAGCGACGCGGTACCGTCGGAATACGTCGTGTGGTTGTGGAAGACGCCGCGGATGTCATTATCCGCGACGAGCGCCGGCAGTTTCTTCGTTTCGCCGGCTTCGATCTCGCCGGTGTCCTCGCGCAGTTCGGGTTCGATGTACGGCAGACCCAGTGCGCGGAAAATGTCCTCTTCCGTCTCGCACGGTACGGTGCGCGACTTGTCTTCGCTCGAAAGCGCGTACTCGTTCAGCGTCAGTCCGCGATCGATCGCGCGCTGCCGCATCCGGATGTTGTGCTCTTTACTCCCGGTGAAGTAATGCTGCGCGAACGGGTACTGTTCGTCGGTGACGACGCGCAGGTCGGCCTGCATGGTCACCTTCTCGCCGCGAACGTGCATCGCCGCGACGATGCTCGATTTCGTCGGCCCTTGCGCGAGCACCTGAATCACTTCCGGCAACTTCACGAACGCGTCCATGATCGGTGCGGCGTCCGCGCTGCTGACGAGGATGTCGAGGTCCGCGACCGTTTCCCTGCGCCGCCGCAAGCTCCCGCACAGCTCGCCGCGAATCACACCGGGGAACGAATTCACCTGCTTCAACAGCGCTTCGCCGAGCGGCAGCGCGAGGTCGATCCGCACGCGCTTCCCGATCTGGTCGAGATAGCGGATGCCTTCGAGAATCTTGCTCTGCGTCTTCGCACCGAAACCTTTCAGCTTCGCCACTTCACCGGCTTCGCACGCGAGCTTCAGCTTCTCGATGCCATCGATTTGCAGCGACTCGTGAAGCGCTTTCACCTTCTTCGGCCCGATCCCGGGGAGCCGCAACATCTCCACCAACCCGGCGGGAATGCTTGCTCGTAGTTCGTCGAGGTACGGCAGCGCCCCGGTTGTCACCAGCGTCGTGATCTTTTCGACGAGCGTGTCGCCGAGGCCGCGCGTGTTGCGAATCTGGCCCGAGGCGACGAGGTCCTTGAGATCGCCGCTCAGCCCCTGAACGACGCGCGCCCCGTTGCGGTACGCGTTCGTGCGGAAGGCGTTCTCGCCCTTCAGTTCGAGCAGCGTGGCGATTTCGTCCAGCACGTCCGCGACATCGTCCTTCGTCATGGGCTTGTCCTCCCTCGTAGGACAGGCTTCCAGCCTGTCCCGAATTGCGCTTCAACGAGTGAGGAGAAGATACCAGAAGTGCAACCGAGATGGGATGAACGTTGCTTCCAGCCGCCCGCGAACCGGGACAGGCTGGAAGCACGTCCTACGTCACGCCGCGATCTTCAGCGGCACCGGGGCCGCGGCGCGCTTGCGCAGCGGGCTGTGCAGCATGATCTCCAGCCCGTTGACGATGCGGTCCGGGCCGCGGCCGTCGAACGTGTTGCGCCCGCAGCGCGCCATGCCCTTGCGCTCCATCGGGTCGTCCAGCAGCAGGTCCACGGCTTCCTTCAACTGCTCGAAGGTCACGTCGGCGCTGTTGCCGAGGTAGTTCGCGACGCCCTCTTCGTCGAGCTTCTTCCCGTTGCCCGCGTGGCGCTTCGTCTGGCTCAGGATCAGTTGCGGGATGCCGACCACGCACAGCTCCGGCGACCAGCCGTCGCCGCTGGTGAGCGCGAAGTGGACGCGCACCAACCGCGTCATCAGCTCCTTCGGCTCGGTCACGATCTCCACAGTGTTGCCGCTGCTCTCGGCGAGTTCGCGCATCTCGTCGTACTTCGGGTGGTGCGTGCGGCAGGCGATCGTGACCTTCGCCACTTTCGGCATGTCGAGCAGCTGCTGCGTGCGGGTCAGCGCGTCGCCGGTTAGGTCGTCGTCGCCCAGCGCCACGAGCGCGCGGTACGGGGCCGGCGGTTCGGTGGCGCGAATCGTGCGCTGGCGGCGGAAGATGCCGCGGCACAGCGCGTACTTGTACCCGAGCAGCAGTTGGCAGCCGGGTTCGACGCGGTACGCCTTCCGCAGTGGGTACAGCAGCGGGTTCACCACGAGGTCCGCGGGGAACTTCATGTCGGCGGTGGAGTCGAGCGCCATCACGAGCGCGCCAGTCTTCTTCAGCTCGCGGAGGTAGTCGGCGTCGTACCGGTCGCCGGCGAGCACGACCGCGGCCGCCCCGAGGCGGTACACTTGCGCGATCGTGGCTTCGAGGTCGCCGCCGTCACCGATCTGCCGCTCGGCGGGGATCCAGTCGTTGTTGCCGCGGTTCACGACCGTGGCGAGCGAGAGCGGGTCGAGGTAGCTGAAGAAGTGCGTCCCGCGGCGGCGGCGCTGGTGCGCCCCCGCGAGCGCGCGGCACAGGT
>JALHNS010000268.1 GCA_022843445.1 Gemmata sp.
GCTTCAGCCACGCCTCGTGAACCAACGCGGTGGCATCGAGGGTGTGACCCGGCGACTCCGCCGCCAGCTTCGCCGCCGCCAGCTTGCGCAGCTCGTCGTACACCTGCGGTAGAAGGTCGGCCGGGGTCATCTCTCCTCCGGGATGTCACCGTCACTTCTTCGGGTACAGCGAGCGGTCGATCAGGTAGCACCCACCCAGTTCGCTGACCGCCTCGAAGCGGCCGTCGGGCGACGCCATCGAGTTCGGGATGCGGGGCGCGAACAGGTTGGCGACCGCGACACCCTCGACCCGTTTCGCGCTCCGCCAGTCCCAGACGATGTGCCGGGTCAAATCGCCGTAGTTCGACACGTACTTCACAGCCACCCGCGCGCCGTCGGGAGTGAACGCCAGTCCATTGAAATAGGGGCTTTGCGCGTCGGCCTCCGGAGCGGGCAGCACCACGGCGGGTAGGGCCGGGTCGCGCAGGTCGGAGACGTGGACCGTCTTGTCGGGCGTGTGGACGGCCAGCGCTTGACCGTCCCGCGCGAAGGCGATCCCGTAGTTGCCGCCCGCCGACGGGCCGCCCGTCACGGGCGGGAGCGGTATCGTTCGGATCAGGCGGTTCTCCCGGATGTCCCAGAGGTTGACGGTGGCGGTGCCGGTCGGCAGTTGCGCCCCCTCGGTCTTGCCGGCCACCGCGTGAACGAACGCGAGGGTTCGGCTGTCCGGGGAGAAGGCCATCGGTGTGGCTTGGAAGCGCGTGCCCTGCCCCGTGATGGTCCCCACTTTCGCCCCGCTCGTCAGGTCGAACAGCTCGATGGACCCTTCTTGACTGACTCGCCCGAAGCCACCGGACAGCGCCACGAACCGACCGTCCGGGCTGAGCCGAGTAGCGGCCCCCGTCCCGCGCGACGTGGGGACCGTGCGGCGGACCCGGTGCGTTTGCAGATCCCAGACGTAGACCGTGTCCTCGCGCTTCAACACGAGGGTCTTGGAGTCGGGCGCGAAGCCGACGGGTGTCATCTGCCGGAGCGAGACGAGCCGTTCCGGGTCGCCCGTGTCCCACACCTTGACCGCGACCGTTTTCTTCGCCGGATCGTGTTCGACGGAGGCGATCGCGCGGCCGTCTTGGGCGACGGCGATCACGCCCGAGGTCCCGGTGTGGAACGTGTGCAGCAGTTGGACCGTGTGCGTGTTCCAGAACGTCGCCTTGGTTTGCGTCGTCAGCACGGCCGTTTTCCCGTCCGGCGTGAGGCCCTGAAAGTAACCCTGACCGAGGAATCGGATCTCGGATTCACCGGTCTTCAGGTTCGCGCACTGGACCGCGTCCGTCGTCGAGCCGCCGATGCCCGGAACGGCGACGAACAGTGTGTCCCCGTCGGCGGAGTAATCGAGCCGCGAGACGAACCGCGGTCCGCTACTGGTCAGAGGTACGGGGCGGGGTGTTCTCGTCGCCAGATCCCACAGGACAACCGTCTCGCCGGCGGCGGCGGCGAGCGTCCCGTTCGTTGGGTGGAATTTCAAGGCGGTGGCACCGAAAGGGATCGCTTCCCTTGCGGCGAACTCCAGCGCGTCTTTGGGCGTGCGGGTGGTGACGTCCCACAGAACGATGGCCGCGTGCCGTTCCGACCTCGGCGCGGGTGCTCCTGCCGTGGCCGCGCGCCAGGCGACGGACGCGAGCGTCCGGCCGTCCGGGCTGAACTCGAGCGCGTTGATTTCGATCTCGCGCGCCGGCAGCACGCCGAGCAACCTCCCGGACGGCATGTCGAACAGGTAGATGTCGTCCCGCTCGCGCGGGTCGTTGGGTTCTTCCCTTTTCCGAGGCGTTCCCTGTGGCTCCCGGCAGCTCGCCGCGAGGGTCCGACCGTCCGGGCTAAATGTGACCACGGACACCGTCTTCTTCGGCCCGGTGAGAGTCGGCAGCAGCTTCCCGGCGCGCCGGTCGATCAACTCGATGCGGTTTTCGCACGGCACGGCGAGCAGTTGGTTGTCCGGGCTGAAGGTCATCTTCCGGACGGATTCGGCGGTGCCCGGTAGCTCGAACTTGGCCGCGTCGCGGGCGGGGTCGTCGCCGCCGACCCAAGTGATCCGGCGGCCTTGCAACGTGCCCCATCGGGTGCGGTCGGTGCTGATGACGGGTTTGCCCGCGCTCGCCATCTGTTCCGAGAGGTTCAAGGTGAAGAGCATCTGCCCCGACGCCACGTCCCAGCGGGAGTGCCCGCCGACGAACAGGCTCTTCCCGGCCGCGTCGTACAGCACCACACCGGGCCGCTGCTTCAGCCCGCGGAGCACGTCCTTCGACTTGCCCTTCGCCACGTCCCACACTTCGATCAGCCAGTTCGAGTAGCTCGCCGCCAGCGAGCTTCCATCCGGACTGAAATCGAGGCCCAGCACGAAATCGCGAACCGGCTTCCCTTTACTCGTGACCAGCGCCCGCTTGCGCTCCGTGAGAAACTCCGGCGTCGTGTTGTCGTTCGCTGGGGTCAGGTCGGCGATCAGTTCGCCGCTGACGCCGTCCCACAGCTTCAGGGTAAAGTCGTTGCCAGCGGTGGCGATTCGCTTGCCGTCACGGCTGATCGCGACGGTGGTGATCGGCTCGGCGTGTCCCTTCAGGGTCGTCACGGCCCGGTTGGCCGGGATGTCCCAGATCTTCATCGCGTGGCCCGCGTCCGTAACCGCCAAGAGGCGGCCGTCCGGGCCGAAGGCGCACTTCACGCCGGTCACGTCCGGGGGCATCGTGTAGGTGAACACGACCTTCCCCGACGGCACGTCCCACACCCTCACGTCGAGGGTGCCCCCCGCTAGGTAGCGGGTGTAGCGCGGGGCCGGGAACGGGGCCTTCGGGTCGGCCGGTTTGAGCCGCGCCTTCGGGTCCACGATCTGAGCGAACTTCGACCCGTCCGCGCTCAAGACGTTGAAGGTGAACTCCGCGTCCTGTTCCTCTGGGATCTCCAACAGGACCTTGCCGGACGGGATATCGTGAACGGTGACGGTCGCCAGCACCCGTTCGCCCCGCTCGTCGTCTCGCACCTTGCGGACGACGGCACGGCTGCCGTCCAAGCTGACGGTGGTCGTCGGCTCGATCACGATGTCGTGCAGATCGATTCGTTGCACGCGCCGCTCGCACGACCGCGCGAGGGCCCGCCACGCCGCGTCCCGTAGGTGGATCGGGATGGCCTCCATGTCGTACAGCAGCTTGGTCGCCTCGGCCGGGTTCTGCGGGGCCACCTCCCCGGCCTTCGCCATCTGGTTCGAGAACAGGACGGCTTCGATGCGCCGTAACTGTCGCTCGGTTTCCTGCTTGGCGTCCAGCGCCGCCTTCTTCGCCTCCTGCTCGTCGGTGGCGAGTTTGGCGTTGTCGGTGGCCAACCGTTCCGCCTCCTGCCGCGCCCGCTCCTTTTCGACCGTTTCGGCCTTCGCCAGTTGCTCCTGCTTCTTGGCCTCGGCCTCTTGCCTCCGCGCCTCCACCAACCCGAGTGCGGTGCCGATCACCCCCGCCACCAGCGCTAGGAGCACCAGACTCGCCGCGATCACCTGCCCGCGGTTCCGCCGCACGAACTTCCGCAGCTTGTACGCCGTCCCGACCGGACCGGCCTGCACCGGCTCGTGGTTCAGGAACCGCTCGATGTCCTTGGCGAAGCTGGTCGCACTTTCGTACCGCCGGTCGCGGTCCTTGCTCAGCGCCTTCAGCACGATCCAGTCCAGTTCCCCCTTCACGAACCGCCCCAGCTTCGCCGGCTCGATCTGCCGACTCGCCGCCACGCTCGGCGTGCTGTCCGCGGAACTCAACCGCGAACTCGGCATCGGGGCCTCCTGCTCGCGGACCAGCCGCAGCATCTCGTCCAGCGCCGCCCTCTTCAGCGCCTCCTTCGTCAGCGGCGTGGTCCCCGTCAGCAACTCGTACAGGATCACACCCAACGCGTACACGTCCGCCCGCGTGTCCACGTCCACCGCGTTGAAACTCGCCTGCTCCGGGGCCATGTACAACGGCGTCCCCATCACGCTACCGAACGCCGTGAACATCGACTGGTCCGTCAACTGCAGCCCCGTCGTCGCCTTCGCCAGCCCGAAGTCGATCACCTTCGGCACCGGCTTGCCGTCGTGACTCTCCACCAAGATGTTGCCCGGCTTCAGGTCCCGGTGGATCACACCCTTCTGGTGCGCGTGCTGCACCGCCGAGCAGATCTGCGTGAACAGGTTCAGCCGCTCGGCGATCGTCAGCTTGTGCTGGTCGCAGAACTCGGTGAGCGGGACGCCCTTCACCAGCTCCATCACAAAGAACGGCGCGCCGGTCTCGCTGGTGCCCGCGTCGAGCAACTTCGCGATGTGCGGGTGGTCCATCAGCGCGATGGCCTGCCGCTCCGCCTCGAACCGCGCGAGGATCGTCTTCGACTGCCCGCGCTCCACCCGGATCAGCTTGACCGCCACCTTCCGCTTCACCGGCTCCGTCTGCTCGGCCAGCCACACCGTGCCCATGCCCCCCTCGCCGATCTGCTGCCGCAGCTTGTACCGCCCGGCGATGACGACGCCTTCGGCCTCCTCGGCGGACGGAGCCGGGCGGAACGAACCCGTCGCCGCCGGGTCGCCGAACGTGCGGGTGGCGTCCGCAGGTGCCGGCGGGTGGCTCGGCGGCTGGTCCAGCGGGTGCCGCGATTGGGCGTTGCCGGCCAGCAACGCCTCCAACCGCTGCCGCAGTTCGGGCCGATCGGCACAGACCCGATCGAGGTACGCGGCACGTTCGGCCGGGTCCGCAATGGCGTTCGCGGCAACAAACAGATCGAGTTCGTTCATGGTAGTTGCACTCCCGTTGCCCCACTCGCGGAAACGGCGGGGCCATCGCGCAGTGGCGGCGCGACTTTTCCCGATTATTGTTTCAGCTCCGCGGCCAGCCAGCCGCGGGCGTAGGCCCACCAAGCGTCGGCGGTCCGTGGGGCGATGTCAAGAATCGCGGCCGCCTCGGAAATGGTCAGGCCGATGAAGTAGCGGAGTTGCACCAGTTCCACGACGCGCGGTTGGATCAGGGCGAGTCGGTCGAGGGCCTCGTCGAGGGCCTCGAGGTCGTCGCCCGTCCGATCGGGCGGGGCCGCCGGCTCGGACGCGAGTTCCACCCGCCCCGCGCCGCCGCGCTTGGCGGCCTTCTTGGCGCGGGCGTGATCGACGAGTAGCCGGCGCATGGCGACGCCGGCTGCCCGCAGGTAACTGCCCTGTGAGGTGAACGACTGCCCGTCCAGCTTCAGCCACGCCTCGTGAACCAACGCGGTGGCATCGAGGGTGTGACCCGGCGACTCCGCCGCCAGCTTCGCCGCCGCCAGCTTGCGCAGCTCGTCGTACACCTGCGGTAGAAGGCCGGCCGGGGTCACTTCTTCTCCCGCGGCATCGGGGCCACTTCCTTCGGCGTCGGGTACTCTGCACGCAGGTCGCGGTACTTCTTCACCTCGTCCGGCTTGTTCGTCGCGGTGTACAACTCGATCAGTCGGTCGAGGCTCTTGGGAATGGGAGTACCGATGACCTTCGGCGAAATGGTCTTCTCGCGGGCCTTCATGCCTTCGTAGCCCTTGACGAGCAGCGGTTCGGCGTCGGCGTACTTCTTCTGGCCCAAGAGTGCAGCGCCGAGCACGGACATGGTGTTGAACGTGGTCCAGGTGTCGGATTTGGCCCTCTCGCGGATGGTCAGACTCTCACGGAGCATCTCTTCGGCCGTGGCGAACTGGTCGCAGGCCAGCAAATCCGTTGAGATTTGGAGAAGCAACCCGGCGACCTGCGGGCCGTCTGGTGGAAGCTGCTTCTTCATTCCGGTGACGAACGCGGCGAGTGTGTCGGCAGCCTTTTTCCCCTGTTTGGTATCGCAGTAAGCCTTCCCAAGGTTGCCCAAGCGGTTCAAAGTTTCGGGGTGATCCAGACCGTGTTTCGCCTTGGCGAACTCGAGCATCTCTTCGTAAAGAGGCACCGCCTTCTCCGCCTGTCCGGTGGTTCGGTATCTCGGTGCCAGGATATTCGTGATGGCCAAGGTTTCGGGGTGGTCGGGGCCGAACTTGTTCTTCAGGCGCTTGAGCATCTCCTCAAAAAGGGGCAGGGACTTCTCACGCTGGCCGACGGCCCAGTAGCCATCGGCGAGTCTGCCCAGGCTCTCGAGAGTGTCGGCGTGGTCGGGACCGTGTTTGGCTTTTGACAGAAAGAAGCGTTCTTCGAGGAGGGGCAGCGCCAATTCCGGCTTTTTGGCTCCCTCATAGCCCAACGCTAGGTTGGCCATGCTGTTGAGAGTGTGCGGGTGGTCGGGGCCGAGCCTGACCTTCGAGAGTTTGAGCGCCTCCTCGAACACCTGCAGGGCTTTGTCCCGCTGACCGGCATCCTTGTAACCGATCGCCAGATTGTTCATGCTGTTGAGGGTGTCCGGGTGATCGGGGCCGAGCTTGGCCTTCGTGAGTTGAAACGTCTCCTCCCAAATCTCCACGGCCTTGTCCCACTGGCGCAGGGTGTTGAAGCCCACAGCGAGCATGTTCATCCGATGGAGCGTGTCGGGGTGATCCGGGCCGAGTTTGGCCTTTGAACGCTTGAGCGTCTCCTCCCGTAGTCGCAGTGCCTTGTCGAGCTGGCCGGCACTCTGGTAGCCGTTCGCCAAGTTGTTCATGCTGTGCAGAGTGACGACGTGGTCGGGGCCGAGCTTGGCTTCGGCGAGCTTCCGCGCTTCCTCGTACAGCGGCATGGCCTTGTTCTTCAGGCCGGCAACGGAGTAGCCCAGTGCCAGGTCGCCCATGCTCTTGAGGGTGTCGGGGTGGTCCGGGCCGAGCGTGGACTTGCGGCCCTGGAACGTCTCGACGAACAGCGGCAGGGCCTTGTCCGACTGGCCATCGTCCCGGTAGCCCTCCGCCAGGTTGTGCATGCTGGCGAGGGTGAGGGGATGCTCGGGGCCGCGCCGGGCCTTCAGTGTGTCCCGCGCCTTCTCGAGCACCTCGACCGCCAGTTTCGCTTCCCCCAGGCCGAGCAGCGACTCCCCCAAGATGACCTGCATGGCGGCCACTTCCAACGGGTCGCCGATGGCCGAACCTTCCAGTTCCTTAACGGCTTTCCGCAAATTCGCCTTGAGCGTGTCGGAGAACTCGCCGACGTTCGCGTAGTTCCGCTTCGGATCCAACCCGGCGAACACCGAGCCGAGAATGTCGTTGCCCTTCTTGGCGAAGGCCAGGTTGGTCTCCGCTTCTTGTCGCTTCTTGTCCGCAACCCGCTTCGCTTCTGCTTCGGCTTCCTTGGCGATCGTCTCAGCCTGGGCGGCCTTTTCCGCCTCGGTCTTCTTCTGTTCGGCGTCGATTTTCGCCAACCGCTCTCGCTCCGCCGACCGCCGCGCCTCCAGTAACCCCAACGTCGTGCCCACAACCCCGGCGACGAGGGCCAGCAGCACCAAACTCGCCGCGATCACCTGCACCCGGTTCCGCCGCACGAACTTCCGCAGCTTGTACGCCGTCCCGACCGGACCGGCCTGCACCGGCTCGTGGTTCAAGAACCGCTCGATGTCCTTCGCGAACCCGTTGGCCGTCTCGTACCGCCGGTCGCGGTCCTTGCTCAGCGCCTTCAGCACGATCCAGTCCAGTTCCCCCTTCACGAACCGCCCCAGCTTCGCCGGCTCGATCTGCCGACTCGCCGCCACGCTCGGCGTGCTGTCCGCGGAACTCAACCGCGAACTCGGCATCGGGGCCTCCTGCTCGCGGACCAGCCGCAGCATCTCGTCCAGCGCCGCCCTCTTCAGCGCCTCCTTCGTCAGCGGCGTGGTCCCCGTCAGCAACTCGTACAGGATCACACCCAACGCGTACACGTCCGCCCGCGTGTCCACGTCCACCGCGTTGAAACTCGCCTGCTCCGGGGCCATGTACAACGGCGTCCCCATCACGCTACCGAACGCCGTGAACATCGACTGGTCCGTCAACTGCAGCCCCGTCGTCGCCTTCGCCAGCCCGAAGTCGATCACCTTCGGCACCGGCTTGCCGTCGTGACTCTCCACCAAGATGTTGCCCGGCTTCAGGTCCCGGTGGATCACACCCTTCTGGTGCGCGTGCTGCACCGCCGAGCAGATCTGCGTGAACAGGTTCAGCCGCTCGGCGATCGTCAGCTTGTGCTGGTCGCAGAACTCGGTGAGCGGGACGCCCTTCACCAGCTCCATCACAAAGAACGGCGCGCCGGTCTCGCTGGTGCCCGCGTCGAGCAACTTCGCGATGTGCGGGTGGTCCATCAGCGCGATGGCCTGCCGCTCCGCCTCGAACCGCGCGAGGATCGTCTTCGACTGCCCGCGCTCCACCCGGATCAGCTTGACCGCCACCTTCCGCTTCACCGGCTCCGTCTGCTCGGCCAGCCACACCGTGCCCATGCCCCCCTCGCCGATCTGCTGCCGCAGCTTGTACCGCCCGGCGATGACCGTGCCTTCCGATTCTTCGGCCGTCGGAGCCGAGCGGAACGAACCCGTCGCCGCCGGGTCGCCGAACGAGCGGGTGGCGTGGTCGGGCGTGCCGGATTTCAGGAACTCCCCGACCCGGGGGTGTGCGGCGAGCAACTTCTCGACCCGCGCCCGCAACTCCGGTTGGCCGGCGCACGCCGCGTCCAGGTACGCGGCCCGGTCGGCGGGCGACGGCCGCTCGAGGGCGGCGAAGAAGACTTCTTCCGCGGGGGACATCTCACTCATAGGCGGCTCCGGTTCGGGTCGGTCGCACCATTTGGCGCAATCGGTGCCGAAACCCCATCACGGGTTCTCAACTTTTTCCCCGCCCAGTTCGGCGTACAGCCACGTGCGGGCGAACGCCCACCACCGTTCGGCGGTCGGGACCGACACGCCGAGGGCGGCCGCGGCCTCGGGCGTGGACGCGCCGCCGAAGAACCGGAGCACCACCAACTCGGCCTTGCGGGGCTCCTCGGCGGCGAACCGGGCGAGGGCGTCGTTCAGGTCGAGCAACTGGTCCGGCGACTCGGCCCAGCGAGCGGCCGCATCCAGCGGCACCCGGGTGCGCCGCCCGCCGCGCTTGCGGCCCGTTCGGGCGCGGGCGTGATCGACGAGTATGCGCCGCATGGCCTCGGCCGCGGCCCGCAGGAAGTGGCTCCGGGACGCGAACGCCTGCCCACCGGTCAGGCGGAGGTACGCCTCGTGCACGAGCGCGGTGGCGTCGAGGGTGTGGTCGGGGCTCTCGGCGGCCATCTTGGCGGCGGCGAGTACGCGCAGCTCGTCGTAGACGAGCGGGAGCAGGTCGGCCGCGGCCTTGCGGTCGCCGGCCCGAGCGGCTTCGAGAAGGCGGGTCACGTCGGACATGACCGCGGAGTGTACCCTCGCCCACACGCACACGCCGCCAAGAAATCACAAAACGGGAGGCGCGCCCGGACGTGGGGCAATCGGCGTGCAGCGCCGATAACCTGTTCGCGGTGCGTGCCCCAAGCGCTCGCGGTCGGGAACCCACCCGACGGTTTCAACTTGAGCGAACGAGCGACGTGGCGGATTGGCCGTTCGGAGACCTCCTTCGCGGGCCGGAATCGCTCAGACCGGCGCCACATCGCGCCGCCTGTGAACTGCACAAACTGCTGCAAAGCGAGGGTCGGGAACGCTGTTGCGCGAGATGCTCGCGCGCCGAATGTCGCGCGCGTAAGTTCGAAATCGTTACCGTTCGGGGAGCTGACTTCCCGAATCGAACTTTCGGGTACCCACGAGTTAGCAGCCCGTTGAAAAAGATGAGGTTTCGAGCCCTCGA
>JALHNS010000269.1 GCA_022843445.1 Gemmata sp.
GAGAGCATCAGCCCCAAGTTCATGTGCTGCCGCGCGAGTTCCTCGTTCAGCGCGCGGATGGTCGGGTTGGCCGCCGCTTCCGCGGCCAGCGCCGCCACGACGCCGCGCTGCGCGAGGAACGGCTGATCGGCCAACCACTCTTCGACGGCGAGCGCGACCTCGTCGGCCCGCTGGTAGCGGGCGTCGCGCTCCAGCGCCAGCGCCTTCGTGACGACCGCGTCGAGGCCCGCGTCCACCCACGGGCGCACGGCCCGCGCGCTGCGCGGGTTCGGCGGGTGAACGCCGAGCGGGTGCGGCGAACTGCCCGTGAGCACCGCGAACAGGATCGCGCCGAGGCCGTACACGTCGGTGCGCTCGTCGTGCAGGTCCGGCGCGCCGGCCAGTTGCTCCGGTGCCCAGTAGCCCGGCGTGCCGATCTGGTTCGTGCGCGCCGAGCGGCGCGACGTGCTCGCGTCCGGGGCGATCTCGTCGTCGTCGTCCAGCGGCGCTTCGGCCGCCTCGCCGGGGGCGGCGCGGAGCCGCTTGGCGATGCCCCAGTCCAGCACGAACGTTTCGCCGAACGCGCCGACCATCACGTTCGACGGTTTCAGGTCGCGGTGGATCACCCCGCGGCTGTGCGCGTAGGCGACGGCCCGGCACACGGTCACGAAGTGGCCCAGCAGGCGGCGCAGTTCGATGAGCCGGGCGGCGGCGTTGGGCCACTCGCGCGCGTGGAACGCGGCCAGCCGGTCGTGGAGCGTTTGGCCCTCGACGAACCGCATGGCGTAGATCGGCGGGCCGGTGCCGGCGCGCCGGAAGCCGTACACGGGGATGATCGCCGGGTGCTCCAGCCGTCCGGTCAGTTCGGCCTCGAACTCGAACCGCTCGCGCGCCTTGCGGTCGCCCGCGAACTTGGGCCGGATTTCCTTGAGCGCCACCTCGCGCCCGAGTTCGGTGTCGGTCGCCCGCCACACGCGGCCCATCCCGCCGGGCATGTGGAACGTGTGCGCGACGTACCGCTCGGCCTTCGGCGGGTCGAGCGCTTCCGGTTCGTGGAACGCGGCGCGCGCCGGCGGCGGTGTGGGGGCGTCGGACATGCGGCAGATAGCTTCACCACTCGCCCTGCGATCGGCAAGCGCGTTATCGCGCTTCACCGCGGCACGGTTCGCGGTACACTGTACGCCACTGCCTCACCCTTTCCCGCATCCCGGAGCCTCCCCGATGCGCCGGTTCGTCTTCGCTCTCGCGCTCGTTGCCCTCGCCGCGCCGCTCTCCGCACAGCCCAAAGGCGGGCCGCTGTCGCCCGCCGACGCGCTCAAGGCGCTCAAGGTCGCGGACGGGTTCCAAGTGGAACTGTTTGCGGCCGAACCGGACCTCATCAACCCCACGTCGATGGACGTGGACCACAAGGGCCGCGTGTGGGTCGCGGAGGCCGTGAACTACCGGCGGAAGAACTTCAACCGGCCCATCATCCGCAAAGAGGGCGACCGCATTCAGGTGCTCGTGGACGAAAAGGGCACCGGCAAGGCGACGCGCGCGGTCACGTTCTACCAAGGCGAAGACCTGTACGGGCCGCTCGGCGTGTGCGTCGCGCCGTACGCGGACGGGAAGGGGCAGAAGGTGTTCGTGTGCCAGTCGCCGGACATCCTCGTGTTCGAAGACAAAGACGGCGACCTGAAGGCCGACGGCCCGCCGAAAAAGTTCCTCACCGGGTTCCGCGGGTTCGACCACGACCACGGCGTTCACGGCATCAACATCGGGCCGGACGGGAAGCTCTACTTCACCGTCGGCGATAGCGGCGTCGGCGGGTTGCAGAGCAGCGACGGGAAGGGCAAGAAGTGGACGCAGAACGAAACCGATTGCCAGAAGGGCACCGTGTGGCGCTGCGACATGGACGGCACCAACCTCGAACTGATCGCGCACAACTTCCGCAACAACTACGAAGCGTGCGTGGACAGCTTCGGCGAAGTGTGGCTCTCGGACAACGACGACGACGGTAACCAGCAAACGCGCATCTGCTTCGTGATGCCGGGCGGCAACTACGGGTACGGGCCGCGCGGCGCGGGCCAGACGCACTGGCACGAAGAGCAACCGGGCATCGTTCACAAGACGCTGCGCACCGGGTTCGGCTCGCCCACCGGCATCACGTTCTACGAAGGGTCGATGTTCGACAAGAAGTATCGCGGGTCGCTCATTCACTGCGACGCCGGGCCGCGCGAGGTGCGGTGGTTCCACCGCAAGGCGAAGGGCGCGGGCTACGAACTCGAAAAGGAACTGCTGCTGACGAGTAGCGACAACTGGTTCCGGCCGAGCGACGTGTGCGTCGCCCCCGACGGCAGCATCTTCGTGGCGGATTGGTACGACCGCGGCGTCGGCGGGCATGGCATGGGCGACCCCACCGACGGCCGCATCTACCGCATCACCCCGAAGGGCCACCAAGGGTACAAGGTGCCGGAGGTGAAGCTCGACACGAAGGAAGGGTTGGATGCGCTGTTGCAGTCGCCGTGTCTCGCAACACGGGCCTTGCTGCACGCGACCGCGCGCGCGAAGGAAAAACTGGCGCGCGAGGTGATCTACCAGTACGCCGAGGAGCAACCGAAGGCTCCGCCGATGCTCGCCGCGCGCGCTTGGGCGCTTGCGGTCGCACAGATTGGTGAACCAGAAACTCGGCTTCACGCCATGCGGTGCATGATAAAGCCACCGGAACCGGAGCACGTGAAACTCACGGCGATCCGACTCGCGGATCAGCCGGCGTTCCGCTTGCTGGACACCAAGACTGGGCGTGAGGATCAGTTCTTCCGAAACGAGCGGCTCGAAATGATCGCCGAAAAGCCGACACCGGCGCTCGCGCGCGAAATCCTCATCGCTTGTCGGAACGAACCGGTCGATAACGCGAAGCGGTATTTCTACCCGCTCGCGAAACTCTACGACGGGCAAGACATTTTCTACCGCGCGGCGCTGAACATCGCGTGCGGCACCGACCCCAAGCGGCGCGACGAAATCCTCGCGGACTTCGACAAGCACTTCCCGGAGTGGAACGACAAGGTCGCGGACCTCGTGTGGGAACTGCGCCCCAAGTCTGTCCTCCCGCGACTCGGCAAGTTGCTCGCGGATAGCAAACTCACCGCGGCGCAGAAGGCGCGCATCGTGGACATTCTCGCGTCCAACGACGACCCGAACGCCGGGCAGTCGATGCTCGGCGTGCTAAAGTCGGACGCGCCGCCGGAAGTGAAGGCCCGCGCCATCGACAACCTGAAGCTGTTCCTTCCCACCAAGTGGTTCGCGCTGAAGAACGCCCCGGAACTGGGCGCGGCTATCGACGCTCTGTTGAAGGAACCGAACACCGCCGCGACCGGGTTGCAGCTCGTCGCGGCGGCGAACGCCACCGGGCGCATTGAGGCCGTGGTCGCGGTCGCCAAGAACAAGGAAGCCGCGCTCGAGCTTCGCAAAGAAGCGGTGCGCACGCTCGGCAAGCTGAAGGACGCCCAGAGCGTAGACGCGCTCATCAGCGTCGGCAGCCCGGAGAACCCGCTGAGCGTCGCGTGCATTCAGGCGCTGGGCGAACTGCTTCCCGCCGGGCAAAAGCCGGCCAAGTTCAGCACAACGGCGCTGGATGCGCTCAGCCGCGCGATTAACGCGGGCGACCGCGGCACGCCGGAGCTGAAAGCGGCGGCGCTCGCGGCGCTTGCCGGGAACCGGGCCGGTACCGTGTGGCTGCTCGACACGCACCAGAAGGGCGACCTGCCAAAGGAACTCGTCGCGCAAACCGGCCAACTGCTGCGCAACTCGCCGTTCCAAGGCGAGCGGAACCGCGCACTGCTGCTCTTCCCGGCCCCGGGCAAACTGAACCCGAAGGCGCTGCCCGCGGTTGCCGAACTCGCGAAGCGCGGCGGCGACGCGAGCCGCGGGAAGGCCGTCTGGAACGCGAGCCTCACCGGGGCGGCGCAGTGCGCGAAGTGCCACATGACGCGCGGCATCGGCGGGCAGGTCGGCCCGGACCTTTCGATGATCGGCAAGAAGGCCAGCCGCGAGAACCTGTACGAATCGCTGCTCCAGCCGTCGAAGGCCATCGCCGACCAGTACGTTCAGCACCAAGTGCTCACCACCAGCGAAGTGACCGTGACCGGGCTTCTGGTGGGCGAAACCCCGGACGCCATCACGCTCCGCGACGCGAACGGCAAAGACACCACCATTCCCAAGAAGGAGTTCGCGGGCGAAGTGCGGAAGCTGAAGACCTCGATCATGCCGGAAGACATCATCGCGGCGCTCACCGAAGACGAACTCGTTGATCTCGTGGCGTACCTCGAAACGCTGAAGACCGCGGCGTTCACGCCGGACGCTTTCCAGATGGTCGGGCCGTTCCCGGCGGAGAGCATGGAGAAGGCGCTCGACACAAAGTTCGAGCCGGAGACGCGCGCGTTCGACGCGAAGGGCGGGTTCGTGCAACCGGGCAACCGGAACGCGAACCCGTTCATCCACTGGCGCGCGCTGCGGCCCGACGGCAAGGGCTACTTCGATCTCGCCGGCGCGCACGGCCCTAAGGCCGCGAACAGCGCGAGTTACATGTTCGTGGAGGTGGTGTCGCCGGTGGATCAGGCCGCGGAGATTCTGCTGGGGCCGGACGACGGCGCGCGGCTGTGGGTGAACGGTAAGGACGTGTTCTCGACGCGCGACACGAAGGCCGCGGCCCCCGAAGCGCACAAGGTGAGCGTGAAGCTGACGAAGGGCAGCAACACGATCCTGCTGAAGGTCGCCAACGGCGACAACCCGCACGGCTTCTACTTTAGCCTGACGAGCGCCGAGGAAGTAAAGAAGAAATAACCGCGCCGCTCAGTCGAACCGCCGGCTCACGCCGGCGGTTCGACAATACCTCATTCGGACCCTCTCCCATGTCGCTCACGAAAATCCGCTGCCCCGAGTGCGACGCCGCACTCAAGTCCGATGACGGGTTCACCGTCGGCGAAGAGGTGACGTGCCCCAAGTGCGACACCACGTTCGCGGTGCCCAAACCGAAGGCGAAGGCCGTGCTCGCGGAAGCCGCCGACGAACCGGATCAGCCCAAGACGAAAAAGAAGAAGGCCGCGAGCGCCGACGAACCGCGCTCGTACAAGGACTCGCCGCTCCGGTACGCCATTCTCGGCGTGCTGGTACTGGTAATGATCGTACTCGGCGTGCTGCTGTACCTGAAGAAGGGCACCGTGGAAGCGGAGGCCGCGAACAACGACCCGCCGCAAAACGCCCCGCAGCAGCCGGTTCAGCCGCAGCCGCTGCCGAAGTTTCCGCCGTTTCCGGTGCCGAAGCAACCGAACCCGAAGCAACCCGGCAAGCAAGCCGGTAAGCAGCCGTCCGGCGGCGGCGGGTTGGGCGGCGCGCTCGTCGGCGGTATCGACCCGCTCGCGCCCGTCTTCGGCAGCGCGCCGAGCGCGGCGCAGGGTAAGCAGATCGTGGCGAAGTACGGGGCGGCGCTCGTCGGCTCGTGGGTGTGCGAAGCGGACGGCTCGACGGACGAAGTGGCGTACCTCGGCGACGGCACGTTCGTCGCATCGCGCACCGGCACCGGGGCCGCGAAGGCGGGCGGCAAGTACACTGTCGTCGGCCCCGCGGGCGCGACCGGCCTGAAGCTGAAACTCGAGACCGACACCGGCACGCGCACGATCACCGTGAGCTTCGACGGCGACGCCCTCGAACACCCCACGCTCGAAAAGGGCGTAACCGCGACCTTCAAGCGGAAGTGACTTTCCCGGGACCGCGGCGCGGCGTCGGGTAGCATATACTCGTTCAGACTGCGTACTCGCCTTCCCTGCCTGCCACCGACGGGCGCTGTTCCGGCCCGCTCGCCGCACACGCGAGGTTCCACCCATGCGTTCCCTCCTCTCCGCGTTGGCACTCGCCGCCTTCGCTTCACCCGCTTTTGCCGCGCCGCCGAGCGGCGACGAACGCACGGCGCTGATCGGCGCGCCGGCGAGCGTCGAAGCCGCCCCCGCGACCGCCGCGCTCACCAACCTGCGCGACGCGCGGCAGATCGTGGTGAGCGGCAAGTACGCCGACGGCACCGCACGCGACCTCACCCACGCGGTCGAAGCGAAGGTCGAACCCGCGGGCGTCGTCGAACTGCAAGAGGGGCTGTACCTGCGGCCCAAGAAGAACGGCACCGCGACCGTCGTCATCTCCGCCGGCGGGAAGGAAATCCGCGTGCCGGTCACCGTGACCGGGATGGACGCCGCCGCGCCGGTCAGCTTCCGCCGCGACGTGATCGCCGCGATGAACGTGGGCGGGTGCAACATGGGCGCGTGCCACGGCACGCCGAGCGGCAAGAACGGCTTCAAACTGTCGCTGCGCGGCTTCGACCCCGCGGCGGATTACCTGCAACTCACCCGCGACCAGTTCGGCCGCCGCAGCGGCAAGCACACGCCCGAAGAGAGCCTCGTGCTGCTCAAGGGCGTCGGCCGCGTGCCGCACGAAGGGGGCCAGCGGTTCGGCGCGACCAGCGTGCCGGGCGAGATGCTCACCGCGTGGCTCGCCGAAGGGCTGAAGGACGACGCCCCGAACCAAGCGCCGCCGAAGAAGGTGGATGTTTCGCCCGGCGCGCGCGTGATGAAGGCCCCGGCGAAGTGGCAGCAACTCGGCGTGACCGTCACGTTCGCGGACGGCCTCACCCGCGACGTGACCCGCCTCAGCAACTTCAGCAGCAGCGACCCGAGCATCGCGGACGTGAACCCGAACGGCTTGGTCGAGTTCAAGCGCGCCGGCGAAGTCGCGGTGCTCGTCCGGTACCTCGAAGAACTGGTGTCGGTGCGGCTCACGTACCTCGAACCGCGCGAGGGCTTCGTGTGGCCGAACCCGCCGGAAACGAACTACGTCGATACGCACGTGTTCGCCAAACTGAAGCAAATGACGATCGCACCGTCCGGCGCGTGCGAAGACTTCGAGTTCGTGCGCCGCGCGTACCTCGACTGCATCGGCCGCATGCCGACCGCGGACGAATCGAAGGCGTTCCTGAACGACAAAGACGCGAAGAAGCGCGAGAAACTGATCGACGCGCTGGTCGAGATGCCGGAGTTCGCGGACTTCTGGGCGCTCAAGTGGGCCGACGTGCTGCGCAGCAGCCGCAAGACGATTCAGGTGAAGGGTAGCTACGGCATGCAAGCGTGGCTCCGCGGCCACTTCCAGAAGAACACGCCGTTCGACACGGTGGTGCAAGAGGTGATCGCCTCGAACGGGAACACGTTCACCAACCCGCCGGCGAACTACTACCGCATCGCGAAGGACCCGACGGGCCTCGCGGAAACGACGGCGCAACTGTTCTTGGGCGTGCGCATGCAGTGCGCCAAGTGCCACAACCACCCGTTCGAGCGGTGGAGCCAAGACGACTACTACGGGTTCAGCGCGTGGTTCGCCCGCGTGAAGACCAAGCCGGAACCGGTGATCGGCACCAAGCCGGCGGGCAACGCGCCCGCCGCGGAAGTCGTGTACACGCTGCGCGCCGGCGAGGTGTCGCAGCCGCGCACCGGGAAGGTGATGAAGCCGCGCTACCTCGGCGTGGGCGATGCCGACGTGAAGCCCGACGAGGACCGCCGCGCCGTGCTCGCCACGTGGCTCACGAGCACCGAGAACCCGTTCTTCGCGAAGTCGGTCGTGAACCGCGTATGGTTCCACCTGATGGGCAAGGGCATCGTGGACCCGGTGGACGACTTCCGCGAATCGAACCCGGCGTGCAACGACGAACTGCTCGACGCGCTCGCCAAAGACTTCGGCAAGAGCAAGTTCGACATGAAGGCGCTCGTGAAGACCATCATGAAGTCGCGCACCTACCAACTGTCGGCGCAACCGAACGACTCGAACCGCGACGACACCAAGTACTTCTCGCACGCGGTCACGAAGTTGCTGACCGCGGAGCAACTGCTGGACGCGATCTGCGACTTCACGTCGGTGCCGGAGAAGTTCGCCGGCCTGCCCGCCGGGACGCGCGCGATTCAGTTGCCGGACGGTGAAGTGAACCACCCGTTCCTGAAGGCGTTCGGCCAACCGGCCCGCGAACTGGCGTGCGAGTGCGAGCGCGAGAGCGACGGCAACCTCGCCCAAGCGCTGCAACTGATTAACGGCCCGACGGTGAACGAGAAGGTGCGGAACCCCAACAACCGTTTGGGCAAGTTGCTCGCCGCGAAGGCGAAGGACGACGACATTCTGAGCGACCTGTACTTCGCGGCGCTCGGGCGCGCCCCGTTCGACGACGAGAAGAAGATCGCGCTGGATCACGTCGCCAAGCGCGACGACAAGCGGAAAGCGTGGGAAGACGTGGTGTGGGCGCTGGTGAACACCCGCGAGTTCCTCTTCCGGCACTAAGGCGCAGCGGAGCAGCGACCGGCCGGCGTGAGCCGGCCGGTAATTGAGCGCACGAACACCGGCCGGCTCACACCGGCCGGTCGCTAAGAAGGTTCGGGAACGAGAAAACCCCACCGCAACTTACGCTACGGTGGGGCCGGAACAGAGAAGAGGCAGAACTTCGCACATCTTGACCGCGCCGCGAGCCGATGTCAACACCAACCGCGGCGCGATTTCCCGCTCGCCCCAAGTGTACTCTTGCGAATTGTTTGCGCATCGCTTACCGACAGAAGGCGCGTGCGCCCGCCGAACTTCGGCGCGCACAATTCCGGTAGTTTCGCACGCGGCTTTGAACTACGCTTGAAAGTCCGCCCCCTCCCGCGACGGAGCCTCGCGCTCACATGACCAACGAAGTGACCGGCGAACACGACCCCGTTTCGGACGCCGCAGACGGTGCGACCGTGGTCGCGCGCCCGCACGCCGCGCCGACCGCGACGGGCGCGTCGCCGGCGCACGGCACCGAGGCCATTCAGTTCATCGGCGGCTACGCCATCGTGAAGAAACTCGGCGAGGGCGGCATGGGGGCCGTGTACCTCGCGGAAGACACCAAACTCGCGCGCAAGGCCGCCATCAAAACGATGCGGCCCGAACTCGCGGCCGACGCGAACCTGCGCCGCCGGTTCGAGCGCGAGGCCCGCGCCGCGGCGGCCGTCGAGCACGAGAACATCGTGCCCATTTGGGGCATCGGCGAAGCGGCCGACGGCAGCCCGTTCATCGCGATGCCGTACCTTCAGGGGGAATCGCTCGCCGATCGGCTCAAGCGGCAACCGGTGTCCGGCCTCGGCCTGCTGCTGAAGGTGGCCCGCGAGGTCGCCGACGGACTCGGCGCGGCGCACGCGAAGGGCATGATTCACCGCGACATCAAGCCCGGCAACATTTGGCTCGACGGCGACCTGACCGCGACCGAACCGGGTCAGCAGGTGCGCCGCGTCAAGATTCTGGATTTCGGCCTCGCGCGCTCGTTGAAGCCCGAAGACCACCAACTCACCAAGAGCGGCGTGATTCTGGGCACGCCAGCGTTCATGGCACCGGAGCAGGCGCTCGGCGAAGAGATGGACCACCGCGTGGACCTGTTCGCGCTGGGCGTGGTGCTGTTCCGCATGGCTACGGGCCGCATGCCGTTCACCGGCGACACGGCCGTTTCGGTGATGATCGCGCTGACCACCGAAACCCCGCCGCCGGTGTGGTCGCTGAACCCGAACCTGCCGCCGGCGTTCTCCGAGTTGATCGACAAGCTCCTGAGCAAGAGCGCAGACGACCGGCCGGCAACCGCCGCGGACGTGAGCGCGGCCGTGCGCCGCATCGCGCGCGACGTGCAGGCGCGCCCGACCACCGG
>JALHNS010000270.1 GCA_022843445.1 Gemmata sp.
GGGCGCGGGGCCGCCACCGCTACTGCTCCCACCGCCACCGGGCGCGCCGGGCGGAAGCCCGAAGCCGCCGCCCCCCGGGCCGGCCTCCTTGCCCGCGTTCTTGTACGACCGCACGCCGACTCCGGCCCACGTCACCGCGAGCATCGCGCACAGCACCCACGGCAGCAGCGTGCCGCCGCGCGCGCCCCCGCCGGGCTTCACCGCGCCGAGTTGGTCGTCGAGGCGCAGTTGTTGAACGCGGTTCACGAGGTCGCCGTTCGCGCTCGGCTCCATGGCTCAGCCCTCGGTCGGTGCGGGGTGAAATAGCGGGGCCAGCAGCCGCACGCACGCGGCGTACATTTCGGCCCGGTCGAACGCCTGCGGGTCGATCATCAGTTGCACTTCGAGGCCGTGGAACAGCGCTTGAACGAGCGCGGCGACCACCCGCGGCGACACCGGGCGCGGTTCGGGCACGCTACTTTCCACGTCGGCCGCGATGAACGACCGCCAGTCGGCGTACCACTTCGACAGCCGCGTGCGGTAGTCGTCGCGGTGGCCCATTTGCGCGAGGAACGTGAACAGCAGGCTGAACAGCTCGCGCCCGCCGGGCGGGGGCCACTCCGGTTCGAGGTGCTTCCCGATCCCGTGCTGCAAGCACTCCCACGCGCGGCCGGTCATCGGCTTCGGCCCGTCCGCGGCGAGCGCCTCGCGAATCATGCGCCGTAGCATCCGGTCGTACACCGCGAGGAGGATCGACTCCTTCGTCGGGAAGTAGTACGTCAGTTGCCCGCGGCTCATCCCGGCTTCGTCTTCGATCTTCTTGAGCGACAGTTCCTGAATGCCGTGGCCGGCGATGATGGTCTCGGCCGCGCTGAGTATCTGCTCGCGCCGCTCGCGCTGGGTTTCGGATAGCCCGTCGGTATCCTCTCGTAACCCCGGAAAATCGGGCACGACCGGCGGCGGTGACGGTTCTTGGCTCATGTCCCGCGGCCGAGTAGTCCGAGCGGTCTAGTTGTCTGTGTGAGAATAGTAGTCCGATCGGTCTAGAAGATCAAGAGAGGAAAAAGATGAGAGTTCGGACGTGCACAAAGCCTCGGGAATCGTGATGCGCGGACCGTTCGCTCGTGCGAGACCGTTCGGACGAACGGCTACCCACCGCACCCACCGCACCCGCCGCATCCGCCCTCGCCGTGCCCGCTCCCGCCGGAATTGGTTCCACTCGCGCCGGGCTTCGGGACCACCGGCAGCGCGAAGAACGTGTTCACCTGCGCCGCGAGCGGCACCTGCGCGGCGGCAACCGCCGGCCCCGACAAAGCGATCGCGACCGGCGCGTCGGTGAGTTGCGCCCCGTCGGTCGCGAGCGCGGCACGTGCGTCAGACAGGACCGTCTCACCGCGTACCGTATACCAGCGCTCGGGTGTGAGTTCATCGGCGAGAGCAATACTCCACACCACCACCCCGAGAAATCAAAAAAAGGGAGCGTGACATGGCGCGAGAGTCACACTGATGAGAATGAGGACGCAGATGTAAACCGCAACCCCGGCGAAACCCACCATCGCGCCACGAACCCGTGCGGCTCGCGCCGCGTTCGGCGCGAGTGCGACGCCGGCCGCAAGAAGCGGTTCGAACCCGCCGGCACCGTTCGCGCTTGCCGCGACGGTCACGTCTTGCACCGTCGCGCCCTCGGGTTGGGCGGCGACCGCGGCGTACACGACCGCTTCAACCGGGTGCTGCGCCGCTCCGAGCGGTTCGACCGCGAACAGCCACCGCGTGTTAGCTTCGTAACGCAATACCCCGTCGCGAAGCAGACGCGCGACGGCGACCGCTGCGGCACGCGCCCAGCCGCCTTCCAAATACGCTACCTCGTACGGCCCAAACCTAGGCGCGGGAACCGCCTCCAGTTCCGGTGGCACAGCAAAGCACGCACGGCGGACTCGCAACCCGGCGAGAAAAAACGGTGTTACCAGCGCCGCCGCGCCAACGGGCAGAATGAATCCAAGCTCTTCCCGCACCTGCTCCTCTTGCTTTGCCGCTGTCGGCGGTTGCGGCGGCGCGGCCCCGCACAGCAGCAGCGCCACGAGCGGGAGCAGCGCGCGGAGCCAGCCGCCGGTGCGGCGCGGCACCACGCGGTTGCGGCGCGCGTTCACGCGCACGAAGTGCAGGTCGTCGCCGAACCGCTGCTCCGGTGCGGGCCACACGTCGGCCGGGGGCGGCGCGCCGAACGCTTGTTCGTAGCGCGCGAGCGTGTGGCGGTACTGCTCGTCGAACCGCGCCCCCTCCTCCGGCCCTCCCTTCGTCGGTTCGTGGTGCAGCGGGCGGCGCAGCACTTCGCCGCAGAACCGCTCCCAGTACGAGCGCGTGTAGGTGAGGTGCAGGTGCCACGCCTGATCGACCTGATCGGACGGCGTGACCGGCGTCGTGCCCGTGACCGCGAGAAACACGAACCGCTTGTATTCGAGAACGACGCGCTCCGCGAACCCGACGCTCCAGCCGTTCTCGCGCGCGAGCCGAGCGGCGAACGTGAGCGCCCGCGGTTCGCCGTCGATGTCGAACGTGCGAACCGATTCCCAGAGGGCGGTGTGCTCGGGCGTCATGGCGGACCTCAACTACTGAGAACGCCGGCGCGGGCCTCGTCGAGCGCTTGGCGCAGGCGCACTTCCATCTCGTCCATTTCTACCCCGCGGCGGTGCAACTCCAACTCGGTCAGTTCCAGTTCCGCGGCGCGGCGGTCGAGTTCGGCGCGCTCGTCGGCGAGCGCGGCCCGTTTCGCCTCGATGCGGTCGAGCGTCGCGCGGAGGTCCGCGAATCGGCGGTCCTGCTCGCTCGCCAGCGTCTGGATGCGGGCCGCTTGCTGGTCGCGGGCCGCGAGCTCGGCCTCGCGCGCCGCCAGCGCGCTTTCGCGGGCCACCAGTTCCGCGGCCCGCGCGCTCAGTTCCGCGTCGCGGGCCTTCAGCCGGTCCGCTTCGGCGGCGTTCGCGGCGCGCGCCAGTCCCAGCTCTTGCTTCTGGGCCATCGTCATCTGCTCGAACTTGCTTTCGGCCTCCGCGAGCGCGGCCCGCTTCTTTTGCACCTCGGTGAGGCGCGCGTTCACGTACTGCTCGAACCGCGCGGCTTCGGCCTTCATGAAGTCGCCGTCGTAGGTGGTCACTTCCGGAGCGGCGGGGGCGGGCGCGCGCGCGACGACCGGCGGTGCGGGCGGCGCGTCCGCTACTTCCTCCGCTACCGGTAACGGTTCTTCCACACGCGGCCGCGGCGGTGGCGTGACGGCGCGGGGCGCGGCCCGGGGCGGAACCGGTTGCGGCGGCTCCGGAAGCGGCGGCAACTCGATGTCCGGGCGCGACGGGTCCACGCGGATCGGGAACAGCGGGTCCGCGGTGCGCCGCTGGAAGTTGTCGAGTTGTTCGACGGGCACCGTGGTGCGGCACTGCGGGCACACGACCGAGGTGAGCGCGCCGAGCGACGCGGGCAACCGGCCGCGGAACCCGCACCCGGGACAGTAGACGTGTTTCTTCATGTGCGAGCCGACCACCGGGCGACGTGTTTCGTCTCAAGTGTAGACGACGGGCGCGCGGCCCGCCAGTAAGGAACGCGGGAATACCCGTCCCGGTTCGGGATCGTGTGCGGTAGAATGTGGGCGATTCGTGCCGCACCGGAGGTTCGCATGTCGCGCTACGCATTCGCGCTGTTCGCGTCGGTCGCGGTCGCGGCCCTCGTGGCCGCGCGGCCCGACGATCCCAAGCCCACCGGCGACAAGCCGGCGGCGCCCAAAGTGTCGAAAGACGTGCTCTTCGACACCATCGACGGGACGCGGTTGTACCTCGATGTCGCGGTGCCGGATGGCACCGGCCCGTTCCCGTGCGTGGTGATGTTCCACGGCGGCGCGTGGTCGATGGGCAGCCGCAAAGACCTGTCGAGCGTGATCGAGATGATCGCGGCCCGCGGCTACGTGGCCGCGACCGCGAGCTACCGCCTCGCGCCGAAGCACCAGTTCCCGGCGCAGATCCAAGACGCGCGGTCCGCGGTGCGCTTCTTGCGCTCGAAGGCCAAAGATTACAAGATCGATTCGGAGCGCATCGGCACCTGCGGGTTCTCCGCGGGCGGGCACTTGGCGCTGCTGCTGGGCCTCGCGGGGAAGGTAGACGGCTGGGACGCCGGCTCGAACCTCGAAACCAGTTGCAAAGTGCGGTGCGTGGTCGATTTCTTCGGCCCCGCGGACCTCGCGCTGTACGGCAAAAGCCCCGGTCTCGAAGACGCGTACATGGTGCCGGTGTTCGGCAAGCAGTGCAAAACCGACCAGGACATCTACAAGAAGGCGTCGCCGGTTACATACGTCACGAAGGACGCGCCGCCGGTGCTGATCCTACACGGCACGTTCGACCTCGTGGTGCCGATCGTGCATTCCGAGTCGCTGCACAAGAAACTGAAGGACGCGGGGGCGAGCTCCGAACTGATCCCGGTGCGCGGCGCGGGCCACGGCTGGGAGGGCAAGACGCTCGCGCGCACCACCGAAGACGCGCTGAAGTTCTTTGAAACGCACCTGAAGGACAAGAAGTGACGACAACCGACCGCACCGCCGTTCCGCGCGCCGCCGGCGCGCTGTTCGCACTGTTCGCGCTCGCGGCGCTGCTGGTTGTACCGCTCGCGCACGGGTGCCACGGGCCGGACGTCGATCACGAACCGCTCGCTGCGCCCCAGAAGCAGAACCGGGAGCACCCATGATCCGCCTCTCACTCCTCTTCGTTCCGCTCGCGGCACTCGTCGCAGCGGTGCCCGCGCCCGCGTGCGCGCCGGCCCCGCGCCCCGGTCACAACGTGACCACGGTGGACGAAGGCGCGCTGATTGTGTGGGACGCGAAGAACAAGGTGGAGCACTTCGTGCGCAAAGCGCACTTCCGCGCCACGGGGTACGACTTCGGGTTCCTCGTCCCCACGCCGAACCGCCCGTACCTCGACATCGCCGACGATTCGCTGTTCGGCACGCTCAGCGCCATCACCGCCGCGAAGATCGAGTACCGCGAAGAGGTGCGCTACACCGACGCGCCCTTCGGCGGCTTCGGGTGCGGCGGGATGTTTCCCGGCGCGAAGTTCGACGCGGCCGAAGCCGGGCACGCGAAATCCGCCCCGGCCCCGCGCGCCGGTGGGGTGGACGTCCTCGAAACGAAGCGGGTGGGCGACTACGACGCCGCGGTGCTCGCGTTCCGCAAGGGCGACGGCGACGACAGCGGCCCTAAGGAAGGCGCAGAGGCGCTCACGAAGTGGCTGCAAAAGCACGGCTACGAAACGACCCCCGCGACCGCGCAGTGGCTCGAGTGGTACGTTCAGAACGGCTGGTGCCTGACCGCGTTCAAGGTGGCGGGCGCGCCGAACCCGGCCGACGGCCCGCCGCCGCCGGTTGCGCCGAAGGACGCGAGCTTTGGTAAGGGGCCGCCGCTGCCGCCGCGCGACCTGAACCTGAAGCCGGTGCGCATGTCGTTCCGCGCCGAGAAGCCGTTCTACCCGTACCGCGAACCGGTGAGCGCACCGCTCCCCGCGACGAGCCACAGCGAGCGCAAGTTGCGCGTGTTCGTGGCGGCCGAAGCCCGCTACGAGGGCAAACTCGGCGACGGCACGAACCCGTGGCCGGGCCGCACCGTGTGGGCCGGTAAGCCGAACGCCGCGACGCTCGGCAGCGTGTTTGCCACCGCGAGCGGCAAGCCCGACGGCGCGAAAGCGCCGTTCCAGTTGCCCGCGTCCGCCGAAGGGTTCACGCTGACCGAATTCGAGGACGCCTCGTCGCCGCGCCCCGGCACCGACGAAGTGTTCTTCGCGCCAGCGGCCGACCAAGCCCCGGTGGAGCGCCCGCCGCACATCGTGAACACCGTGCGCTACGTGCAGCGCACCCCGTGGTGGCACCTCGCGGTGTACATCGGCGTGCCGGTGGGCACGGTGCTGCTCGGCATCGGCGCGTGGCGGCTCGCGCGCAAGGCGTAACTCCCCTTCCCCGCGGGCGCGCGTTCGGTGTATCACGTCGCGGCCCGACGGAGGTTCGCCGATGCGCGCCGCAATCGTGTTCGTTCTGCTCGTCGCACACCCCGCCAGCGCCTGCACGTTCTGCACCGAGAACGTGCGCGCCAAGCCCACGCTCGCCATGCAGTTCGCCGCGGCGCACGCGGTGCTCGTGGGCACTCTGAAGAACCCGCGCGTCGATCCGAAGACCGACGAAGGCTTCACCGACCTGCACGTCTCCGCGGCGCTCAAGGGCGACGCGCCGAAGGCGCTCACGCTCCGCGCGTACCTGCCGGTGATCGGCGAAACGCCCGCGGAGTACGTCGCGTTCTGCGCGCGCGCGAACGGGAAGTTGGACGCGACCTTCGGCGCGCCGCTGACGCCCGCGCTGTTGGAGTACCTGAAGGGCGCGGCGCAGCTCAGCGCCACCGACCACACGGCCCGGCTCGCGTACTACTTCAAGCACCTCGCGTCGGCCGACGCGCTGGTCGCCGGCGACGCGTTCGTTGAGTTCGCGCGCGCGAGCGACGCGGACATCGCCGCCGCGTCGAAGCAGTTTCGGCCCGAAGTGCTGCGTAAACTCCTCGCCGACGAGAAGACGCCGTCGGAGCGCGTGGGCGTGTTCGCGTACCTGCTCGGCGTGAGTGGCGGGGCCGCCGACGCGAAGTTCCTCGCGCAACTGCTCGCGCAAGACCCGCTGCCGGAGCGCGTGCGCGAGTCGTTCGGGGGGCTGCTCGCGGGCTACGTGCTACTCGCCCCGAACGACGGATGGGCGCTCGCGGCGCGCGTGCTCGGCGACGACAAGCGCCCGTTCTCCGTGCTGCTCGGCACCATTCAAGCCGTGCGGTTCTTCCAAGCGAGCCAGCGCGACAAGTGCAAGTCGCAGGTGCTGAAGTGCTGCGCCGCGCTGCTGCCCAACGGCGACCTCGCGGACCAAGCGATCGAAGATTTGCGCCGCTGGGGTTACTGGGAGTTGAGCGCCGACGTGTTCGCACAGTTCGGTAAGCCGACCCACTCCGCCCCCATCGTGCGCCGGTGCATCGTGCGGTACGCGCTCACGTGCCCGACCGACGAGGCGAAGCGGTTCGTGGCCCGCGCGCGCGAAGCCGACCCGAAACTGGTGGCAACGGTGGAAGAGCAGTTGAAGCAGTTCGAGAAGAAGTGATGGCGAACGGCCGGTGTCAACCGGCCGGTGAACTGCAACGCGCCGCACCTGTCGGTTGACACCGGCCGTTCGCCATCACACTCAACTGGTGATACCCTTCGTGATCGTCAGGAACACGTCTTCGATGTCGATCTTCTCTTCTTCGAAGGTGCGCAGTTTGAACCGGTCGGCGATGAGCCGTTCCGGGATGAAGCTGCCGTCGTCGTAGCCCGGTTTCAGCGCGACGCGCACCACGCCGAGTTTCGCGTCCACCGCCGCGCTCGCGACTTCGCTGCACGCGGAGAGCTTCTTCGCGGCCTCCTCGTTGCGGTCGGCCACCGCGACGCGGAAGATGTACCCGCCGCGCACTTTTCGGACCTGCTCTTCGGCTTCGGCCACGGTGCCATTGAACAGCAGTTTGCCGCGCTCGATGATACCGAGTTTGTTGCAGATGTCGGCCAACTCCGGGAGGATGTGCGACGAGAGCATGATGGTTTTGCTCTCGCGGCGCAGGCGCTTAATCAGCTCGCGCATCTCGATGCGCGCCCGCGGGTCGAGGCCGCTCGCGGGTTCGTCCAAGAGCAGCACTTGGGGGTCGTGCAGCAGCGTGCGGGCGAGGCCCAAGCGCTGCGTCATGCCGCGGCTCAGGCTGGTGACCAGCGCGTCCCGCTTGTACACGAGATCGACGTACTCGAGTACCTGTTGAACCTTCTTCTTTCGGGCCTCGCCCTGAATGCGGTACGCGGCGGCGAAGAACTCGAGGTACTCGCCCACCTTCATGTCGTCGTACACGCCGAAGGCGTCGGGCATGTAGCCGATCGCGCGCCGAATCTCCTTCGAGCCGGTGTAGATGCTGTGCCCGCACACGGTCGCTTCGCCCCAACTGGGGTTCAGCAGCGTGGCGAGCATGCGCATGGTCGTGGTCTTGCCGGACCCGTTCGGCCCGATGAACCCGTACACGTCGCCCGGTTCCAGCTTCAGCGACAGCCGGTCCACGGCGAACAGTTCGCCGTACTTCTTCGTCAGGTCGCGGCACTCGATCATTGGTTCGTGTTTGGTGTTAGGTGTTAGGTGTTAGGTGTTTGGTGTTTGGTGTTCAGCGCTGAGCATAGTACCGCGCTTGCGTGAGTTGAAACCCAACACGAAACACGAAACACAAATCAGCGAACCGGGAGGTACAGCCGCACCCACGTCTCTTGCCGGCCGGTGCCCACGATCGGCGGGCGGTCGCCGGTGCCGGGGAGCGCCTTCAGCCAGAGCTTTGTGGGTGACTCCGGGCCGCTCAGCGCGGTTTCGGCCGCGGTCGGCGGCACCACGGCGCGGCCCACCACAATCACTTCGTCGGTGTTGAACTCGCTCAGACGCCAGCTTTGGTCGAGGCGGCGCAGAGAAGAGTTGCGCGCGAACACGCCGTCTTCGTTCTTCAGGGCCGCTTCGTGAAACAGCACCGCCCACAGCGGGATCGGCCCGGAATACGGTTGCGCCGACGCGCGCTGCGCGGCCTTCTGGCCCGGGCGCTCCGCGTACGCCTGAACGCCCGCCAGCAGCGGTTCCAATTGGCCGCGCTGCGAGCGCATCCACTGGCCGGCGGGCAGGCCGTTCTGAAGCACGAGGCGCACCGGTTCGCCGCGAACGACCACGTCGCCGGTGAGCGCGTACGCTTGCCCCGCGTAGAACGCGACGCACTCGCTCAGCGCCGGCACCGGCAGGTTGTGAGTGAACGTGCCGGCGACGGCGGTGCGGTCGCCCGCCGGGTGGAACAGGTCCGATGTCACCGGCGCGCCGCGCGCGGACCACTGTGCCGCGAACGGCTTCGTACTCCACACTTGCAGCGGCACACGGTCCAGCCCTTCGGGGCGCACGTCGTAGCTGCGCCGCACGAGGCCCGGCCGCCCGCCGCGGGGCGCGCCGAGTGTGCTAACCGCGGTGCCCGGTTCGGCCGCGCCCCAGCCGTCGTTCGGCGCGAACGCGACCGAGTAGTTGTCGATGCGCGGGCTGAACACGGTGGCCCACGACGCACCGAACACGCGGCCGTCGCGGGCGTCGATGTCCACCACGTCGATCTTGTTCACCTTCAGCTCGCGGCCCTTCACCGCGTCGGCCGCGAGGTACGCGAGCACGCACACCGTGAGCACGATGATCGGGAGCGTCACCCACGTGAGCTCGAGCCGGCCGAACACGCGCTTCAGGACGAAGTATTCGACCGGGCCGACGACGAGGATGTAAGCGGCGATGAGCAGCGCGACCCACCCGAACGACACGACCGCGACGCCCTCGAAGGCGTCGTTGTGCTGGCGCAGCGCGACCGCGGCTTCGTCCTCGTCTTCGGTGAGCGCGCCGGGCGGGCGGGCCTTGCCGTCGCCGCCGGCGCAGGCTTGTTGCGAGCCGCACACGCGCAGAACCCAGTCCCAAAAGCGCGGCCGCGCGGTCGCGTCCGCGAACGGCATGCGGTCCAAATCGAAGCCGACGACGGTGACGCGCCCGAGGCCGAGCACCGCTTGCGCCGCGACCGGTTCGTCCGCGCGCGA
>JALHNS010000271.1 GCA_022843445.1 Gemmata sp.
GCCCCGCGCAACCGCCGCAGGGCGCGCCGGCCCCCGCCGCGCCGGCCGCCGACACGAACCCGGCCCCCGCGGGCGCGGTCTAAATTGGGAAGTTCCAAGTTCCAGAGTTCCAAGTTCCAACGTGGCGCGTCGCTTGCGGAGCGCCACCGGAACTCTGACCAACTTGGAACTCTGGAACTCTGGAACTTGGAACTCGGAGAGAGACATGCCGGCCGTGACCCCGCAGATGGTGAAGCAACTCCGCGACCGCACCGACCAGCCGATGGGCCTGTGCAAGCAGGCGCTCGACGAGAGCGCCGGCGACATGGACGCGGCCATCGCGTGGCTGCAAAAGCAGAACTCGAAGATGACCGCCAAGCGGGAAGGGAACGAGACCGCGGAGGGGCGCATCGGCGTGTTCTTCGACAACGCCGCGAAAGTGGCCGCCATCGTCGAGATGCGGTGCGAGAGCGCGCCCAGCGCGAAGAGCGACCAGTTCGTCGCGCTCGCCAACGACATCGCCAAGCACCTCGCCACCAGCACGGGCGCGGACGTGGCCGCGATCCTCGCCGAGAAGTTCGGTGCGGGCACGGTCCAAACGCGCATCGACGAAGTGGTCGGCGTGATCCGCGAGAAGATGGTGCTGCACAAGTTCACGCGGCTCAAGGGCGGCGTGTACGGCGGCTACATCCACCACGACGGCACCGTGGGCGTGGTGGTGGAGTGCGGCGGCACCGCGGCCAACGACGAACTGCTCCGCGACGTGTCCGCGCACGTCGCGGCGCTGAACCCGCCCTACGCGAACCAAGCGAGCGTGCCGGCCGAGGTGATCGAGAAGGAGAAGGGCATCGTAAAGAGCGAGATGGACGCGGACCCGAAGAACGCCGGGAAGCCCGCGAACATCCTCGAGAAGATCGCCGAGGGCAAGCTCCGCACCCGCCTCGCGGAAGTGGTGCTGAGCGAGCAGCCGATGGCGAACGCCGGCAAGTACCCGAACACGACCGTCGGGGCCGCGCTCAAGAAGGCCGGCCTCGAACCGACCAAGTTCGTCCGCCTCAAGGTCGGCGCGGTCGCACTGTAACCCGAACTCACCGCCCCGCGGCGCGCCGCGGGGCTTTCATCCACACCGAAGGTATCTCAGACTCATGCCGCACACCGCCAGCGCGTGGAAGCGCCTCCGCAAAACCGAAAAGCGCCGCCGCCAGAACCGCGCCGCCGCGAAGAAGATCAAGCTCCAGCGCCGCGACGTGAGCGAGACGCTGACCGCCATCACCGCGAGCAAGACCGAAATCGCCAACGCGAAGCCGGACGCGGACACCAGCAAGGCGAAGGCCGCCCTCGCCACCGCCACCGCGAAAGCGCCGGCCGACGTGAAGGCCACGCAAGCGCTGCTCGATCGCGCCGCGACGAAGGGCTACATCCATCCGAACAAGGCCGCGCGGCTGAAGTCGCGGCTGGTGAAGCGCGCCCGCGCCGCCGCGAAGTAACCGCGGAGTTATCCGCAGATTACGCAGACAGACGCAGATTTGAAGACATAAAGGGAAGAGCAGAGTTGTTGACAAGATGAACAGGATAGACCGGTGTTCAAAACACTGAATACATCCTGTTTATCTTGTTCATCCTGTCTAATAGCCCTTCTTATCTTCTGTGTTCAAATCTGTGTCCATCTGCGAAATCTTCGGATCGACCTCTTCCGGGGTACCGTATGGCGCGCTGGGTCAGCGCCGCGTCCCGCGCCGACCGGTTCGCCGGTGCGCTGCTCGGCTGCGCCATCGGCGACTCCCTCGGTGCGCCCTACGAAGGGCTGACACCGGCCGACGTGTTCTTCATGTTTGGATCCGCCGCGAGCCTCACCTCGAACCCCTCCGGCGACGAACTCCGCTACACCGACGACACCGAGATGACCATCGGTGTGGCCGAAGCGCTCGCCGACGACGGCGAGATTCGCCCCGCGCGCCTCGTGCGGGCGTTCGCCGAGAACTACCACCCGGATCGCGGGTACGGTGAAGGCGCGCGCAAGGTGTTGCACGCGATGTGTACCGGCGGCGATCACGCCGCGGTCGCCGCGAGCCTGTTCCCCGGCGGCTCGTTCGGGAACGGTGCGGCCATGCGCGTCGCCCCGGTCGGGCTGTTGTTCGCCGATTCGTTCGACGCGGTCTGGGAGCAGGCGCGGCTCTCGGCGCTGCCGACGCACACGCACCCGTTGGGCGTTGAGGGCGCGCGAGTCCTCGCTCTCGCGGTGGCGTGGGCGGTTCGCGCCACCGCGTTCGACAAGAGGGCGCTCTACCGCGAACTGCTCGCGCGGGCGACAACCGAAGAGTTCCGCTGGCACCTCTCGTTCGCGTCCAAACTGAAGCCGAGCGACCCGCTGCACGGCCTCGGGAGCACGCTGCACGCGCACCGGTCGGTGGTGACCGCGATCGCGTGCTTCGCTTCCGCGCCCACCGATTTCGCGCAAGTGTGCGCGCGGGCCATCGGCCTCGGCGACGACACGGACACGCTGTGCGCGATGGCCGGCGCGCTCGTGGGCGCGTTCGCGGGTGCGAGCGCGCTTCCGCCGAAGTTGGTGGCGCAACTGGAAGACGGCCCCGCGAAGGGCCGGGCGCACCTGCTCGCGCTCGCCGAGCGGTTGCGCGCGCGGGCCGAGGCGCGAATCGCGGGCGCGTCGGTTGGCGCGCCGCCCGTGAGCGGGTAGCATCGTTCTACGCTCCACACGCGCGGTTCCTGCCATGCCCGAACCGGAACTCGATACGGTGATGATGCAAGGGTGCATCGACCGGTACCGCGCCGGCGAGCGCGCCGCGATGGACGACCTCCTGCGCGCCGCGGGCGCGCGACTCGAGAAGCTCGCGCGGCACATGACCCGCACGTTCCCGAACGTGCGCGATCAGGCCGACACCGGCGACGTGCTACAGGGCAGCCTGATTCGCCTGCTGCGCACCCTTCAAACGCTGCGCCCCGAGACCACGCGGGACTTCTTCAACCTCGCGGCCGTTCACATCCGCCGCGAGTTGCTCGACCTCGCGCGCCGGTGCAAGAAGCGCCGCAACGACGTGACACTGGCACTGCCGGAAGACGGCGCGAGCGCGGCGTGCGCGCCGCCCGCGGTCGCGGCCGACGCCGGAGCGGACTTCGAGCTGTGGGTGCGGTTCCACGAGGCCGTGGACGCGCTGCCGGTGGAAGAGCGCGAGGTGGTGGGGTTGGTGTTCTATCACGGGTGGACGCAGGTGAAGATCGCGAAGATGTTCGGCGTGGACGAGCGCACGGTGCGCCGCCGCTGGGCCGCCGCGTGCGACCGCCTGCGCCAAGATATGGGCGATTTGCCGGGCGGGTGAACGACTCACCCGCGCTGACGCGTCGGGTTCACTTCAGCACGCGCAGGTCGCCGGCGCGCGTCGTGAGGCCGACGCGGTCGAGGTACTCGCACACCGGCACCGCGTACTTGCGGGTGGTGCCCAACAGGTCGCGAATCTCGGCGACGGTCGCCCCGGTACCGCTCTGCAAGCGCTCGGTCACGCGGCGGCGCATTTCGGCTTCGGCTTGGGCGCTCAAGTAAATCTCGTCGGTCACGCGCACCAAGAACCCTTCCGCGCAGGCCACCTCGAAGATGTCTTTGAGCGCCGCGGCGTTCCCGCCGGCTTGGTTGGCGAACTCCTTCGGTTCCGGGGGCGCGAACCCGGCCGCGACGTGCGCTTCCACGATCTTGTCTTTCAGCTTGCGCTGGTTCGCGCTCAGCTTGGGCTTGAAGTCGGCGCGGGCGATGCGGCGCGCGTCGCCGACGAGCTTCTTCGCGCGAATCAGCCGCTCCGCGACCGCTTGCAGCAACTGCTCGTCGCCCACGTAGTCGAGCCGCGCGAGCACCTTCTGCCGGTCGTGGGTGGTCATCAGCGGGTGTTCGGCGTGCAGCGCCGCGAGTGCGCTCAGGATGCGCTCCTCCAGTTCGGCGACGCGTTCGGCACTCGCGAGCAACTTCCGGGTGTTCGCGAGCGCCAGTTCCACCAGTTTGCCAGAGGCGACGAGCCGCGCACCGACGGCACCTACCTCGTTCGGCGCGACGCCCGCGGCGCGCACGAGGTCCGTCGGCGCGAAGCCGTCGAACCCGGCGAACCACGCGACCGCCAAGGCGCGCGTATCGGGATCGTCGTTCCACAGTTTCTCGATGTGTTCGATGGCCTCGACGTGCCGGCGGCGCACCTTCCCGGCGTTCGGCTGCACCACCTGCCCGCCGCCGAGCGTGTGTTCCGCGCTCGAGTCGCGCGCGACGAACGGCTGGCCCCACACCGCCGTCACCGGGTCTTCGAGGAACAGTTGCGCGAGCGCCCATTGGCCGGGGTCGAGCGTGTCGCAATCGAGCAGCGACACCGTCGCCATCACTTCCGACGTGCCGATGTGCACGCGCAACTGGAGCCGGTGCTTCAGCGGGTGCCGCACCTCGGCCGACGCGAACAGCCGCACCGTGAGCACGCGGGACGGCGCGAGGTAGCCGGGGCGCGCGAGTTCCTGCCCGCGGCGCACCGCGTCGTGCGGCACGCCCGCGAGGTTCAGCGCGGCCCGCTGCCCGCGGTGAACCGCGTCGGCCGGCTTGCCGTGGTTGTTCAACCCGCGCACGCGCACGAGTTCCGAAGTGCCGTCGCCCTTGTGCCATTCGAGTTCGTCGCCGACCGAGACAGAACCGCTCACGACCGACCCGGTGACGACGGTTCCGTGCCCCTGCACCACGAACGCACGATCGATGGGCAGCCGGAACCACTCGGTTTCACCTACCCCCCCCGGCCCCCCCTCCCTGAAGGGAAGGGGGGAGTCAGACGTCTCGCTGCGCTCGACGCGCGCAGAGGCGGATTCTTCGCAAGCGTCACGAAGTGACGCGCTCTCCCCCCTTCCCTTTAGGGAGGGGGGGCCGGGGGGGGTAGGTCGAACCAGCGACGCGGACACTTGAAGGAGCGCGGCGCGCAGTTCTTCGATCCCGAGGCCGGTGTGCGCCGAAGTGGGCACGATTGGCGCATTTTCGAGGAACGATCCCTTCAGCAGTTCGCGCAGTTCGAGCGAAACCACTTCGAGCGTCGTTTCGTCCACGAGGTCGGCTTTCGTGAGCGCGACCGCACCGTGCTTCACGCGCAGCAGTTTCAGGATTTCGAGGTGCTCGCGCGTCTGCGGCATTACGGAATCGTCGGCCGCGACAACGAGGAGCGCGAGGTCGATGCCGGTGGCCCCGGCGAGCATGTTGCGCACGAACCGCTCGTGCCCGGGCACGTCCACGACGCCGAGGCGCACGTCACCGAGGTCGAGGTGCGCGAACCCGATGTCGATGGTGATGCCGCGGGCCTTCTCTTCGGGCAACCGGTCGCAGTCCACGCCGGTGAGCGCCTTCACGAGCGACGTTTTGCCGTGGTCGATGTGCCCGGCGGTGCCGAGGATCAGGTCGCGTGGCATGTGCGGCTTCCGCGGGTTTCGGCGTGTCCGCGGTATTGTACCGGGCGCGGCGCGCGACTGGCCTTCCGCTCGCCCGCGCGCCGGTGTACAGTTAGTCATTCGCCCCAAACGAACAGGTGGACACATGAGCGCTCGGCCGCAAGCGGAACACAAGTGGCTCGAACGACTGGTCGGCGAGTGGGTGTGGGAGATGCAAGGCTCCGGCGGCCCGGACCAACCCCCGGTGGCGCACACCGGCACCGACTCGGTGCGCGCGCTCAACGTGTGGGTGCAGTGCGAGGGCCAGATGCCCGGCCCGGACGGCGCGCCGATGCGCACCGTGATGACGCTCGGCTACGACCCCGCGAAGGGCAAGTACGTCGGCACCTTCATCGGCTCGATGATGACGAACCTGTGGGTGTACGAGGGCACCGTGGACGAAACCGGGAACAAGCTCGTCCTGAGCGCCGACGGCCCGAGTTTCACCGACCCGACGAAGACCGCGAAGTATCTGGACACCATCGAGTTCCTGTCGGACGACCACCGCACGCTGAGTTCGCAGTTCCAAGCCGACGACGGCACATGGCACCAGTTCTGCTTGGCGCACTACCGCCGCAAGGCGTGACGCGGCACCGTTGACAGGAATTGAACGCACGTATACAATTCGTATCGCCGGCGCGAACCGCGCGCCCGGCGAAGGGCCGTTCGTTCACCGGCGCGAACGCGGAACGCGCGGCAAAACGGCCGGAATCGGCGCGGGAGGGGTGTCGCGCGAAGTGGTTGGCCCCCTTTGGCCCCCTTTGGCCGAAATGCTGGGATTTCTAGGCGTTTTTCAAAGGGGGCCAGTTGGCCCCCTTCGGTGGCCCTCTTTGGCCCCCTCCGACCACTTGGCCCCCTTTGAAGTCGGCGAAGGCGCGGCGGTGCGTTGGGATGGTGCGCGCCGGCGGCGCGCGGTACGCTGTGCGAACTGGAGGGCCGAGCGATGGAACAGTTCTTCGTTCAGGGTGTGGTGAAGAACGGGCAGGTGGTGTTGGACGCGCCGCTCGATCTGCCGGACGGCTTCGTGGTGTACGTGTCCGACGAGATGCCCGAAAACACCGAACCGATTCAGGTGTCCCGTCCCGCGACGCCGGAGGAGCGCAAGCAGACGCTTCTCGTACTCGCGCGCCGACTCGATTTGATGAACGACCCGGACTGGGAAGTGAAACTCAAGAGGAGTAAGGATGAAGCCGCTACCCCTCGTGCCGGGGCTGCTTGATACCGACATCCTGCGCGACTTGCACCTCGCAACGAAGTCAGCGACGGACTTCTCGGAGCGGATGCTGCCCGTTTCGTTGCTACGATTCAGCGCGGTGTCCGTGCTCGTGGTGGCGTGCGCGTGTAAGGACGCCGACGAGCGGGAACTGCTGCGCTTGTTGATCGCGCCGAACAGAGTTCTCCAAATCACGGCTCCGATCTCGCGTCGCGCTTTGGCGATTCTGAAAGAACTACCCGCGCCGGCGGTGCTTTCGGCGGACGCGGCGCTCGTCGCCGCGACGGCGCTCGTTCATAAGTTACCGGTTTACACGGCGAATCCGGGTCGATACGCGAATCTCTCGGGCCTCGCCGCCATCCAACCGTACTGACCGCCGCTTCGCACGAGAACGAACACAATGATCGGCACGACGCTGAACCCGCGCCAGTTCCTCGACCGCGTCGCCCATGAGTTGGGCCGCATCGACCCCGCCGAGATTCAGAGGCTCTCGGACCTCGTTCACGAGCGGTACGTCGCGGGGCGGTTCGTGTTCGTGATCGGCAACGGCGGTAGCGGCTCGAACGCCTCCCACTTCTGCGAAGACATGGGCAAAGGCACGCTGCACCGCAAGTTCTTCGACGACGACACGAAGAAGCGGCTGAAGGTGCTGAGCCTGACGGACAACACGCCGTACATCCTCGCGTGGGGCAACGACGAGGGCTTCGACCGCGTGTTCGTGGAGCAACTGAAGAACCTCGCGTCGCCGGGCGACCTGCTGGTGGCGATCAGCGGCAGCGGGAACAGCCCGAACATCATTCGCGCGGTGGAATGGGCGAACGCCCACGGTCTGACCACGTTCGGCTGCACCGGGTTCAGCGGCGGCAAACTGCGCGGCCTCGCGCACCACGGTCTGCACGTCCCGCTCGACGACATGGGCATCGTGGAATCGATCCACCTGACCGCGTTCCACTGGGTGGTAGACGATACTTACCGGCGAATCAGTTTGGCGTGAGTGGGTGAGCCGTATCTGGCAGCGCGACGGGTAGTGTCCGTGTGCCTTGCTCATACCCGCTGCGCGCAATTTCGTTGTTACCGTGTTCGTTTGCGCGCCGCGCAAAGGTTGCCGGGCGGGTGCGGATGGGGCTGTTGTGTCGAACTACCCTTCGGACCTTGAGATGCGCACGACGCCCGTGTAAAGTTCATTCCGTGTTAGTTTGCGCGCCGCGCAATGAGCAGGTGGTCTGCTCGCGCAAACGAATTCCAAGTTAGGCCACAGAAAGGCGGACCGATGGGGCGCGTGATCGAAGACGCTACCATCGGACCGCTCGAATGGGACGAGGAGTCGCGGTGGTGGCGCGTTGCCGTGAGTCTGCCGTCGGGTCAAACGGCGCCATTGTTCATCGAGCCGTCAACCGCAGAGCACATTGCACGCCCGGACTCGCCGGCGGTCTTCGTATCCGCGTATCCGGTGGTCGCATGGCTCCGTGAAGCAGAACAAGAGGTTTACGCCGTTGTCGCGCGAGCGATGCTGGACGTGTACAACGATGGCTGGAACGAGGGGCCGCCGATCACCAGCGCGGAGTTCATTGATCGGATCTCGCTGATTGATGTCTTCGTCCCGAGCGACGGGCAGGATTTCACCATGCACTTCACGGACGGTGTCATGGAGATGTTCGGTGGTCACGATATCGTTCTTCGGTTCAGCCCGGACAGGCAGCTTCTCCGCGCGTACCTCTCTGGGTGAGGCGGGCAAGGCCTAACCAGACGTTGCACATTAGCTGACCATCTGATCGAGCTGCAACTGTTGCACCGGGCGCTCGCGACCTCTGTGGCCTTTAGTGCCGCAGAGTTCGACAGTTGCGCCCCCGCGTAGGCACTGCCGTACGCGAGCAACGTTCCGTTCGATCGCATTTCGGTCGGCACCGATCTCTGGTGCGGGAGGGATCCCGTGTCCCAGAAGCAGGTGATCATTTACTGTCGGTACTCCAGTGACATGCAGCGCCCCGACAGCTGCGCCGATCAGGAGCGCGCGGTGCGCGCGGGTTTGGCCGGCCTCGGCGTTCCCACGGACGCCGCGGTCGTCATCCGCGACGAGGCCGAATCCGGAACCAAAGCCGACCGCGCCGGGTTCCGGCAGCTCCGCGCGCTGGTCAATCGCGGCGCGGTCGCGGTGCTGGCGGTGGACGACCAGTCGCGACTGTCGCGGGGCGACGGCGCGTACCCGTTCGTGCAGGACCTCGTCTTCGCGGGCGGGCGGTTCGTCTCGACCGGCGAGGGCATCGACACCGACGTGCCCGGCTGGGAGCTCAAAGTGCAGGTGCTGCAACTGCACCACGGCCAGACCGTGCGGGACCTGCGGCATCGCGTGCGCCGCGGCCAGCGCGGCCGCGTCGAGGCCGACGGCAGCGCCGGCGACTTCCCCTACGGCTACGAGTCGTACTACCTCGACGACGACTGGGCCGCCCAACTGGCGCGGCGCGGGCCCAAACCCAAGAAGGGTATCCGCGTGTGCGCCGCCGAGGCCGAGGTCGTGCGGCGGGTGTTCGACCGGTTCGTCGCCGGCACCTCGATCAACGGGATCGCCCGCGAGTTGACCCGTCTCAAGGTGACCAAGGGGCACCGCGCGTCCAAGCCCGGCTGGCACCCGCAGCAGGTCCACCGGATGCTCACCAACGCCAAGTACGTCGGCGAGTGGGTGTGGGGCCGTACGGCCACCGTGCGCGACTCGCAGGGGCGCAAGAAACAGACCGCGGTCGCGCCGGGCGAGGTGGTGGTGCGGGCGCGCCCCGAACTGCGCGTCGTGGAACAGGATGTGTGGGACCGCGCGCAAGCGCGGCTCGCCGAACTGGACGCGCGATACGGGCACACGGAGGGCCAGAAGCGGCGCGGGCCGCGGGGCGGTGACGAGTACCCGCGGTCGCCGCTGGGCGGGCTGCTGACGTGCGCCGCGTGCGGCGCGCGGGTGTGGCAGCGCAGCGCCGGTGCGCGCCGGTACT
>JALHNS010000272.1 GCA_022843445.1 Gemmata sp.
CGCGGTGCGCGTCACGCCGCTGCCCCGCGGGTTCGGCGGGCACCGGGTGCAACTCGGCACCGGCGAGGTGGCGCTAGCCTTCGACGTCGCGCCCGCGCCCGGGCTGAACTGGCAGGACGTGGTCGCGGTGAAGATCACCAAGCTGATCGACGAGCACGGGCGGGTCGGCGGCGGCGGCGCGATGCGCGTGTACGAAACCGCGCCGAGCGAGTTCGAGGACTTCGGCGTCGTGATCGGCGGGCCGGTGGTCGCGTTCCGCCCCGGGGTCGGGATGCGGTTCGACCCGCGCACCGGCGCGCCGCTGTACCCGGACACCGCCCCGAACCCGCGGGTGATCGCGGTGCCCCTCAAGGTCGCGACCCCGAACGCGCGCGCCCTGAAGCGCCTCGAAGGGAAAATCTTCGGCGAACTCACGCTCACCAACCAGACGCTCGTGACGCTGCTCGACCCGGCCAAGCGGAGCGGCGCGCCGGTCCAAGGGGCGGGCCAAACGCGGCTGACCGTGCAAACCGTGACCCCGACCCGCGACGGCGGCACGCAGTACCAAGTGCGGTTGGAGTACCCGTCGCCGTGGGTGCAGTCGGCGCGCCGCGGGCTGAACCCCGGCGGGCTGTTCCCCGAACCGCCGCGCCCGCCGGGTCAAGGGCACTCGCTGCTGGCCTACGACGCCGCGGGCAAGCAACTGTTCGCGCCGCCGCACCCGCACAACTTCACCGACACCAGCGAAGACGGCCTGACGCTGGTGAACCACCTCACGCTCGTCTACCGCAAGGGCGCGGAGCCGGCGCAGTTCGTCGTTACCGGCCCGCGGTCCGTGATCGTGGAAGTGCCCTTCGCGCTCGACAACGTGCAACTGCCCTAACGCGGGAACCGTGTCGCCCTGCGTGCTCGTGCTACTGGTAGCCGAGGACGAGCGACACGCGCTCCACCGCGTGCGCCCCGGAATCGGCCCGCGGTTCGGCGCTGGGCAGCACGCGGTGCATCCACTCGTAACGGCTCTCGCCGCTCAGGATGAGTAGCGCGCCGACCGGCATTTCGAGCGCTTCGCGCACGTCGCCCTTCGCGATCTCGAACCGCGCCGCACGTTGCACGTTCAGAATCATCGTCACGACGCCGTTCGTCGGGATGTCCACGTGAAACGGGAACCCGGCGACCGCGCCGTTCGTGCGGCGGTAGAAGTTCGCGGTCAGCTTCCACGTGAGGTCCGCGCCCGGCGCGGCCAACCCTTCGCCTTCGAGCACTTCGAGCACGCCGGGCAGCAGTTCGGCCGGTACGAAGTCCGGCAGGTTCGCGTTCCGCTGGAAGTACGCGAGCGCGTGCCCGTCTTCGCCGTACCGCGGGAAGTACTCGCCGCGGATCGCGCGCCCGCCGGACTCTTCGAGCGGAACGCGCACGAACCGCTCTTCGCTTTGGAGGTTGTGCGCGGCGCTCCGCACGTACGCCGGCTGCGGGATGTGTGCCGTTTCCGGGGCGATGCCGCCCGCTACCGCAGCTTCGAGCCGGTCGTACAAGTGGAGCGCGTGCGCCACGATTCGCGCGCACGCGGACGGGGCGAAGTGGTCCGGGCGGAAGACGAGGCCCGGAACGTGCGCGAAGGTGTGGCGCTGCACTGGGCACCTGCTGGGGCGAGTGAATGCGGATACCGCCGCGGGGCGCTCCCCTTTCTCGTTGCCCGCGCGCGCGGGGCGTCGTAATCTGCGTGCAAGTTCCTCCCTTTTTCGCAGTGAGCTTCACATGAGTCGCAAGCCGGTGCGGGTCGCCATCGCGGGCCTCGGGTTCGGGTCCGAGTTCATCCCCATCTATCAGGCGCACCCGGACGCGGAGATGTTCGCCATCTGCCGCCGCAACCGCGCGGAACTGGACGCGTGCGGCGACAAGTTCCGCATCCCCACCGAGCGCCGTTACACCAGCTACGAAGAGATGCTCAAGAACCCGGACATCGACGCGGTTCACATCAACAGCCCGATCCCCGATCACGGCCCGCAAACGATTGCGGCGCTGAAGGCCGGCAAGCACGTCGCGTGTACGGTGCCGATGGCGACGAGCAAGGAGCAGATCAAGGAGATCGTGGAGTTGCAGCGCAAGGTCGGCAAAGTGTACATGATGATGGAAACGGTGGTGTACGCGCGCGAGTACCTGTTCGCGAAAGACCTGTACGACCGCGGCGTGCTCGGGCGTATTCAGTTCCTCCGCGGCAGTCACCAGCAAGACATGGACGGCTGGCCGGGCTACTGGCCGGGCCTCCCGCCGATGTGGTACGCGACGCACTGCGTCAGCCCGTGCCTCGCGATCCTCAGCGGCCCCGGCAAGCCGGCGCACGCGGAGAGCGTCGTGTGCCACGGCAGCGGTCGCATCCGCGACGAGTACCACGGCATTTACGGTTCGCCGTTCGCCGTTGAAAGCGCGACGTTCAAGATTCGCGGCAGCGACGTGTGCGCGGAAGTGACGCGCAGCCTGTACGACACCGCGCGGCAGTACCGCGAGAGCTTCGACGTGACCGCGAGCAACGTGAGTTTCGAGTGGCAGCAACTGGAGGGCGAAGACCCGGTGCTGCACATGCGCGGGCTGCCGGAGCACCAGATTCCGCGCCGCGTGAAGGTGCCGGACTTCGCGGGGCGGCTGCCGGAGCCGATCCGCAAGTTCACTGGCGCGATTCACGACGCGACGCACCTGAGCTTCGTGCAGGGCGGCGGGCACGGCGGCAGCCACCCGCACTTGGCGCACAACTTCCTGATGGCCGTACTGGGCGAGCAGCCGGCGTTCCCGGACGCCGCGACGAGCGCGAACTGGACGCTGGTGGGCATCTGCGCGCACGAGAGCGCGCTGAGCGGCGAGCGCGTGCACATCCCGGCGTATTGAGTTCGGCCCGAGCGCGCGGTCGGGGGCGGGGTGCCGTCGCCCGCCTTGGCGCGCCGCGCGCCGGCACCGCACAAGCCCGCTCAATATCACGCGCCGGCCCCGCGGACGCGCCGCTGGCAATTTGGGTAAATCCTTCCGGCTACCGGTTCGCTCGCCTTCACACTTCCCCCATCTCTCCGCGAACCCGCTGAACCGCGGCGTCCCGCGCCGCCGATGGGAAGGGAGCCTCGCGGGTATCCCTCCCCGAAGGACCGGACCAACGTGACGATTCAGCCCCAAACGGCGAAACCCGGCGGCCCGCTGGCGCTCGCCTTCCTCGCGGTGCTCCAAGAACCCAACGGCTGGCTCGGCGGCTACTTGGTGACGAACGGTTGGGGTCGCCCGCTCGAATTCCGCCTCACCACCGCCGTTCAGCCCAACAAAGTGCAGACCGCGCTCTACGGCCCCACGCTCGTCGAGTACATCCACGCCGACGTGATTGGGAAAACGCTGGTCGAGAAAACCGCGGCGAAACCCGATCTGATTGTAACGGACAGCCCGGCCGCGCTCGGGTTGCGGTCGCGGGTGGAAGTGCCGGTGGTAGCGCTCGCGCCCGCCGGCGCGGTCCCGGCCGACGCGGTCGCGTTCGCGCACGCCCGCTCTTCCGCCGGTCTACTGCTCCCGGCGCGGTACGCTTCCGACCGCGAGTTCGTGGTGCAACTGCTCGACCGCGTGGACTCGGCCGTTGATCTGGCGGAGCCGTTCGCCCGCGTGCGCGACGCCGTGGCCGAAGCCCGCAAAATGGGAGTGACGAATCGTGCTGCTTGACGCCGAAGCGGTCGCCCTCGACTTCGCGCCCGAAGCGCTCGAACTGCCCAAACTCGATCAGCCCCTCGAACCGGGCGTGCGCGAAGCGCGCTTGCTCACCGACGCTCCGTGGGTGCGGGTGCTCGGTCGCCTCGACCTCACCGTGACCACCGAAGGGTGGAAGTTCCCCGCGCCGACCGCCGATTACGCGCCGCCGCCGCGGGCCGAACCGAAGGTCGGGCGGCACGTGGTGAACTTGCCCGCTGCACCGGTGCTGCCGGACGGCGCGCCGGTGCCGCCGCGCATCCGGCCCAAGCCCACCGCGGACACAGTTCTTTTCAAAGACCGGCTCCTTTACCTGCTGCAACCGCCGCTCGACGGCCTCTTCGACGGTCGCCAACTCGAAGTGCCGTTCGAGCCGTACAAGTACCAGCTCGAAGGCATCGCGTTCCTGATGCCGCGGCACGGCGCGATGCTGTGCGACGAGATGGGGTTGGGGAAGACCTGTCAGGCGATCCTCACGCTGCGCCTCCTCTTCCATCAGGGCGAGATTCAGAGCGCGCTGGTCGTGTGCCCGAAGCCCTTGATGCACAACTGGCAGCGCGAACTGAAGATGTGGGCACCGGACATCCCGGTGGAGAGCTTCGAGGGCGACCCGGACCACCGCCGCCGGTTGTGGCTCGTGTCCAACTGCCCGCTCAAACTCATCAACTACGAGACGCTCACCCGCGACGCGGACCTCGCCGCCGACCCGCGCGTGAAGTTCGATGTGGTGGTGCTGGACGAAGCGCAGCGCATCAAGAACAAGGAGAGCAAAACGGCGCAGGTGGTGCGGGCGCTCAACCGAACGCGCAGTTGGGCGCTCACCGGCACTCCCATCGAGAACCGCGTGGACGACCTCATCAACATCTTCGAGTTCGTCGATTCCGGGCGCGTGCCCGCCGACGCGCCGCCGCGGCGCGTCGCGCAACTCACTTCCGACAGCATCTTGCGGCGCACGAAGGACGTGGTGGCGTCCGACATGCCGGGCAAGGTGATGCGCGACCTCCCGGTCGAACTCACGCCCGCGCAGCGAGCCGCCTACGACCGCGCCGAGAACGACGGCATCATTCACCTGAACGAACTCGGCGACACCATCAGCGTGCAGCACGTGTTCCAACTCGTGATGCGGCTGAAGCAGATTTGCAACTTCGACCCGCTGACCGGCGAGAGCGCGAAACTCGAACAGTTGCTGACGGACATGGAAGAAGTCGCCCAGAGCGGGCGCAAGGCCATCGTGTTTTCGCAATGGGTGGAGCCGCTGGAAGTGCTGGCGAAGGCGCTGCACCGCTACGGCGCGCTCCAGTACCACGGGAAGGTGCCGCAGAACGAGCGCACGCCGATTCTGGACCGCTTCAAAAGCGACCCGGACGCGCACGTGATTCTGATGAGCTACGGCACCGGGAGCGTGGGGCTGAACTTGCAGTTCTGCAACTACGTGTTCCTGTTCGACCGCTGGTGGAACCCTGCGGTCGAGGATCAGGCGATCAACCGCGCGCACCGGTTGGGGCAAAAGCACCCGGTGACCGTGACGCGGTTCCTGAGCGGCGGCACCATCGAGCAGCGCATCGCCGACATTCTGGAAGCGAAGCGCGCGGTGTTCAACGAGTTGATTGCACAAGCGGACAAGCCCGAATCCCGCGGGCTGACGGAAGACGAAATCTTCGGTCTGTTCGACATCAAGGCGCGCCCCAAGCGCGGGGGCTAACAGCCGGCGTGAGCCGGCCGGTTCTTCGCAGCGCACAACACCGGCCGGCTTACGCCGACCGTTCGCCAAGAGGCCCCTACTTCTTCGCGTGCTCTTTGAAGAACGCCGCGATCCGCTGCGCACCGTCGGCCGGGAACTGGTGCCCGCCGGGGTACACGAGCGCCACCAGCGGCGTCCCGCCCTTCGATTCGTATTGCGTGCCGGTCGGCTTCGCGTCCGGCTGCCACGGCTTCCCATCGGTCGCGCAGCCGTTCAGCTTCTGCACGGCGTCCATCGTCGCCTTCTGACCCGCGAACTTCACCAGCGGGTCTTCCGCGCCCGCGATGTGTAGGCACGGCTTCGGCTTGAACGCTTTCGTCAGCGCCCCCGCGGTGCTGCCCGACGGCGCGACCGCCGCGAACGCCTCGCCGCGCTCCGCCCATAACAGATGCGTGAAACGCCCGCCGTTGCTGTGCCCGGTCGCGTAGACGCGCTTGTCGTCGATCTTGTAGTCGGCCTTCATAGACTTCAGCATTTCATCGAAGAACTTCAGGTCGCGGTCGGCTTCTTGCCCCGCGGAGTGCTGCCACCCGCTCTTCTTGCCTTCCGGGTCGGTGAGTTTGCCGGGCGTGTTTAGCCCCTGCGGGTACACCACGACCGCGTCCGGCCAGTGCTCGTGAACGGCCATCTTCGCCGCGGCGTTCTTGGCGGTTCCGCCGTGCCCGTGGAACACGAATACCAGCGGCGACGCCTGCTTGGTGGCGCTCGCGGGCACCACAACGAGCGCTTCGCGTGTCGCGTCGCCCACTTTCCACGTCCGCGCCTTCGGCGCATCGGCAGCAGACGCAAAAAGGCCCAACGCGCACGCGATCAGCGCGGCCCCGAAGCAGCGAATCATGGCGAAATCCCCCAGCTTCGCGGCACGAGCCAACGCGCGCCGCTCACCCCATTCAACCCCAGCAGGCTCGCGGAGTTACAGCCCGGCAGCGGGTGTACACTAACTCCGTATTGGCATGTCTATAAATGTCCATTTTGATTGATTTTATATTGCAAAAAATGTCTATCTATGTGCCGCATTGCGTTCGGGCGGAAAGAAAAACGGAATTGTTGCCCGATTTCGTGTTGACACGCATGGTGAACGGACGTATAAGTAATCGTGTCGGGTGCAAATGAGGAGTTGGGAACGCAACCGACCGGAGGGGCAACGATGGAAAGCTGGCGCTTGGTGTGGCGGGACGGGTTCGCTCCGGTGCTTTCGACCACCGGTCTGGAGTCCCTTCGCGACGCGCTCCGCGGCGACGATCCGCGGCTGACGCAGGGCAGCACGACGACGCCGCCCCCGCTGATGTGCGTGCAGGACTGGCCGGTCGAGGCCGCGTGTGCGCTGGGGTTCTGCGGCTGGCAAGGCGACGCGCTGGAAACGGTGGGCCAAGTGGAAGAGTTCTTCGCCCGTGCGTGCTGCGAGGCCGACCTGCGACTGGGCGAACCGGCCGCGTGTCGCTGGTTCCTGAACTGGTTCGACGACACGCCCCGCGACGAAATGCGGCGGCAACTGCTGGCGGAAGTGGAACTGGCGCTCGCGGCGCGGGTCCCGCTCGAACCGGCCCGCAAGCCCGAACCGGCCCCGACCACCAGCGGCGTGATCGCCGCCTAACGAACACCGACGAACCGAACACAACACACAACAAATTCAAGGGATAAAGCCATGACCGCCATCTGCCGCCACTGCGACCAATCGAAGGTGAACCGTCCGCGCGGGCTGTGCTGGAGCTGCTACTACACGCCGGGCGTGAAGGACCTGTACCCGAGTACGAGCAAGTACGCCCGCCGCGGCGTGGGGAACTTCGCGGGCCGCGCGCCGCTGCCGGCCGCCCCGACGACCGCCGCCCCCGGTTCGCCGGAAAAGCTCGCGGTGCTGGAACAGCGCGCGAAGCTGAAACAGTCGCTGTTCCACCCGTGCGACGCGCGTTACGTCGGCGACCCGCGCCCGCTGGAGTTCCTCGCGAACCCGGCGCAGTTCGCGGACGAAGTGAACGCCGAACCCGAACTGGCCTGCGTGGCCTGACCGAACTCGGCGGGACGCGGGCGAGTCGGGGTGGGCCGGCTCGGAAGCGCCCCCACTGCTCCTGATGCGACTTCGCGTCACGGACGCGCCGCGCTCTTATCCCAGAGTGCCGCGCCCCCGCGATGACCCCGCGTCCCGCCGAACGTATCAGAGGAAGGCTCAGCAGGAAGCGGTTGTAGCCATTTCTCGCCGAAAGCCGCACGTTCTAGACGTGCGGCTTTCGTGTTTGTGTGCGCCGGTGCGCGAAAGACGCCGAAAGCGCCTCTTGCGGATTCGGAACGAGCCGCGAACGCCAGTGAGCGGCAACGGGCGAAGTGGAGCAAAGCGAACGGTGTTGCCGCTCACTGGCGTTCGCGGCTCGTCTGTGTTTCTCCCCGGCCTTCGCGTGCCGGTTGTAGCGCCTCTGCGCTCCCTTCGGTTGCTCGTCGTAAGCGTTGTAACGGCCGCGCGCTTGCGCACTTCCGACCGCCGCGCTCTTTTGGCGCGGCCCCGCAACACCCCGCGCGTTCCTCGCGTATGCTTGCGGCACGAAAGCGGGCGCACGACGCACAACGGAGGGACGCGACCATGCTCGTACTGAGCCGCAAACTCGGAGAGAAGATTTACATCGGCGACAACATCTGTATCACGGTCGTCGATATCGATCGCGGCAAGATTCGGCTCGGTATCGAGGCACCGCGCGACGTGCCCATTTACCGCCAAGAGCTGCTTCCGCTGGAACAGCAAAAGCAGCGCGCCGACGGCCAGAACAACGCCGCGGTCACGTAGCGCCGACCGCGCGCTGCGTCCGCTTCCGCCCGCGTCCGGTGCCGCTCCCGTTTTCGCGGGGTGCCGCCGGACGCGGGCGTTTTCGTTTCCGCGCACCGCGTTCGCGGTTAGGATGATACGGTCCGCTTCTCTTACCACGGCGCGCACATGCCCGAACCGATCACGATTGCCACTTGGCCGTTCGGCCGCTCCGCGGTTCAAGCCGCGATGAAGGCGCTGGCGAAAGGCGAACCGGCCCTCGACGCGGCGCTCGCGGGCGCGCAAGCGGTCGAAGACGACACGAGCATCCGCAACTCGGTGGGTTTCGGCAGCCTCCCGGACCGGCTCGGCCGGCTCACGCTCGACGCGTGCCTCATGGACGGGCGCACGCTCGCCTGCGGCGCGGTCGCGTGCGTGGAACACATCCGGCACGTCGCGGCGCTTGCGAAGCGCGTGATGGAGAAGACGCCGCACGTGCTGCTCGTCGGCGAAGCGGCCAAGTGGTTCGCGCTGCAACAGGGCTTCCCGCTGGAAGTGCCGTACACCGCGGAGAGCATCAAAGAGTGGCTCGACGCGCACCCGGACCTCAAGAAGAAGGGCGAGAAGCAACCGGAGAAGCCGATCGCAGCCGATGGTGCTAGTGACATCAACGTGAACGAGTTCAACCACGATACGGTTACGGTGCTGTCGCTGGACGCGAAGGGGCACTTGGGCGGCGTGTGTACGACGAGCGGCCTCGCGTACAAGCTGCCGGGGCGCGTCGGCGATTCGCCGATCATCGGGGCCGGGTTATACGTCGATGACGAAGCCGGGGCGGCCGGCGCGACCGGGGTCGGCGAAGAGATCATCCGCATCGGCGGGTCGCTGTTCATCGCCGAGCAGATGCGCGGCGGGAAGAGTCCGCAAGAGGCGTGCGAGCTGGCGTGCAAGCGCGCGAACGCCGCCGCCGGGCGGCGCGGCGTTCACCCGGCGCGGGTCGCGTTCCTCGCGCTCGACCGCAAGGGCAACGTCGGCGCGGCGGCCACCGAGAAGACCAACTTCCAGTACGCGGTCGGCCGCGGCGAGAAGGTGGAACTGCTGAAGGCGAAAGAGATCGGCCCGACCGCCTAATTCGTCGAACCGCCGGCGTGAGCCGGCGGGTAGCGTTGCGAACCACCCGCCGGCTCACGCCGGCGGTTCGCCAGTGACACGGAGAGCGCGCGAATGGGGTTGGTGGTAGTCCGGTGCCCGGCGTGCCGGGGCGCGTCGCGCGTCGAGCCGGAGGCGCTGGGCGAAACGGTCGCGTGCCCGCGGTGCCACGAGCCGTTTCTGGCGCTCGAAGAGGTGCCCATTGTGGTGCCGGTCGAGCGCCGCGCGCGCGAGCGGTCGCCGCTCGCGCCGCCGGAACCGGTGCCGCCGCTGACGCCGCCCGCG